>NZ_JBFBNW010000004.1:0-496854 GCF_040683955.1 Streptomyces sp. NPDC093111 | reverse complement strand
GTCCTCGTACTTCATGAAGTCCCCGCCGGTGCAGTACTTCGACGACGAGGCCTTCGCCAACGTCGAGAAGTTCATCAAGGGCGAGGTCGAGCGCTGACCTGACGGTCGAACGGCTCACTGACGAGGGTCCCCGTGGCACTGCCCGGGGGCCCTCTTCGTGTGTGAGTCTTGCTGCCATGTCCGTCGTGCGTGATCTGCGCGTTCTCCTGCGCCTGCGGAACTTCCGCCGCCTGCTCGCCGTACGCCTGCTCTCCCAGTGCGCCGACGGCGTCTACCAGGTGGCCCTGGCCACGTACGTCGTCTTCTCCCCCGAGAAGGAGACCAGCCCTGCGGCCATCGCCTCGGCCATGGCGGTGCTGCTGCTCCCGTACTCCCTCGTCGGCCCCTTCGCCGGCGTCCTGCTCGACCGATGGCAACGCCGCCAGGTCTTCCTCTACGGCAACCTGCTGCGTGCCGTCCTCGCCTGCGGCACCGCGCTGCTCGTCCTGGCCTCCCCGCCCGACTGGCTCTTCTACGCCTCCGCGCTCTCCGTCACGGCCGTCAACCGCTTCGTCCTGGCGGGCCTCTCCGCCGCCCTCCCCCGGGTCGTCGACGACGAGCGCCTGGTCCTCGCCAACTCGATCTCCCCGACCGCCGGCACCCTCGCCGCGACGCTCGGTGGCGGACTGGCCTTCGGGATGCGACTGGTCGCCGACAACTCCGACGCCGCCGTCGTCCTGCTCGGCGCCGCCCTCTACCTCTGCTCCGCGCTCGCCTCGCTGCGCATGCCGCGCGAGCTCCTCGGCCCGGACCCGGAGCGCGTCCATCCCCGCCTGTCCACCGCCCTGAGATCCACCGCCCAGGGGCTGGCGAGCGGGCTGCGCCACCTCGCCGAGCGGCGCCCCGCCGCCAGGGCGCTCACCGCGGTCGCCCTGATGCGCTTCTGCTACGGCGCCCTGTTCGTGACCGTGCTCATGCTCTGCCGGTACGCCTGGAGCTCGACGGACTCGGAGGGCCTGGCCGCGCTCGGACTCGCCGTCGCGGCCTCCGGAGCCGGCTTCTTCGCGGCGGCCGTCCTCTCGCCCTGGGCGGTCGGCAAGCTGGGACCCTTCGGCTGGATGATCCTCTGCTCGGGAGCCGCGGCCGTCCTCACGCCGGCTCTCGGGCTGACCTTCGCCCGGACCCCGTTCCTCGTGGCCGCCTTCCTGCTCGGCCTGATCACCCAGGGAGCGAAGATCGCGACGGACACGGTCGTCCAGACCTCGGTGGACGACGCCTATCGCGGGAGGATCTTCTCCCTCTACGACGTGCTCTTCAACGTCGCCTTCGTCGGGGCGGCCGGGCTCGCCGCGCTCATGCTGCCCCCCGACGGGCGGTCCGCACCGCTCGTGATCCTGGTGGCCCTTCTCTACGCCGGCACCGCGCTGGCGCTGGCGAGGAGCATCAGGCGCTCCTCGCGGGCCTGACGAGGAAGGGGCGATGTTTCACGTGAAACATCGCCCCTTCTCGGTACCGGCACCGCGATGTTTCACGTGAAACATCGCGTGTGAAACAGCGCCGCCTGTCTACTCGCCCTGTGCCGCCCACCACTCCTTGAGCGCTTCGACGGCCCCGTCGTGCCCCATCGGCCCGTTCTCCAGCCGCAGCTCCAGCAGGAACTTGTAGGCCTGGCCGACGGCCGGCCCCGGACGGATCCCCAGGACCTCCTGGATCTGGTTGCCGTCGAGGTCGGGGCGGATCGAGTCCAGCTCCTCCTGCTCCTGGAGCTGAGCGATGCGCTCCTCCAGGCCGTCGTACGCGCGGGAGAGCGCGGAGGCCTTGCGCTTGTTGCGCGTGGTGCAGTCGGAGCGGGTCAGCTTGTGGAGCCGCGAGAGCAGCGGACCCGCGTCGCGTACGTAGCGGCGGACGGCCGAGTCGGTCCACTCGCCCGTGCCGTAGCCGTGGAAGCGCAGGTGCAGCTCCACCAGACGCGAGACGTCCTTGATCATCTCGTTGGAGTACTTGAGCGCCGTCATGCGCTTCTTCGTCATCTTCGCCCCGACCACCTCGTGGTGGTGGAACGAGACCCGGCCGTCGTTCTCGAAGCGGCGGGTGCGCGGCTTGCCGATGTCGTGGAGCAGCGCCGAGAGCCGGAGCACCAGGTCCGGGCCGTCCTCCTCCAGGTCGATCGCCTGGTCGAGGACGGTCAGCGAGTGCTCGTAGACGTCCTTGTGCCGGTGGTGCTCGTCGCTCTCCAGCCGCAGCGACGGAAGCTCGGGCAGCACATGGGCGGCGAGACCGGTCTCCACGAGCAGTCCCAGCCCCTTGCGGGGGTGCGCGGAGAGCAGCAGCTTGTTGAGCTCGTCCCGGACCCGCTCGGCGGAGACGATCTCCAGCCGTCCGGCCATCTCCGTCATCGCGGTGACGACCTCGGGGGCCACCTCGAAGTCCAGCTGGGCGGCGAACCTGGCCGCGCGCATCATGCGCAGCGGGTCGTCGGAGAAGGACTCCTCGGGGGTTCCAGGGGTCCGCAGCACCCGGGCGGCCAGGTCCTCCAGGCCGCCGTACGGGTCGATGAACTCCTTCTCCGGGAGCGCCACGGCCATGGCGTTGACCGTGAAGTCACGCCGGACCAGGTCCACCTCGATGGAGTCGCCGTAGGAGACCTCGGGCTTGCGCGAGGTGCGGTCGTACGCCTCGGAGCGGTAGGTGGTGACCTCCACCTGGAAGCGCTGGACCACGTCCCCGACGCGGGCGTCCTTCTGGCAGCCGACCGTGCCGAAGGCGATGCCGACCTCCCAGACGGCGTCGGCCCAAGGGCGGACGATCTTCAGCACGTCCTCGGGACGGGCGTCCGTCGTGAAGTCCAGGTCGTTGCCGAGACGGCCGAGGAGGGCGTCGCGGACCGAGCCGCCGACCAGCGCGAGGCTGAACCCGGCTTCCTGGAAGCGGCGGGCGAGGTCGTCGGCGACGGGGGACACACGCAGTAGTTCACTGACCGCGCGGCGTTGCACCTGGCTCAGTGCAGTCGAGGTGTCTTCGTTGGCGTTCGGCACAACAGAAAAGGGTACGTGCCCCAGCTCGTACCGATGCCCCCGTTTTTCCCGCGCCCACAGCGGCCCGGCGGCCGTCTCCGGCGCCCTTCGCTTGATCGCCTGGAGCAGTCCCCGGCACTTGGCCGCCGCGTGCCTCGTTACCATGCCTGGACACAGCAACCGGGAACCACCGACACCACACACACCACAGACAACGACGAGGACGGGCGACGCGTGGCCGAGGCGGCAGCTATCCAGGGGATCGGTCCCTCACCTGCCCGCCGCCGGGTGCGGCGCCTGGTCTCTCTCGTCATCGCGGCTCCGCTGCTGGCCGGGTTCCTCCCGGCCCTGAACGCTCCCTCGGCGCAGGCCGCCGAGAGCGCGAGCAGCGCCGGGACCGTCGATGTGTCGGTCGACACGCTCACGCCGAGCGCCCCGGTCGAGAGCGACACCCTCACCCTCACCGGTTCGGTCACCAACCGCGGCAAGCAGGCCGTGACCAACGCCACCGTGGATCTGCGCGTGGGCCCCCGGATGACCAGCCGCAGCGAGATCGACGACGTCTCCGGCCGCCGCGGCTACCGGGACGGCGGCGACCCGCCGCCCCTCGGCGGCACCTACACGGTCGAGATCCCGAAGCTGGGGGCCGGACTCAGCAAGGACTTCACGCTCTCCGTCCCCGTCTCCAAGCTGGGCATCGACGACCCCGGCGTCTACCAGCTCGGGGTCTCCCTGACCGGGCAGACCGGGAACCAGTCCTACGGCCGGGTCCTCGGCATCGAGCGGACCTTCCTGCCGTACCAGCCCGAGGACACCGACAAGAAGACCCAGCTCACCTACCTCTGGCCGCTGATCTCCACCACCCATGTCTCCGCGGAGACGGGACCGGACCTCCAGCAGACCCCGGTCTTCGAGAACGACGACCTCGCCGCCGAGCTCGCGCCCGGCGGCCGGCTGCACGAGATGGTCAGCCTCGGCACGAACCTCCCGGTCACCTGGGTGATCGACCCGGACCTGCTGGCCAGCGTCGACGCCATGGCCAAGCCGTACCGGGTCAAGAACGGCAGCACCGAGATCGCGGGCAAGAACCAGAACGTCGCCGAACGGTGGCTCGACCTTCTGGAGAAGGCGGTCCAGGGCCAGAAGGTCGTCGCGCTGCCCTTCGCCGACCCCGACCTCGCCTCCCTGGCCCACCACGGCAAGGACGTCCCCGGCTCGCTCAGCCACCTCCAGCAGGCGACGGCACTGGCCACGACCACGGTCGAGACCATCCTCCACGTGAAGCCGTCCACCGACTTCTCGTGGCCCGTGGACGGCGCGGTCGACCCCTCGATCATGTCCGTCGCCACCTCCGCCGGCGCGCACAACGTGATCGCCCGCAGCGACAGCTTCCGCGACGACCTCCCGTACACGCCGAACGCGGCGCGCCCGGTCGGTGGCGGCACGACCGCCGTCGTCAGCGACGCCGAGCTGTCCACGGCCTTCGACGGCGATCTGATCCGGGCCGAGAACTCCACCCTCGCCGTCCAGTCCTTCCTGGCCCAGTCGCTCGCGGTGACCCTGGAGCGGCCCGAGGACCAGCGCAGCGTCGTGGTCGCCCCCCAGCGCATGCCGAGCACCGCCCAGGCCCAGGCCATGGCGTCGGTGCTCCAGGGCGCCGCGAAGCGCTGGACGCAGCCGCTGGACCTGACGGCGGCGGCCACGACGGTCAAGCCCGACTCGGACGCCTCCACCCGCGTGCCGCGCGGCTCCGCCTACCCGAAGCGGCTGCGCGCCCAGGAGCTCGACGTCGAGGCGTTCGAGCAGATGAAGAAGACCCGCGACCAGCTGGACGACTTCAAGGTGATCCTGACGGCCCCGGACCGGGTCGTGCCGCCCTTCACCAACGCGATCAGCCGCGAGATGTCGACCTCATGGCGCGGGCAGAAGGCCTCCGCCTCGCTGTACCGCCAGGAAGTGCACCAGTACCTGGAGAGCCTGACCCGGGAGGTGCAGCTGATCGAGAAGTCGGACCTGCTGCTCTCCGGGCGGAGCGCCACCATCCCCGTGACGGTGCAGAACAAGCTGCTCCAGGGCGTGGACCACCTGGTGCTGCGGCTGACCTCCGGCAACAAGACCCGTCTGCAGCTGAACGGCGGGGACGCCGTCGCCGAGCTGCCGGTGAAGATCGAGGGCGGGCACAGCCAGTCGGTGAAGTTCACCGCCTCGGCCAACGCCAACGGCCCGGTCCCGATGTCGGCCCAGCTCTACACCGAGGACGGCACGCCCTACGGCCCGCCGATGAACTTCACCGTCAAGGTCTCCGAGATCACCCCCACGGTGATGCTCGTCATCGCCGGCGGTGTGCTCCTGCTGGTCCTCGCCGGCGTGCGCATGTACTCCCAGCGGAAGCGGGCCGCCGCCCGCAACGCCGAAGCCGAAGCGGAAGCGGAAGCCCAGGCCGAAGCGGAAGTCGAGACGGAGCCGGAAGGCGAGGCCGAGGGCGAGGCCACGGCCGAAGCGGAGCCGGAGACGGGTGCCGAGGCCGCCGATCCCGGGCAGCCGAGTGACCCGACACCGGACACCGGTCCCGAAAGCGGCGACCCGTCGGGCCCGGGTGAGAAAGTGGACCGTTGAGCGATGTCGTGGCCGGTCGGCCGGGGACGATGAGGTGGGGTAACCATGAACGCGCCGTACGACGGTGACCGCGGTCAGGCCGCGGGCGGCACCGCGCCCGCCGGTGGGACGCCCGCGGCACCGGCACCCGGCCCCATGCCGGTGCCGCCGCCGCAGCAGCCCGTGCCTGACCCGTACGCACCGAACGAGCAGAACCCGTACGCCCAGGACCCGTACGTCCAGGACGCCTACGCCCAGGACCCGTACCAGGGCCGGGACCTCTCCGCTCAGGACCCGGTGACCGAGGCGCTCTACGACCGCGCCGCGCACCCGCCGCCCCCGCCCGGCACCTACGCGGAGCCCCAGCCGCTCTACCAGCAGCCCGCCGTGCCCGCGCACGCCCCGGACCCCCGGGTGTGGGCGCAGACCCCGGCACCCGAACCCGACGGGCCCTCGCGGCACCTTCCGTACGGCGACGACGCCCGCACGGTCCAGTTCACCGGGGTCGACGACCTGGTGACCCGGGCGGGAGAGGACGCGCCGGAGACGGACGCCTTCGCCCACCTCTACCGGGACCAGCAGACGCCCGGCCAGGTGCCTCCGCCCTCGACGGAGCCCGACCCCATGCCCGCGCCCGCCCCGAAGAAGTCCGGCCGCGCCTCCGGCCTGCTCAAGTCGAGCGCCGTGATGGCCGCGGGAACCCTCGTCTCCCGCCTCACCGGCTTCGTCCGCAGCCTCGTGATCACCGGCGCGCTCGGCGCCGCCCTGCTCGGTGACACCTTCACCATCGCCTACACCCTGCCGACGATGATCTACATCCTCACCGTGGGCGGCGGTCTCAACTCGGTCTTCGTGCCGCAGCTGGTCCGCTCGATGAAGAACGACGAGGACGGCGGCGAGGCCTACGCCAACCGCCTGCTGACCCTCGTGATGGTCGCGCTCGGCGCGATCGTCGCCATCGCCGTCTTCGCGGCCCCCCTGCTGATCCGGCTGATGTCGAACACCATCGCCGACGACGCGGCGGCCAACAGCGTCGCCGTCACCTTCGCCCGCTACTGCCTGCCCACGATCTTCTTCATGGGTGTGCACGTGGTGATGGGTCAGATCCTCAACGCCCGCGGCAAGTTCGGCGCGATGATGTGGACCCCGGTCCTCAACAACATCGTCATGATCGCCACGTTCGGCCTGTTCATCTGGGTCTACGGCACCTCCGCCGAGTCCCACATGGGCGTCCAGACCATCCCCGACGAGGGCATCCGCCTGCTCGGCATCGGCACCCTGCTCGGCCTGGTCGTCCAGGCCCTGGCGATGATCCCGTACCTGCGCGAGACCGGTTTCCGCTTCCGCCCGCGCTTCGACTGGAAGGGCCACGGCCTCGGCAAGACGGTCAAGCTGGCCAAGTGGACCGTGCTGTTCGTGCTCGCCAACCAGGCCGGCGTCCTGGTCGTCACCCAGCTCGCCACGGCGGCCGGTGAGGAGTCCGGCAAGAACGGCGCGGGCTTCCTGGCCTACTCGAACGCCCAGCTGATCTGGGGCATGCCGCAGGCCATCATCACCGTCTCCGTCATGGCCGCGCTGCTGCCCCGCATCTCCCGCGCCGCCTCGGACGACGACCCGGGCGCCGTGCGGGACGACATCTCCCAGGGCCTGCGCAACTCGGCCGTGGCGATCGTCCCGGTCTCCTTCGCCTTCCTGGCCCTCGGCGTCCCGATGTGCACCCTGCTCTACGCCTCCAGCGGCGTCCAGGCCGCCCAGGGCATGGGCTTCATCCTGATGGCCTTCGGCCTCGGCCTGATCCCCTACTCCGTCCAGTACGTCGTGCTCCGCGGCTTCTACGCCTACGAGGACACCCGGACGCCCTTCTACAACACGGTCATCGTGGCGGCGGTCAACGCGGCCGCCTCGGCCGTCTGTTACGTCGTGCTCCCGGCCCAGTGGGCCGTCGTCGGCATGGCCGCCTCGTACGGCCTGGCCTACATGGTCGGTGTCGGTGTCGCCTGGCGTCGCCTGCGCAACCGCCTCGGCGGCGACCTCGACGGCGCCCATGTGATGCGCACCTACGCCCGCCTGTGCCTCGCGTCGCTGCCGGCCGCGATCGTGGCCGGAGCGGTCGGCTTCGGCCTCCTGAAGGTGCTGGGCGAAGGGGCCCTCGGCTCGCTGGTGGCGCTGCTCGTGGGCGGAGCGGTCCTGCTCGGCGTCTTCTTCGTCGCCGCCAAGCGCATGCGGATCGCGGAGCTCAACTCCATGGTCGGTATGGTCCGTGGACGTCTGGGACGCTGACGAACGGCGTTCGCACAACCATCGTCCCTCGACGCGTGTCGTGCATAGCGTCGGACTGTGGGCACAATTGGCATGGCTGTTGGATGTGGCGCAACGGATGGGGAGGCAGGAACGACGGTGGCGGAACGTAGCACGGCTGCCGTCGACGTGGCCGACAACAGCGGTGACGACCCGCTGACCGCCAAGGCGGACAAGGCCGCGACCGACGGGGTGGCGGAAGCGCAGAAGAAGGCGGTCACGACCGCCGAGGCCACGGAGAACAAGGCGGGCGAACCAAAGAGCGACGAACAGCCCTCCATCACGGCACCGGAACTGCACAGCGGCCACAAGCTGGCCAGGCGCTACCGGTTGGAGGAGTGCGTCACCCGACTGGACGGATTCAGCAGCTGGCGTGCTGTGGACGAGAAGCTCCGCCGTGCCGTCGGCGTGCACATCCTGCCCGCCGATCACCCGAGAGCACGCTCGGTCCTGGCCGCGGCCCGCTCCGCGGCGCTGCTCGGCGATCCGCGGTTCGTCCAGGTCCTCGACGCCGTCGAGGAGAACGACCTGGTGTACGTCGTGCACGAGTGGCTGCCCGACTCCACCGAGCTGACCGCGCTCCTGGCCGCCGGGCCCATGGAGCCGCACGACGCCTACCAGTTGGTCAGCCAGGTCTCCCAGGCCATGGCCGCGGCGCACCGTGAGGGACTCTCGCACCTCCGGCTCACGCCGAGCGCGGTCCTGCGCAGTTCCACCGGCCAGTACCGCATCCGCGGCCTCGCCGTGAACGCCGCCCTGCGCGGCATCAGCGCCGACCGGCCGCAGCGCACCGACACCGAGGCGATCGGCGCCCTGCTGTACGCGGCGCTCACCCAGCGCTGGCCGTACGACAACGACGCCTACGGCCTCTCCGGGCTCCCCAAGGGCGTCGGGCTGCTCGCCCCCGACCAGGTGCGCGCGGGTGTCCACCGCGGCCTCTCCGAGATCGCGATGCGCGCCCTGGCGAACGACGGGGCGACCGCCTCGCGCCAGGAGCCGCCCTGCACCACCCCGGACGAGCTCGCGAAGGCGGTGGCGGCGATGCCGCGCATCCGTCCGCCGGAGCCGGTGTTCCCGCTCCCGGCGCCGCCCGAGTACCAGCGCACGACCTACCAGCAGGGCACGTACGGGCGCCCTCAGCCGCGCCCGCAGATCACCCAGCCGGTCGTGGTTCCGCCGCCGCCGTTGCAGAGCCGTGCCGGCAAGGCGCTGAAGTGGGCCGTCTCGGCCCTGCTGATCGCCGCCCTGGGCCTGGGCAGCTGGCAGATCGCGGACCGGCTCCTGAACCAGCCGAAGGACCCCGACACCCCGCAGGTCACCCAGCCGCAGACCGGTGAGGACGAGAAGGACAAGCCGAACGGCAAGCCGGTCGCGATCGTCGACGCCCACGACTTCGACCCGGAGGGCGACGGCGCGGAGAACCCGGAGCAGATAAAGAACGCGTACGACGGCGACCCGAACACCTCGTGGCCGACCATGCGCTACGACGGCTATTCGAAGTTCGGCCGGTTGAAGTCCGGCGTGGGGATCGTCCTGGACCTCGGCAAGGCCCAGCAGGTCGCCAAGGTCGACGTGACGTTCCAGGGCAGCACCTCGGTCGAACTGCGGACGGCGCCCGAGGGCGCCTCGTCCCAGCCCGACCAGCCCGGGGGCTTCGCCACGCAGGCTTCGGGGCACGGTACCCAGGTGTCCCTCACCCCGGCCAAGCCGGTCATGACGCGCTATGTGCTCGTCTGGCTGACCGACCTGCCGGCCGGTGGCGGCGGCTACAAGGGCCAGATCTCGGATATCAAGATCACCAGCTGACCGAGCAGGGGAGGGGCTCACCGTTGGACGACGCCATACGCGACGAGCGCAGCGACCAGGAACTCCTGGCCTGCCATGTGGCCGGCGATCAGGACGCCTTCGGTGAGCTCGTCCGCCGCCACCGGGACCGGCTGTGGGCGGTGGCCCTGCGAACGCTCGGCGACCGCGAGGAGGCCGCTGACGCCGTCCAGGACGCCCTCGTGTCGGCCTTCCGGGCAGCCCACACCTTCCGGGGTCAGTCGGCCGTCACGACCTGGCTCCACCGCATCACCGTGAACGCCTGCCTCGACCGGGTACGCAAGGCGGCCTCCCGCCGTACCTCCCCGGTGGACGACACCGAACGGTTCGAGCAGCTCCTCGAACCGCACGAGTCCGCCGAAGCCCCGGCCGAGCGCCAGGATCTGCACCGCCAGCTCCTGGCCGCCCTCGCCACGCTCCCCGCGGAGCAGCGTGCCGCCCTCGTCCTGGTCGACATGCAGGGATACCCGGTGGCCGAGGCCGCTCGGGTCCTCGACGTCCCCACCGGCACCGTGAAGAGCCGCTGTGCGCGCGGGCGGGCCAGACTCCTTCCGATGCTCACTCATCTGCGCGGCGACACGGTGGGTAACGAGAGCCCCGACCGGGGAAGGAACCGGACGCCGGGGACATCCGTCCCACCGGTGCCGGGTCCGACGGAGACCGGACCGAGCAATCCAGCTGCTGTGAAGGGCGGAGGTGGGCGCGCGTGACTTCCACGGCCGACACGACTCAGCACCCCGACGTCTCGGAGATCTCCGACCTCGCCGAAGGCATCCTGTCGCCTTCCCGTGGCGCGGTCGTACGCCGCCATCTCGACGTGTGTTCCCTCTGCGCCGATGTGCGGACCTCCCTGGAGGAGATCCGGGGTCTGCTGGGCACCCTTCCCGGGCCGCCCCGGATGCCCGCCGAGATCGCCGGACGGATCGACGCCGCCCTGGCGGCCGAAGCCCTCCTGGACTCCACGGCGCCGGACACGACCGCACATGTTTCACGTGAAACATCGCGCGGTCGTCCGGCCGAGCCCACCCCGACCCCGGCCCCGGACCGACCGGTCGGGCACTCCTCCGCCTCCACCGGCCCCGGACGGCCCCGTGGGCGCCGGCGTCGCAGGGGCGCCGTCCTGGGCGCGGCCCTCGGTGCCGCGGCCCTGGGGCTGAGCCTGTTCTTCCTCCAGTCGGGCGTGCTGAACGGAGGCGGCTCGGGCGCGCAGAGCACCTCCGACACCGCAGCCAGCGCTGCCGGTACCGCCCGCTTCGACGGTCTTCCGGTCGAGGCCGCCGCCCAGGCCCTCCTCCAGCAGGACAGCACCTTCAAGGCCCCCCAGGACAGCCCGGAGTCGCTCACCACCCAGAACGGCGGCGACGGACAGAAGCGCCAGCTCGCCGCCCCCCTGCCCGCCTGCGTCCAGGCCGGCACCCACCGCTCGGACCCGGTCCTCGGCTTTCGGCAGGGCGACTACCAGGGCCGGGACGCCTACCTCCTCGTCCTCCCCGACACCGCCGACAGCACCCGGGTGCAGATCTTTGTGGTCGACGCCTCCTGTGCCACGGGGAGCGGGAACACATCGGCCGAGGTACTGCTGAAGGAATCCGTACCGCGCTCGTGAACTCTGCGCCGTGCCAGGCGGCGGTCCCGGGAATGCTTGCCCCGTAGGATCGGTTGGGTGGGGTGAGAGTGACCGACACGATCGCCCCCCGTAGGCAGTAGGCAGTCCGCAGAGACGAGGAAGAAACCCGTGAGCGACGTCCGTAACGTGATCATCATCGGCTCCGGGCCCGCGGGTTACACCGCTGCGCTCTATACGGCCCGCGCGTCGCTGAACCCGCTCGTCTTCGAAGGTGCGGTCACCGCCGGTGGCGCCCTGATGAACACGACCGACGTGGAGAACTTCCCGGGTTTCCGTGACGGCATCATGGGCCCGGACCTGATGGACAACATGCGTGCCCAGGCGGAGCGCTTCGGCGCCGAGCTCGTTCCGGACGATGTCGTCTCCGTGGACCTCACCGGCGACATCAAGACCGTCACCGACACCGCCGGCACCGTGCACCGCGCGAAGGCCGTCATCGTCACCACCGGCTCCCAGCACCGCAAGCTGGGCCTGCCGAACGAGGACGCGCTCTCCGGCCGCGGTGTCTCCTGGTGCGCCACCTGCGACGGCTTCTTCTTCAAGGACCACGACATCGCCGTCATCGGCGGCGGCGACACCGCGATCGAGGAGGCCACCTTCCTCTCGCGCTTCGCCAAGTCGGTCACCATCGTGCACCGCCGTGACTCCCTGCGCGCCTCGAAGGCGATGCAGGAGCGCGCCTTCGCCGACCCGAAGATCAAGTTCGCCTGGGACAACGAGGTCGCCGAGATCCACGGCGAGCAGAAGCTCAGCGGTCTGACCCTGCGCAACACCAAGACCGGCGAGACGAGCGAGCTCCCGGTGACGGGCCTCTTCATCGCCGTGGGCCACGACCCGCGCACGGAGCTCTTCAAGGGCCAGCTGGAGCTGGACGAGGAGGGCTACCTGAAGGTCGACGCCCCGTCCACCCGCACCAACGTCACGGGTGTCTTCGGTGCGGGCGACGTCGTCGACCACACCTACCGCCAGGCGATCACCGCCGCCGGCACTGGCTGCTCGGCCGCGCTCGACGCCGAGCGCTTCCTGGCCGCCCTCGCCGACAGCGAGAAGCTGGCCGAGACCCCCGCGGTCTGACCCCTACGCCTCATCACCCCACACCCCGCCAATAAAGGAGGTCGCCGTGGCCGGCGCCCTGAAGAACGTGACCGACGCTGACTTCGACGAGGTCGTCCTCAAGAGCGACAAGCCCGTCCTGGTGGACTTCTGGGCCGCGTGGTGCGGGCCGTGCCGTCAGATCGCCCCGTCGCTGGAGGCCATCGCCACCGAGCACGGCGAGAAGATCGAGGTCGTGAAGCTCAACATCGACGAGAACCCGGCCACGGCCGCCAAGTACGGCGTCATGTCCATCCCGACCCTGAACGTCTACCAGGGCGGCGAGGTCGTGAAGACGATCGTCGGCGCCAAGCCGAAGGCCGCGATCGAGCGCGACCTCGACACCTTCATCGGCCAGTAAGGCTGACGCTCGGCGCACTGTTTCACGTGAAACATGCGGTGGCCCGCCCCCTTCCGAGGGGGCGGGCCACCGTCGTTTTCACGAGCAGGTCCAGCTGGAGTCACAAGGGCCGCAGCGCCGGCTCCTTCTGTACGGCTCCCAGGAGCCGGTCCAGGGCCAGCTCCACGTCTTCCTTCCAGGAGAGCGTCGTCCTCAGCTCCAGCCTCAGCCGCGGGAACGCATGGTGCGGCCGCACGGTCTTGAACCCCACGGCCAGCAGGTGCTCGGCCGGAAGGACACAGGCCGGCTCCTTCCAGCGGGCGTCGCCGAACGCCTCGATCGCCTTGAAGCCCCGCCGCAGAAGATCCTTGGCCACGGTCTGCACCATCATCCGCCCGAGCCCCTGCCCCTGGTACGCCGGCATGATCCAGGCCGTCATCAGCTGGGCGGCGTCCGCCGAGACCGGGCTCGTGGGGAAGGCGATGGCCCGCGGCACATAGGCCGGAGGCGCGTACAGCACATAGCCGACGGGCACCTCGTCGACGTAGACGACCCGGCCGCAGGATCCCCATTCGAGGAGCACGGCGGAGATCCACGCCTCCTTCTCCAGCTCCGGCCGGCCGGCCTTCACGGCCGCTTCTCCGCTCACCGGATCGAGCTCCCAGAAGACGCAGGAGCGGCACCGCTTCGGGAGGTCCGGAAGATTGTCCAAGGTGAGCGGTACGAGCCGACGCCCCACGGCTGCTCCTCGTTTCCCTCGGCCAATGCCGGACGAATACGCCTCTTCGCATCGTAACGAGGGCGTGAGGGGGGCGATACCGCACTCAGGCAAAGGGCGGGGCGCGTTCCGGTGAAAGCCGGAACGCGCCCCGCCCTGCGAGAAGAAGAGGGGGATCAGCCCTCGGAGTCCTGCCCGTCCTGCTCGTCCTGCGCGGTGTTCCCCTGGTCCAGGACACGTCCCTCGCCGGGGGCGAGCGTCGACAGGATCCGGTCCAGATCCTCCATCGAGGCGAACTCGACGACGATCTTGCCCTTCTTCTGGCCCAGGTCGACCTTCACCCGGGTCTCGAAGCGGTCCGAGAGGCGGGTCGCCAGCTGGTTCAGGGCCGGGGAGACGCGGGCACCCGCCCGCGGCCCCTTCGGCTTGACCGGGGAGGAGGGCTCCGAGCCCATCAGCGTGACGATCTCCTCGACCGCCCGCACCGACAGCCCCTCGGCCACGATCCGGTACGCCAGCTTGTCCTGCGTCTCGGGGTCGTCCACGGAGAGCAGGGCACGGGCGTGGCCGGCGGAGAGGACTCCGGCGGCGACCCGGCGCTGCACCGGCGGGGAGAGCCGCAGCAGACGCAGCGTGTTGGAGACCTGGGGACGCGAACGCCCGATCCGGTCGGCCAGCTGGTCGTGCGTGCAGTGGAAGTCCTTGAGGAGCTGGTCGTAGGCGGCGGCCTCTTCCAGCGGGTTCAGCTGCGCCCGGTGCAGGTTCTCCAGGAGGGCGTCGAGCAGCAGCTTCTCGTCCTCGGTGGCCCGCACGATCGCGGGGATGCGCTCCAGACCGGCCTCGCGGCAGGCTCGCCAGCGACGCTCACCCATGATGAGCTCGTAGCGCTCGGCACCCAGCTGACGCACCACGACGGGCTGGAGCAGACCCACCTCCTTGATGGAGGTGACCAGCTCGGCCAGGGCGTCCTCGTCGAACACCTCACGGGGCTGGCGCGGGTTGGGCGTGATGAAGTCCAGAGGAAGCTCCGCGAAGTGCGCCCCGGCGGGGGACTCCGGCAGAACCTCGGGCTCGGCCGCGGGCACCGGCGCCGGCACCACCGAGTCGGGCGACTGCGGGCTCGCCGGAAGGGTCGCCAGCTTCGCCGCCGCCACTCCCCGTTCCGAACCGAGCGCCGGAACGGCACCGGAGGACGCGTTCGCCTGGCCGCCCACGGCCACGGCCTGTACCTGTCGCTCCTGGGGAGCCGCGGGGATCAGGGCACCGAGCCCACGTCCCAGCCCCCTACGTCGCTCGCTCACTGGATCCCCTCCGACATTCGCTGGCTGTTCTGATGGCCCATGCCCGGCTGACCGGTGTGGGCGTGCGTGGCGTCGTACCGGATCTCGGCACCGCGCAGGGCGATCTCACGGGCCGCCTCCAGGTACGACAGGGCACCGCTGGAGCCCGGGTCGTAGGTGAGGACGGTCTGCCCGTAGCTCGGCGCCTCCGAGATACGCACGGATCTCGGGATGCTGGTGCGCAGCACCTCCTTGCCGAAGTGGGTGCGCACCTCGTCGGCCACCTGCGAGGCGAGCCTCGTCCGGCCGTCGTACATGGTGAGCAGGATCGTCGAGACGTGGAGCGTGGGGTTGAGGTGCCCGCGCACCAGCTCGACGTTCCGCAGGAGCTGGCCCAGGCCCTCCAGTGCGTAGTACTCGCACTGGATGGGGATCAGCACCTCGGCCCCCGCCACCATGGCGTTGACGGTGAGCAGGCCCAGCGACGGCGGGCAGTCGATCAGGATGTAGTCGAGCGGCTGCTCGTACGCCTGGATCGCGCGCTGGAGGCGGCTCTCTCGTGCCACCAGCGACACCAGCTCGATCTCGGCACCGGCGAGATCGATGGTGGCGGGGGCGCAGAAGAGGCCCTCGACGTCCTGGACCGGCTGGACGACCTCGGAGAGCGGCCTGCTCTCCACGAGGACGTCGTAGATCGACGGGACCTCGGCGTGGTGATCGATGCCGAGCGCCGTGGAGGCGTTGCCCTGCGGGTCGAGGTCGATGACCAGGACACGGGCACCGTGCAGGGCCAGGGAGGCGGCAAGGTTGACCGTCGTGGTCGTCTTGCCCACTCCGCCCTTCTGGTTGGCGACCACCATCACGCGGGTCTGGGCAGGCCGGGGAAGCCCCTCACCCGCACGACCCAGGGCTTCTACGGCCAGCTGGGCTGCACGACCGATAGGGGTGTCGTCCATCGGGGGCGGTGTTTCACGTGAAACATCCTCCCCCGCCGATTCGGTTCGGGGACCGGGGACCGGATCGGTCATCGGTCCCGCGATGTTGGCGTCGGACCGCAAGGATTCACTCTCCTCGGCTTCAGGCTCGCGATGCACAGAGCCTGCCATGCTTTCGGGGTCGTGAACCAGCGAGGCCCGTGGTTCTGTGGAGGAATCCACCTCTGTGGACAACCCCTTGACCCTCACGGGGGGTTTCGCCGGAGGTGTGCGGTCCCAGGGCGTGGCAGCCGCGCGGCCGCGGCTGATGATCCCCTGCAGCAGTGAGCGACGTTTCACGTGAAACACGATGCACGCGCCGCAGGGCCGGGACCGCTCGACACTCCGAAATCTGTACGTATCGCAGCTTGTACGGATCAGTAGGGAGGGGTCAGCGACCGCCGCGGCGGGGTCGGCTGGTCCTGGCCGCCTTGGCTCGCTTGGCGGCGAACCTGACACCGCCCGGGCTCTCGCCGACCTCGACCCGGACGACCGTGGACAGCGGGTCGACGATCCCCTCACCCACGTGCTCGACCGAGGTGGCCACCACGCCCAGCTTGGACAGCGCGGCACGGGCGCCGTTGATCTCCTCCTCCGCCGTGTCTCCCTTGAGCGCGAGCATCTCCCCGTAGGGACGCAGTAGCGGAACGCCCCAGCCGGCCAGCCGGTCGAGCGGTGCGACGGCGCGGGCGGTGACGACGTGCACGGGCGGCAGCTTGCCGAGCATCTCCTCGGCGCGGCCACGGACCACCGTCACGTGGTCGAGGCCGAGCAGCTCGACGACCTCCTGGAGGAAGTTCGTCCGGCGCAGCAGCGGCTCAAGGAGCGTGATCTTCAGGTCCCGGCGCACCAGCGCCAGCGGGATGCCGGGCAGGCCGGCGCCCGAGCCGACGTCGCACACCGTGACGCCCTCGGGGACGACCTCGGAGAGCACGGCGCAGTTCAAGATGTGGCGCTCCCACAAGCGGGGAACCTCACGGGGGCCGATCAGGCCACGCTTGACCCCCGCGTCCGCGAGGAGCTCCGCGTAGCGCACGGCCTCTGGGAAGTACTCACCGAAGACCGTCCGCGCCTGCTCGGGCGCCTGGGGAAGCTCCGCTGCCTCCGTCACGGGGAACCGTCCTTCCGTACCGCACGCATGACGTGCGAGCGCACTGTGGCTGACTATCAGGCTGACAAAATTCGGCCCCGCCTGCGAACAGACGGGGCCGACACTACGAGAGGGATCAGGCAGGGAGCACGACGACGAAGCGCTGCGGCTCCTCGCCCTCGGACTCGCTGCGCAGACCGGCGGCGGCGACCGCGTCGTGCACGACCTTGCGCTCGAACGGGGTCATCGGGTCCAGCTTGACCGGCTCGCCGCTGGACTTGACCTCGTCCGCGGCCTTGGCGCCGATCTGCGCCAGCTCGGAGCGCTTCTGGGCACGGAAGCCGGCGATGTCGAGCATCAGACGACTGCGGTCACCGGTCTCCCGGTGCACGGCCAGCCGGGTGAGCTCCTGAAGGGCCTCCAGCACCTCGCCGTCACGGCCGACCAGCTTCTGCAGGTCACGGCTGTTCGAGTCGGAGAGGATCGAGACCGAGGCCCGGTCCGCCTCGACGTCCATGTCGATATCACCGTCGAGGTCGGCGATGTCGAGCAGGCCCTCGAGGTAGTCGGCCGCGATCTCACCCTCCTGCTCCAGGCGGGTCAGGGTGTCGCCACCCTCGGCGGCGGAGGTGGTGCCTTCCGTCACGGATGGACTCCTTCTTGCTTCGTGGAGGCTTACTTCTTGGAGGAGGGGTGCTTGGGCCGCTGCTGGCCCTTGCGCTGGCGGGAGCCACCGGAGTTGGCCCGCTGCCGCGTGGGCTTGTCGCCCGCGTCCTGGGTTCCGGCCTTGCTGCCCTTCGCCTCGGACTGCGGCTTCTTCTCCAGCGAGGGAGCCGCCTTCTCTTCGGCGGCGTCGTCGGCAGCGGCTTCCTCGGCCTCGGCAGCCGAGTCCTCGGCCTCCTTCGCCGGGGTCTGCTGGGCGCCGCCGGACTGGCGCTGGGCCTTGGTCTGGCGCTTGGGCTGCTGGCGCCGGGTGGCGGCGCCGCCCTCCGCCTCGACGGCCGTGGTGTCGCCCTTGATCACGGTGCCGTCGGCCTGGGCGGCGAAGCCGGCCTTGGCCAGGCCCGCGAAGAAGCGGCGCTCGTTCTCGTTGCGGTCGCTGCCCTTGGCGACGATCGCCTTGACGATGTTCTTGCGGCGACGGCCGCGGACCTCACCGTGGTGGGTGACACCCTTGAGCAGGCGCTGCAGGTAGGCGTCCTGGGCCTTGCTGCCCGGCGTCGGGTTCTGGTTGATCACGTACATCTGCTGGCCCATGGTCCACACGTTGGTGGTCAGCCAGTAGACGAGGACACCGACGGGGAAGTTGATGCCCATGACGGCGAAGATCAGCGGGAAGATGTACATGAGCATCTTCTGCTGCTGCATGTACGGGGTCTTCACCGAGAGGTCGACGTTCTTCATCATCAGCTGGCGCTGGGTGAAGAACTGCGAGGCCGACATCATGATGATCATGACCGCGGTGACGATGCGGACATCGGTCAGCGAGGCGTTGAGGGCGGCGACCTTCTCGGCGCTGTCCGTGAACTTGGCGGCCAGCGGAGCGCCGAAGATGTGGGCCTGCCGGGCGCTCTCGAGCAGCGGCTGGTCGATGACACCGATCGTCTTGCCCGAGGCGATCGCGGAGAGCACGTGGTACAGCGCGAAGAAGAACGGCGACTGGGCCAGGATGGGAAGGCACGAGGAGAGCGGGTTGGTACCCGTCTCCTTGTACAGCTTCATCATCTCTTCGGACTGACGCTGCTTGTCGCTCTTGTAGCGCTCCTGGATCGCCTTCATCTTCGGCTGGAGCGCCTGCATGTTCCGCGTCGACTTGATCTGCTTCACGAAGAGCGGGATCAGGCAGATACGGATCAGCACCACGAGGGACACGATGGACAGACCCCAGGCCCAGCCCGTGTCAGGGCCGAAGATCGCCCCGTACATCTTGTGGAACTGGACGATCACCCATGAGACAGGTGTGGTGATGAAGCTGAACAGACTGGCAATCGTGTCCACTAATCAGGCTCCTTGAGCATTGGGCGAGGTCTCTCCGGCCGGGCTCGTCTCGGCGGAGAACCCGCCCTTGTCTCCCCGCAGGGCGGCGCGCAGCATCTCGTGCCAGCGCGGTCGCTTGCGCAGGGGAACATGGTCCACGCCGCCGGGCGACCACGGGTTGCACCGCAGGATGCGCCAAGCGGTCAGGGCTGTGCCCTTGATCGCGCCATGCCGGTCGATGGCCGTGAATCCGTAGCGGGAACACGACGGGTAGTACCGGCAGACGGGGCCCAGGAGCGGGCTGATCGTCCACTGGTACAGCTTGATGAGGGCCAGCAGCGGGTACTTCATCGCGTGCCCCCTCCCAGCAGCCGCTGAAGGGCGGCGTCCAGGTCTCGGGCCAGCTGTGCATGATCGGCGTCGCCGGCTCCGGGCAACGCCCGTACCACCACCAGGCTACCGGGGGGCAGCTCGGTGAGCCGATCGCGCACGAGATGGCGCAATCGACGCTTCACCTGATTGCGGACGACCGCTCCACCAACGGCTTTGCTCACGACGAAACCCGCACGCGTCGGGGGAGCGCTCTCCCCAGGCGCGTGCGGGTCCGTTGCACCGCTGTGTAGATGGACGACGAGGCACGGGCGTCCAGCCCGGCGCCCTCGGCGTACCGCGGTCGCGAAGTCCTCGCGCCGCCTCAGCCGATTCTCGGTAGGCAGCACGTCATGACCTGTTTAGACAGATCAGGCGGACAGCTCAGCGCGACCCTTGGCACGGCGGTTCGCCAGGATGGCGCGGCCGGCACGGGTGCGCATGCGCAGGCGGAAGCCGTGGGTCTTCGCGCGACGACGGTTGTTCGGCTGGAAGGTGCGCTTGCTCACTCGGGGGCTCCAGAAATGATTCGTTGGTGGCGGGACATCGCCTGGCTGTCACCGTGCGCCCACGAGAAGCTCGTAATACGCCCGAGTGCACCGCTTCGCGACCACGTAAAGTGATCTTCGCCCATCGGAGGCAGGCGGCAGCAGCCATCGACAACTCGACCTGGTTACGGTACGCGCGGCTACGCCATCCGGTCAAACCGGCCGGTCACCGGGGTCCATTGTGCACAGGCTGTGGACAACAACTTGAACCACCTCAGCCGCCCCGACTACCGTGGCTGGACTCCGCAGTCTTTTCCGTTCTGTCCTTACCTGTCCTTCAGGACTTCGACCTACCGTCCCGAGAACCACACATTCGTGGGACCTTCGAGGAAGCGTGCACCGTGGCTGACGTACCTGCCGATCTTGCCGCAGTGTGGCCGCGCGTGCTGGAACAGCTTCTCGGCGAAGGCCAGCAGGGCATCGAGTCCAAGGACAAGCAGTGGATCGAGCGGTGCCAGCCGCTCGCCCTGGTGGCCGACACCGCCCTGCTCGCGGTCCCCAACGAGTACGGCAAGCAGGTCCTCGAAGGCCGGCTCGCCCCGCTCATCAGCGAGGCCCTGAGCCACGCCTGCGGGCGCCCGATCCGGATCGCGATCACCGTCGACGACTCGGTCGGCGAGCCGACCCCGCCCGCGCCGCCCGTACGGCACGCGCCGCAGCCCCAGCCGCCGCAGCGCTACGACGAGCGCCCGCCGGCGGAGCCGTACGGGAAGTACGACAAGTATGAGAAGTACGACGAGTACGGGCGCCCGCTGCCGGACGACGGTCTGCCGACCGCCCGGCCCGCCTACCCCGAGTACCAGCAGCAGCGCCCCGAGCCCGGGTCCTGGCCGCGCGCCCAGGAGGACCACTCCTGGCAGCAGCAGCGGCTCGGCGGCTTCCAGGAGCGCGACCCCTACGCGACGGCCCGCCCCCAGCAGCCGCAGCCGCGGTACGACGAGCGGCCCCCGGCGTACGAGCAGCCGCAGCGGCAGGACCGCGGCGAGCTGCCCGATCCCCCGCGACCGGGCGGCGGTCAGCGTCCCGGCGGTCCCGTCCCCGGGCCGATGGGCACCGGTCCGACCGGCGGCGGTCCCGGCATGGGCGGCTCCTCGTCCGGGCAGGGCGGCGGTCCGGGCGCGCCCGGCGAGCAGCACGCGCGGCTGAACCCGAAGTACCTCTTCGACACCTTCGTCATCGGTTCCTCGAACCGCTTCGCGCACGCGGCCGCGGTCGCGGTGGCCGAGGCGCCGGCGAAGGCGTACAACCCCCTCTTCATCTACGGCGAGTCGGGGCTCGGCAAGACCCATCTGCTGCACGCGATCGGGCACTACGCCCGCAGCCTCTACCCGGGCACGCGGGTGCGGTACGTGAGCTCGGAGGAGTTCACCAACGAGTTCATCAACTCGATCCGCGACGGCAAGGGCGACGCGTTCCGCAGGCGCTACCGCGACGTGGACATCCTGCTGGTCGACGACATCCAGTTCCTCGCGAGCAAGGAGTCGACGCAGGAGGAGTTCTTCCACACGTTTAACACGCTCCACAACGCCAACAAGCAGATCGTGCTCTCCTCGGACCGGCCGCCCAAGCAGCTGGTCACTCTGGAGGACCGGCTCCGCAACCGCTTCGAGTGGGGTCTGACCACCGATGTGCAGCCGCCGGAGCTGGAGACCCGGATCGCGATCCTGCGCAAGAAGGCGGTCCAGGAGCAGCTGAACGCCCCGCCGGAGGTGCTGGAGTTCATCGCCTCCCGGATCTCGCGGAACATCCGTGAGCTGGAGGGCGCGCTGATCCGGGTGACGGCCTTCGCGAGCCTCAACCGGCAGCCGGTGGACCTCGGGCTGACCGAGATCGTCCTCAAGGACCTGATCCCCGGCGGCGAGGACTCGGCGCCGGAGATCACCGCGGGCGCGATCATGGCGGCGACGGCGGACTACTTCGGTCTGACGGTGGAGGACCTGTGCGGCTCCTCGCGCAGCCGGGTGCTGGTCACGGCCCGGCAGATCGCCATGTACCTGTGCCGGGAGCTCACGGACCTGTCGCTGCCGAAGATCGGCGCGCAGTTCGGCGGCCGTGACCACACCACGGTCATGCACGCCGACCGCAAGATCCGCGCGCTGATGGCCGAGCGGCGCTCGATCTACAACCAGGTCACCGAGCTGACCAACCGCATCAAGAACGGCTGAGAAGCCGCCGCGAACCCCTCCGAAGGGCGCCCAGGGAGCACCTCCCCGGGCGCCCTTCGGCGTTCCCGGGAGCGGCTGGGGAGCTGCCGGGGAGCTGCCGGGGAGTGCTCCAGGAGCGTTCCTGAGACGGGCCGGCAGGGGCGCGGAGGGCCTTCCGAGGGGCCTCCGAAGGCCGTCTGTGTCCCTTCCGAGGGCCCTCGGAAGGCCCTCCGCGACGGTGATCGGGTCACGTGCACACCTGTGTACGAGCGCTCGCTGTTCGATTACTCCGTTCCGGTGGCGAGTTCTCCACAGATTGAGGGATGATCTTCCGTCCACAGGGTGGGGACTGCGAAGTTATCCGGATTGCATCCACAGGGTGACGGACTGACCAGCCATCACCCCTGGTCAAGGGCCTGTGGAATTGTGAGCAAACGATCTCCACAGCCTGTGGATAAAAAAACTGTCCACAGGGGCCCGGCTCGGTTGTCCACCGGCCGCCCACAGGGTCCGGGCGGTTGCCCACAGCTTCTCCACACCGCTGTCCACTGTTCGGCAACGAAACACCCCCTCTCACCGCACCGAGTGAAAGCGGTCACACCAAGGGAGACGTTTGGGCTGTGGGGAACCTGGGGAAAGCTGGGGACAGCACTGGGGAGAACTACCCCTGCCCTGTGAATCGGGTGTGCAGAACTTTCGCGTGTCCACAGAACGGCCCGGTTTTCCACGGGCTCCACCCACAGGGTCGGTGGACAAAAAACAGGTGCTGACCTGCGAAAACAGCGTTATCCACGGTTTCCACAGCCCCTACTACTACTCCCACAGAGAGTTAGCTAGGAATCCGCTTCGAAGCGGGGGCTGTGCACAACTCGAGCCGGGAGCCTCGACGCGCCCTTGTCGCGACTTGACCCCGAGCCGCACCGAGTGTCGGTGGCGTACGTCAGACTGGTTCCCGCAGTCGACGAAGAGCCAGCAACAAGCAGGAGGCGGTTCCGGTGAAGATCCGGGTGGAGCGCGACGTACTTGCCGAGGCGGTGGCCTGGGTGGCCCGCAGCCTCCCGGCCCGTCCGCCGGCTCCGGTGCTCGCGGGCCTTCTGCTGAAGGCCGAGGACGGCGCGCTGAGCTTCTCCAGCTTCGACTACGAGGTCTCGGCCCGGGTCTCCGTCGAGGCCGAGGTCGAGGAGGACGGCACCGTCCTGGTCTCCGGCCGTCTGCTCGCCGACATCTGCCGCGCCCTCCCCAACCGTCCGGTGGAGATCTCCACAGACGGTGTACGGGCGACCGTGGTCTGCGGCTCCTCCCGCTTCACCCTCCACACCCTTCCCGTGGAGGAGTACCCGGCGCTGCCGGAGATGCCCACCGCGACCGGCACCGTCCCCGGTGAGGTCTTCGCCTCCGCCGCCGCCCAGGTGGCCATCGCCGCCGGCCGTGACGACACGCTGCCCGTGCTCACCGGTGTGCGCATCGAGATCGAGGGCGACACCGTCACCCTGGCCTCCACCGACCGCTACCGCTTCGCCGTCCGCGAGTTCCTGTGGAAGCCGGAGTCCCCGGACGCCTCCGCGGTCGCCCTGGTGCCCGCCAAGACCCTGCTGGACACCGCGAAGGCCCTCACGAGCGGCGACACGGTCACCCTGGCGCTCTCCGGCTCCGGCAAGGGCGAGGGCCTCATCGGCTTCGAGGGCGCGGGCCGCCGCACCACCACCCGACTGCTCGAGGGCGACCTGCCGAAGTACCGGACGCTCTTCCCCACCGAGTTCAACTCGATCGCCGTGATCGAGACCGCGCCCTTCGTCGAGGCCGTCAAGCGCGTGGCCCTGGTGGCCGAGCGCAACACCCCGGTCCGGCTCAGCTTCGAGCAGGGCGTGCTCATCCTGGAGGCCGGCTCCAGCGACGACGCACAGGCTGTGGAGCGCGTCGACGCGCAGCTGGACGGCGACGACATCTCGATCGCCTTCAACCCGACCTTCCTGCTGGACGGCCTGAGCGCGATCGACTCCCCGGTCGCCCAGCTGTCCTTCACGACCTCCACGAAGCCGGCCCTCCTGAGCGGCAAGCCGGCGCTCGACGCGGAGGCCGACGAGGCGTACAAGTACCTGATCATGCCGGTACGCCTGAGCGGCTGACCCCACAGGTGTGCACCCGCGTCCGGGCGTAGGCTCGGACGCGGGTACGAACCGCACACGACGCTTAAGGAATCATCTGATGGAGCTCGGTCTCGTCGGTCTCGGCAAGATGGGCGGCAACATGCGCGAGCGCATCCGCCGCGCAGGCCACACCGTCATCGGATACGACCGCAACCCGGACCTCGCCGATGTCCACAGCCTCGAAGAGCTCGTGGGCAAGCTCAAGGGTCCGCGTGTCGTGTGGGTGATGGTCCCGGCCGGTGCCGCGACCCAGTCCACCATCGACGAGCTCGCCGACCTGCTCTCCCCGGGCGACATCGTCGTGGACGGCGGCAACTCCCGCTGGACCGACGACGAGAAGCACGCCGAGGAGCTGGCGGCCAAGGGCATCGGCTTCGTCGACTGCGGTGTCTCCGGCGGCGTCTGGGGCCTGGAGAACGGCTACGCGCTGATGTACGGCGGCGACGCCGAGCACGTGGCCCGCGTCCAGCCGGTCTTCGACGCGCTCAAGCCCGAGGGCGAGTTCGGCTCGGTCCACGCCGGCAAGGTCGGCGCCGGCCACTTCGCGAAGATGGTCCACAACGGCATCGAGTACGCGATGATGCAGGCCTACGCCGAGGGCTGGGAGCTCCTGGAGAAGGTCGACTCCGTCACCGACGTGCGCGAGGTCTTCCGCTCCTGGCAGGAGGGCACGGTCATCCGTTCCTGGCTGCTGGACCTCGCGGTCAACGCCCTCGACGAGGACGAGCACCTGGACAAGCTGCGCGGCTACGCGTCGGACTCCGGCGAGGGCCGGTGGACCGTCGAGGCCGCCATCGACAACGCCGTACCGCTGCCGGCGATCACCGCGTCGCTGTTCGCGCGGTTCGCCTCGCGTCAGGACGACTCCCCGCAGATGAAGATGATCGCCGCGCTGCGCAACCAGTTCGGTGGCCACGCGGTCGAGACGAAGAAGTAATCCACAGGCTGTGTACCCCGCGGTGCACAGCCGCCGGGGAAGAAGGTCGGCGCCCACCATGCACGTCACGCATCTGTCGCTGGCCGACTTCCGCTCGTACGCCCGGGTCGAGGTTCCGCTCGACCCGGGCGTCACCGCGTTCGTGGGGGCGAACGGGCAGGGCAAGACCAACCTCGTCGAGGCGGTCGGTTATCTCGCCACCCTCGGCAGCCACCGCGTCGCCTCCGACGCCCCGCTCGTGCGGATGGGCGCGGAGCGGGCGGTCGTCCGGGCCGCCGTCACCCAGGGCGAGCGCTCCCAGCTGGTCGAGCTCGAACTCAACCCGGGCCGCGCGAACCGCGCCCGTATCAACAGGTCCTCGCAGGTCAGGCCCCGTGACGTCCTGGGGATCGTCCGGACGGTGCTGTTCGCGCCGGAGGACCTGGCGCTGATCAAGGGCGACCCCGGCGAGCGCCGGCGCTTCCTCGACGAGCTGATCACGGCGCGCGCGCCGCGCATGGCGGGCGTGCGCTCGGACTACGAGCGGGTGCTCAAGCAGCGCAACACGCTCCTGAAGTCCACCGCGATGGCCCGCCGGCACGGCGGACGCTCCATGGACCTGTCCACGCTCGACGTCTGGGACCAGCACCTCGCCCGCGCGGGCGCCGAACTCCTCGCCCAGCGGCTCGACCTCATCGGGATGCTGCAGCCGCTCGCCGACAAGGCGTACGAGCAGCTGGCACCCGGCGGCGGACCCGTACAGCTGGAGTACCGGCCCTCGGCGCCGGGCGCCGGGCACACCCGCGAGGAGCTGTACGAGCAGCTGATCGCCGCGCTCGCCGAGGTGCGCAAGCAGGAGATCGAGCGGGGCGTCACCCTGGTCGGACCGCACCGCGACGAACTCCTCCTCCGGCTCGGCGACCTGCCGGCCAAGGGGTACGCGAGCCACGGCGAGTCCTGGTCGTACGCCCTGGCGCTGCGGCTCGCCTCGTACGACCTGCTGCGCGCGGAGGGCAACGAGCCCGTCCTCGTCCTCGACGACGTCTTCGCCGAGCTGGACGCCCGCCGGCGCGAACGCCTGGCGGAGCTGGTGGCCCCCGGCGAGCAGGTCCTGGTGACGGCCGCCGTCGACGACGACGTGCCGGGCGTGCTGGCGGGGACGCGGTACGCGGTCTCCGGCGGGACCGTGGAACGGGTGTGACCGGCATGAACGGTACGAGTGGCACGAGCGGCGAATCCTCTCCCCAGCCTGTGGACAAGTCGGCGGCACCCGAGCCGTCGGGCGTCGACCTCGCACGGGTCGCGCTGCGCGCCGCCAAGGAGCAGGCGAAGGCACGGGGCGCGGCGGCCCAGCAGAAGAAGCAGGCGCGGCGCGGCGGCGGGCTGCGCTCCGGCGCCCGCGCGGACGGGCGCGACCCCATGGCGCTCGGCGCCGCGATCAACCGGCTGATCACCGAGCGCGGCTGGGAGACGCCGGCGGCGGTCGGCGGGGTCATGGGCCGCTGGCCGCAGATCGTCGGCGAGGACCTGGCCAAGCACTGCGTGCCGCTGAAGTACGACGAGGACCCCGAGGTGCGGGTGCTCACCGTGCAGTGCGACTCCACGGCCTGGGCGACGCAGCTGCGCCTCCTCGCGCCGCGGCTCGTGGCGCGGCTCAACGAGGACCTGGGGCACGGGACCGTACGGATGATCAAGGTGCTGGGGCCCGGGGCACCGCGCCGGGGGTACGGGCCGCTGCGGGCGCCCGGATCCACGGGGCCCGGCGACACGTACGGGTAGGGCGGGCAGGGCGCCGCGGGCCTCGCGGGCCGTCGCGGGAGTGCGCGTCCCCTCCCGTGGGATGGCGCGTCCGGACAGAGCAGCGCCGTGCGCGATGGTGCCGTCCGCCCTCCTCCCCCTCCCCCCGACTTCGTCCGAGGGACCCCCGTCGCGCCGCCGAACCGCATGCCCATGACAGCCGAAGCCCGGAAGTCTTCGCCGCGGCCCCCTCCGATGCCCACAACGCGCTACGACCCGAAGCGCTAGGTGGCCGTCAGGGGCCTCTGAGGCCCCTCCCCGGATATGGGGAGTCGTCTCGCGCCCGTCGAGGGCGGCACATGAGCATTCAGGTACCGGCAAACCCCCATGAGTGTCAGTGGTACCGGTAGACTGGGAGACAATCCCGCCACCCTGCGGAACATGTCGAACGACGCAGCCGCTCCCGTATGCCCGGAGAACGGCCTGTGCTGTGCCAGAAAGGGCGCTTCGTGGCCGATTCCGGCAACCCCAACGAGAACAACCAGTACACCGCCAGCAACATCCAGGTACTCGAGGGTCTGGACGCGGTGCGCAAGCGCCCCGGCATGTACATCGGCTCGACCGGAGAGCGCGGCCTGCACCACATGGTGCAGGAGGTCGTGGACAACTCGGTCGACGAAGCCCTGGCCGGTCACGCGGACACCATCGACGTGACGATCCTCCCCGACGGCGGTGTGCGCGTCGTCGACAACGGGCGCGGTATCCCGGTCGGCATCGTCGAGTCCGAGGGCAAGCCCGCCCTGGAGGTCGTGCTGACCGTCCTGCACGCGGGCGGCAAGTTCGGCGGCGGCGGCTACGCGGTCTCCGGCGGTCTGCACGGTGTCGGCGTCTCCGTCGTGAACGCCCTCTCCACCAAGGTCTCCGTCGAGGTCAAGACCGACGGCCACCGCTGGACGCAGGACTACAAGATGGGCGCCCCGACCGCGCCCCTCGCGAAGCACGAGGCGACCGAGGAGCACGGCACCTCGGTGACCTTCTGGTCCGACCCGGACATCTTCGAGACGACCGAGTACTCCTTCGAGACGCTCTCGCGCCGCTTCCAGGAGATGGCCTTCCTCAACAAGGGCCTGACGATCACGCTCACCGACGAGCGCGACTCCGCCAAGGCCACGGTCGGCGCCGACGACCCGGACGCCGAGGCGACCACCGAGGCCGCCGCCCGCACGGTGAAGTACCACTACGAGGGCGGCATCGTCGACTTCGTGAAGTACCTCAACTCGCGCAAGGGCGAGCTGATCCACCCCACCGTCATCGACGTCGAGGCCGAGGACAAGGAGCGCACGCTCTCGGTCGAGATCGCGATGCAGTGGAACTCCTCGTACTCCGAGGGCGTGTACTCCTTCGCGAACACGATCCACACCCACGAGGGCGGCACGCACGAGGAAGGCTTCCGCGCGGCGCTGACGACGCTCGTCAACAAGTACGCGCGCGACAAGAAGCTGCTCCGCGAGAAGGACGACAACCTCACCGGTGACGACATCCGCGAGGGTCTGACCGCGATCATCTCGGTCAAGCTGGGCGAGCCGCAGTTCGAGGGCCAGACCAAGACCAAGCTGGGCAACACCGAGGCGAAGACCTTCGTCCAGAAGGTGGTCCACGAGCACCTCACGGACTGGTTCGACCGCAACCCGAACGAGGCCGCGGACATCATCCGCAAGGGCATCCAGGCCGCCACCGCGCGCGTCGCCGCGCGCAAGGCGCGCGACCTGACCCGCCGCAAGGGCCTGCTGGAGTCCGCCTCGCTGCCGGGCAAGCTGTCCGACTGCCAGTCGAACGACCCCACCAAGTGCGAGATCTTCATCGTCGAGGGTGACTCCGCCGGCGGCTCGGCCAAGTCCGGCCGCAACCCGATGTACCAGGCCATCCTGCCCATCCGCGGCAAGATCCTGAACGTCGAGAAGGCCCGCGTCGACAAGATCCTGCAGAACACCGAGGTCCAGGCGCTGATCTCCGCCTTCGGCACCGGTGTGCACGAGGACTTCGACATCGAGAAGCTCCGCTATCACAAGATCATCCTGATGGCGGACGCCGACGTCGACGGCCAGCACATCAACACCCTGCTGCTGACCTTCCTCTTCCGCTTCATGCGGCCGCTGGTCGAGGCCGGGCACGTCTACCTCTCCCGCCCGCCGCTCTACAAGATCAAGTGGGGCCGGGACGACTTCGAGTACGCGTACTCGGACCGCGAGCGCGACGCGCTGGTCGAGCTGGGCAAGCAGAACGGCAAGCGGATCAAGGAAGACTCGATCCAGCGCTTCAAGGGTCTCGGCGAGATGAACGCCGAGGAGCTGCGCGTCACCACCATGGACGTCGAGCACCGCGTGCTCGGCCAGGTCACCCTGGACGACGCGGCCCAGGCCGACGACCTGTTCTCGGTGCTGATGGGCGAGGACGTCGAGGCGCGGCGCTCGTTCATCCAGCGCAACGCCAAGGACGTTCGCTTCCTCGACATCTGAGTCGGTCTCAGCTGACCGTACGAAAGGACTGACGACCAGCAATGGCCGACGAAAACACCCCGACCGGGACCACCGAAGACGAACCCGTGGTGCGGATCGAGCCCGTCGGGCTCGAGACGGAGATGCAGCGCTCGTACCTCGACTACGCGATGTCCGTCATCGTGTCCCGCGCCCTGCCCGACGTACGGGACGGCCTCAAGCCCGTGCACCGGCGCGTGCTGTACGCGATGTACGACGGCGGCTACCGGCCCGAGAAGGGCTTCTACAAGTGCGCCCGCGTCGTCGGCGACGTCATGGGTACGTACCACCCGCACGGCGACTCCTCGATCTACGACGCGCTCGTCCGCCTCGCCCAGCCCTGGTCGATGCGGATGCCGCTGGTCGACTCGAACGGCAACTTCGGCTCCCCGGGCAACGACCCGGCGGCCGCGATGCGCTACACCGAGTGCAAGCTGATGCCGCTGGCCATGGAGATGCTCCGGGACATCGACGAGGAGACCGTCGACTTCCAGGACAACTACGACGGCCGCAACCAGGAGCCGACGGTCCTGCCGGCCCGCTTCCCGAACCTGCTGGTCAACGGCAGCGCCGGCATCGCGGTCGGCATGGCCACCAACATCCCGCCGCACAACCTGCGCGAGGTCGCGGCCGGTGCCCAGTGGGCGCTGGAGCACCCCGACGCCAGCCACGAGGAGCTCCTCGACGCGCTCATCGAGCGGATCAAGGGCCCCGACTTCCCCACCGGCGCGCTCGTCGTCGGCCGCAAGGGCATCGAGGAGGCGTACCGCACCGGACGCGGCTCCATCACGATGCGCGCGGTCGTCGAGGTCGAGGAGATCCAGAACCGCCAGTGCCTGGTGGTCACGGAACTCCCGTACCAGACCAACCCGGACAACCTCGCGCAGAAGATCGCCGACCTGGTGAAGGACGGCAAGATCGGCGGCATCGCCGACGTCCGCGACGAGACCTCGTCCCGGACCGGCCAGCGCCTGGTGATCGTGCTCAAGCGCGACGCCGTCGCCAAGGTGGTGCTGAACAACCTCTACAAGCACACCGATCTGCAGACCAACTTCGGCGCGAACATGCTGGCGCTGGTGGACGGGGTGCCGCGCACCCTGTCGATCGACGCGTTCATCCGCCACTGGGTGCAGCACCAGATCGAGGTCATCGTCCGCCGGACGAAGTTCCGGCTGCGCAAGGCCGAGGAGCGCGCCCACATCCTGCGCGGCCTCCTCAAGGCCCTCGACGCGATCGACGAGGTCATCGCGCTCATCCGGCGCAGCGACACCGTCGAGGTCGCGCGCAACGGCCTGATGGGCCTGCTCCAGATCGACGAGATCCAGGCCAACGCCATCCTCGAGATGCAGCTGCGCCGGCTCGCCGCCCTGGAGCGCCAGAAGATCGTCGCCGAGCACGACGAGCTCCAGGCGAAGATCAACGAGTACAACGCGATCCTGGCCTCCCCGGAGCGCCAGCGCGCGATCGTCAGCGAGGAGCTCGCCGCGCTCGTCGAGCGCTTCGGCGACGACCGCCGCTCCAAGCTGGTGCCCTTCGACGGTGACATGTCCATCGAGGACCTCATCGCCGAGGAGGACATCGTCGTCACGATCACGCGTGGCGGCTACGTGAAGCGCACCAAGACCGAGGACTACCGCTCGCAGAAGCGCGGCGGCAAGGGCGTGCGGGGCACGAAGCTGAAGCAGGACGACATCGTCGACCACTTCTTCGTCTCCACCACCCACCACTGGCTGCTCTTCTTCACCAACAAGGGCCGGGTCTACCGGGCCAAGGCGTACGAGCTGCCGGACGCCGGCCGGGACGCCCGCGGCCAGCACGTGGCCAACCTGCTGGCCTTCCAGCCGGACGAGCAGATCGCGCAGATCCTGGCGATCCGCGACTACGAGGCCGCGCCGTACCTGGTGCTCGCCACCAAGGCCGGCCTGGTGAAGAAGACGGCGCTGAAGGACTACGACTCGCCGCGCTCCGGCGGAGTCATCGCGATCAACCTGCGGGAGCGGGAGGACGGCAGCGACGACGAGCTGATCGGCGCCGAGCTGGTCTCCTCGGAGGACGACCTGCTGCTGGTCTCGCGCAAGGCGCAGTCGATCCGCTTCACCGCCACCGACGACGCGCTGCGCCCGATGGGACGCGCGACGTCGGGTGTCAAGGGGATGAGTTTCCGCGAGGACGACCAGCTTCTCTCGATGAATGTCGTCCGGCCGGGTACGTTCGTCTTCACCGCGACCGACGGTGGCTACGCCAAGCGCACCCCGGTCGAGGAGTACCGCGTCCAGGGTCGTGGCGGCCTCGGCATCAAGGCCGCCAAGATCGTGGAGGACCGCGGCTCGCTCGTGGGCGCGCTGGTGGTCGAGGAGACCGACGAGATCCTCGCCATCACCCTGTCCGGCGGTGTGATTCGTACGCGAGTCAATGAAGTCAGGGAGACCGGCCGTGACACCATGGGCGTCCAGCTGATCAACCTGGGCAAGCGCGATGCCGTCGTCGGCATCGCGCGCAACGCCGAGGCCGGCGACGAGGACGTCGACGTCGACGTGGATGTGGACGCCGAGGCGGCCGAGGGCACCGATGCGGTCGAGGCGGTCGAGGGCACGGAGCCCGCGACCGGGGAGCACGAGGAGTAGAGCGTGAGTGGAGCCACGGGCGCCGGTTCGGCCGACGGCCGGTCCGCAGGATCGAGCGGTGCCCGTGGCCCCGCCACGGACTCCCAGGGGGTTACGGTGACGGACACTCGGGGGCAGCGTCCCTCGTACGAGACGTACAACGGGCCGCTGCCCGGCGAGCGCGCGGGGGGTCAGGCGCAGCAGGGCGCGCCGTACCACCCGCCGCAGGCCTACGCGGCCCAGGGCGGCACGGCCGGCGGCCAGAACACGGCCGCCGTGCGCAAGCCGCGCACGGGAGCGCGGACCACTCCGCGCACGCGCAAGGCGCGGCTGCGGGTGGCGAAGGCCGATCCGTGGTCGGTGATGAAGGTGAGCTTCCTGCTCTCCATCGCACTGGGCGTGTGCACGGTGGTGGCCGCCGCGGTGCTGTGGATGGTCATGGACGCCATGGGCGTCTTCTCGACCGTGGGCGGCACCATCAGCGAGGCCACCGGCTCCAACGAGTCCAACGGCTTCGACCTGCAGTCGTTCCTGTCGCTGCCGCGGGTGCTGATGTTCACCTCGGTGATCGCGGTGATCGACGTCGTCCTGATGACGGCGCTGGCCACGCTCGGGGCGTTCATCTACAACCTGTCGGCCGGCTTCGTGGGCGGTGTGGAGCTCACCCTCGCCGAGGACGAGTAGGCGCCGAGGGGGCCGGTCCGGAACCGATTTTGGTGCTGGCCCCCACGTGCGCTAATCTTCAGGAGTCAGCGCGCGGGACACACACCGCAAAGCGCGGCGGGGCTATAGCTCAGTTGGTTAGAGCGCATCCCTGATAAGGATGAGGCCACAGGTTCAAATCCTGTTAGCCCCACACAGAAGATCGGCCCGGACGGTTCACCCGTCCGGGCCGATTGCTTTGTCGGACACGTTGCCGTCCTAGGTCACTGATCGGTATCGGTCGGTGTGTAGAGTGGGCGTCAGAAGTCTCCTACGTCAACGAAAGACGAGGTCGCGCGGTGAAGAAGCTGCTCCTGGTCGCACTGGCCGCCATCGGCGGGCTCCTCGTGTACCGCCAGATCCAGGCGGATCGCGCCGAGCAGGACCTGTGGACGGAGGCGACCGACTCCGTGCCCGCAGGTTCGGGTGTGTGAGACGCAACAGTCTGTGTGTGCGAGGCCCCGGCCGCTCTGAGCGGCCGGGGCCTCGTGCTGTTCGCGACAGTGAATGAATTGCTTGCTGTTGCGAAGTCCTTGGGTCGTGGCCGGGCCGACCGGCAGGATGGGCCGGCACGGACACGACGAGGGGGAGCGCGTGAACAGGCGACGGGGTACGGGCCGTACGGCCGGAGTACTGGCCGCGGCGGCCTGCCTGGCCGTCTCGCCGCCCGGCGGGGCGCGGGCGGCCGACGGCTCCGGCGGCTACGCCTTCGACGACGGGGCCCGGTCGGTGAAGGGCGCCGTATCCACCCTGGACGCCGAGCGGTTGGAGCCGGAGCGAAGCTACCGGGACACCATCGGGAAGAGCGTCAGGCTCTACTACCGCGTCGACCTCGACACCGAGCGGGACGCGTACGTGTCGGTGGTGGCCGTCCCCCGAGGGGCCGGGAAGGTCGCGTACGGCGACGGCATCAAGGTGAGCATGCAGGACGGCTCCCACACCCAGTGCGGCTACCAGGACACCTCCTTCGGCCCCGCCGAGTTCGCCCGCCCCCTCACCGCCTACGCCCACCGCACGCTCACCCCCGGCTCCTCGACCTGCCGGCACGCGGGCGCGTACTACGTCCTCGTCGAACGGGACTCGGCGGTGGACTCCGACCCCGGCGCCTGGGACCTGCAGATCCGCTTCCTGACCGAGCCGGGCGTGCGCCGGAGCGGTCCGACGGCGCTTCCGGAGAACTGGGCCTCGGGCACGCCCCAGCCGCCCGCCGGGGGGCCGCGGCGGCGCGAGGGCGGCGCGGGCTTCCAGGACGCGGCCTCGCTGCGGCAGGGCGAGTGGCGTACGGACATCAGGCCGGGCCAGACGCTCTTCTACCGGGTCCCCGTCGACTGGGGCCAACAGCTCTTCGCCGACGCCGAACTGGGCAGCAGCCCGGACGGGGACGCCTTCGTCGGCAACGCCCTCGTGCTCTCCCTGGAGAACCCGGCCCGCGGTCATGTCGACCGCGGCTCCCTGAGCTACAGCGGCGACCCGGCCACCTTGAAGCTCGATCCGCGGCGGCCGGTGGCCTACGAGAACCGGTTCTCCTCGAACATCGGCACGAACGGCATGCGCTTCGCCGGCTGGTACACCCTGTCGGCCACGCTCAGCCCGGAGATCGCCGAGGGCTACGGGAACAAGCCGCTGCCGCTGACCCTGCGGCTCAACGTGACCGGGCAGCCGAAGCCCGCTCCCGGGTACGTGGGGGCCGCCGGGCCGTTCGCGGTCACCGACGCCGACCGGGACGCGGCGGCCAGCGGACAGAGCGCGCCCGAGGCAGCGCGCAGCGAGGGCCTGCGGGTGGTCGGCGTGGCCGGCATCGGCGCCGGAACGGTCCTGCTGCTCGGCCTGGGCGCCTGGTGGCTGCTGGCCCGCCGGGGGGCAGCCGGCGGGCCTACGCCTGGATGAGCGCCCAGATCCCCACGGCGAAGCAGACCAGCGCGGCGAACAGCACCGGGACGGCGACCTTCGCGGGCGGCCCGGGGCGGCGCGCGGGGAGGACCTGGGTCCGGGGGCGGCTCTGGGGGACGGCGGCCGTCGGTATCTGGGCGAAGGCGGCGGGGCCTGCGGGCACGGTGGGAGCCGGGAGCGGTTGGGGCGCCTGGGGCGTCTGTACGGGGGTGTGCGCCGGAGCGTGCGCCGGGGAAGGCGGTACGGCGACCGGCTGGGTGGGGGTGCGGGGCGGCGGGGGCAGGTGGAAGCTGCCCGTCTCGGACATGCCCGGCAGGTGCGCGGGCGGCCGCTGTGCCGGGGGCTCCTGAAGGGGAGGCCCCGCTGGATCGGTCGGTCCCGTCGGCGCCTCCGGTCCCGTCGGTTCGGGCCCGTTCGGCCCGAAGCCGGTAGGTAGCGGCCCTATCTGGTCGAAGACCTCGACGGGCTCGTCGGCCACCATGGGGACGGGCAGCAGCTCCACGGCCGCGTTCAGCGCCTTGCGGGCGCCCGTGGCGGTCCGGAAGCGGGCGTGCGGGTCGGGCTGGAGCAGTCCGGCCAGGACCTGCCACAGGGGCTCGGGGATGCCCTGTGGCGCGCCGGGGGTGCCATGGGTGAGGAAGTACTCCACGAGGGCCTGGGAGTCCGGCTTGCGGCCCTGGAGCAGATAGAGCGCCACCAGGCCGACGGCGAACAGATCGGCGGCGAAGTCCGGCTCGGCGCCCCTCAGTTGCTCGGGTGCGAAGTAACCGGGCGTCCCCATGACGTGATCGGTCTCGGTGAGCCGGGGTTCGCCCTTGCGCATGGAGATGCCGAAGTCGGACAGCCGCAGGTGCGGCCGTCCGGCTCCGGTGACGTCCAGCAGGATGTTGGCGGGCTTGATGTCCCGGTGCACGACCCCCTCCGCGTGCACCGCGGCGAGCCCGGACAGCAGCTGGTCGAGCAGGACGCACACGAAGCGGGGCGGCAGGGCGCCGTAGTCCCCGATGACGTGGGCGAGCGAACCGCCCGCCACGAGGTCCATCGTGAAGAGGACCTTGTCGTCGTCCGCGGCCCAGCTGGCCGGGGCGAGGACATGCGGGTGGTCGATCCGGAGCGCCTGCTCGCGCACGAAGCGCAGGAGGGTGTGGGCGTCGCTCTGCTGGAGCACCTTGGCCGCCACGTAACGGCGGCGCCGGTGGTCCCAGGCCCGCCAGACCGCACCCACCCCGCCCCGCCCGATCGGGTCGATCAGCTCGTACCGGCCGGCGAAGACCTCACCCATCGCGCCGCGCCCGCCCCCCCTGCCGTCCGGCGTCAGTTCTGGTGCGCCTCGTAGTGCGCGACCGCGTCGGCGGTGCGCCCGGCGCCGTACACCCGGAGGAACTCTGCCAGTTCGGGGTGGGCCGGGGCGAGGGCGTCCGCCGCGTCGATGATGTCGCCGGCCGCGGAGACCGAGCGCAGCAGGGACTGGATCTCGCGGACCACCCGGCGCACCGTCGGCGCCCCCACGCCGCTGGTGGCCTGGCCGCTGGCGGTCAGGACGGAACCGCCCTGGGACTTCTTGATCTCGTCCATCCGGTCGGTGGCCTCGCCGGCGCTGACGCTGCCGTCGGCGACCTGGCCGGCGAGCTCCTGCAGGGCCTGGACGCGCTGGACGACGGCCGGGTTGCCGATCTTGGCCCGCTGGCCGCTCATCAGTTGGGAGAGCATGGGTGCCGAAAGCCCGAGCACGGCCGCGAGCCTGGCCTGGTTCAGCCCGAGATCGTCGATCAGGCGACGGAAGAGCGCCCCCAGCGGCTCCCCGTACCAACTGCGCTGAAGCTCCCTGGCTCTGGCCGTGGCTTCCTGCTGCGCTGTATCCATTACTTCTCCCCATCCCTGCGGTTCGCCACTGCGAACCTCGATCAGCATCTTACGGAGCGTGGTCGCCGACGGGGAGTCCCAATCCTTTTGCGGGATACGGGGGGAGACCCGGTACTCTGTTGTCACTCCGGGGCCTTAGCTCAGTTGGTAGAGCGCTGTCTTTGCATGGCAGATGTCAGGGGTTCGACTCCCCTAGGCTCCACTCCCAGAGTTTTGCCGGAAACCCCTTCCGACCCGCGTCTACGCGGGCCGGGAGGGGTTTTCTCGTGGGCCCCGACGGGTGGGCGAGTGGCCCAGTCGCGCGGGGGATGAATGGACCAGGAAGTGTGGGCCACCGGGCCCTAACGTCGTGTCCATGCCGAACTCCCGTGGAACCGTCCCGCGCACCCACCGGGCGCTGCTCTTCGCCCAGCTCAGCAACTCCGTCGGCGACGGAGCGTTCTATGTGACCTCGGCCCTCTACTTCGCGCTGGTCGTCGGGCTCTCCGCCCCCCAGATCGGCGCCGGACTCGCCGTCGCCTGGGGCATCGGTTCGATCGCGGGTGTGCCGCTCGGACACCTGGCCGACCGGCGCGGACCGCGCGGCACCTCTGTCCTGCTCGCCCTGGCGACCTCGGGGGCCGTCGCCTCCTTCCTGCTCATCCGCTCCTTCGTGCCGTTCCTGATCGCCGCCACGGTGTACGCCACCGCCCAGAGCGGGCTCGCCGCCGCCCGCCAGGCCCTGCTCGCGGGACTCGTCGAACCGGCCGACCGGGTCGGGATGCTCGCCAGGATCCAGGCCACCCTCAACGCCGGGCTCGCCGTCGGCGCCGCGCTCGGCGGCCTCGCCCTGCACGCCGGCACGCGCGGCGCGTACCTCGCCGTCTTCGCCCTCGACGCCCTGGGCTTCCTCGTCTGCGCCCTGGTGCTGCGCGGCCTCCCGCCGCTGCCCGGCACGGGGGCCGCGGCCGACGGCCCGGACCGGCTCGTGGTGCTGCGGGACCGCCCGTACGCCCTGCTCACGCTCCTGAACGCACTGCTGCTGCTCCGGCTGCCGCTGCTCAGCCTGGCCCTGCCGCTGTGGATCGTGGAGCGCACGACGGCGCCCGGCTGGACGGTCTCGGCGCTCTTCGTCCTCAACACCGGCGCGGTGATGCTCTTCCAGGTGCGGGCGGCGCGCTCGGTGACCGATCTGCCCGGGGCCACCCGGGCGGTGGGGCGCTCCAGCCTGGTGATGCTGGCCTCGTGCGCGGTGTTCGCGGTGACGGCGGCCGGGTTCGGGCCCTGGCCGACGGTCGGGGTGCTCGTGCTGGGCGCGATCCTCCAGGTGGTCGCGGAGATGCGCCACTCCGCCGGCTCCTGGCAGATCGGCCTCGGGCTCGCGCCGGCCGACCGGATCGGCCAGTACCAGGGCTTCTACGGCACCGGCGTGCCGGTCGCCAGGACCCTCGGGCCGCTGCTCGTCACCACGCTCCTGATCGGCTGGGGCGCGGCCGGCTGGCTGGTCCTGGGCGGGATCTTCCTGGTGGCGGGCCTGGCGACGGGGCCGGCGGTGCGCTGGGCGGAGCGCTCCCGGGCGGGCGTGCCGGTGCCGGGCGCGGGGGAGCCGGCCGGCGCCCACTGAGCCGGACGGGTGGTGTTCATCGGAAGAACTGCGCGGACGCGGCGTCGCTCCGGGGAATCCCGGACCCCGTACACATCATGAGGAAGGTACGAAAAGCTCGCAATCCGAAATGAACCATCCGAGAAATCGGATACCGCCCATAACGTCACGAAAGTGAGGGGTCATGGCCACCGCCAAGGTCAAGCAGTTCTGGACCGCCTTCATCTCCGTCCTCTTCGCCCTGCTCGCCTCCCTCGGCCTGGCGGGCACCGCCACCGCCGCCCAGCAGCCCGCCCTCCAGCAGGGCGAGGAGCCGGCCGTCGCCGGTGGCGCCGGGACCGTCGCGGCCCGTCCCGCCGTCTCCGTACCGGCACAGCGGAGCCATCAGTGGCGTACGCCGCAGGGCCGCGCGCTGCCGCCGACCATCAAGCAGCGGATCGGCGCCGAGGCGCACGGTTCCTCCCCCGCCGTCCGGCACCTGCGCGCGGACAGCACCCCGGCCGGCACCGACCCGGCCGGCCTCCGCGGCACCGACGACCTGACCGGCCCGGCCCTGCGGACGCAGACCGCGCAGGGCGCTCCGACCGCGCAGACCGCGCAGGGCGGCCGGACCGCGCAGACCGCGCAGGGCGGCCGGACCGCGCAGGCCGATCTGGCCGCGACGGCCGCGTAGGGCGCGGCGGGATGTCCCGCGTACGCCCTCGCGTCCGTCCGTGCCCCGTACGCCGACCGGCCTGCGATCAGCGACGCTCCTCGTCGTGGTCCGTGGCCTCCGCGTCGGCCTCCTTGGCCGCCACCTCGGGATCGAGTGACGCACCGCCGTCGTCGACGGACGACAGCCCGGTCTCCTCGTCCACCTCGGTGGGAGCGGGCGGCTCGACCAGCCAGTCGGGGTTGGCCTGCTTGTCCCACCACCTCCAGGCGCAGAACGCGCCCACCGCCAGCACGCCGAGGACCGCGAGTCCCTTGGCGACGCGTCCGGCCCTGGCCCGGCGCTCGTGCTGCTTCACGAGCTTCTCGATGTCCCTCGGAGTCACCTGACCGCGCAGCGCGGCCCAGGCGGCAGTGGAACGCGACCCGGCCTCGTCGAGGACCGGAGCGGTCGCTGCCACCGCGTGCTCGACACGCGGAACGGTGTAGTCGGTCGCCTGACGGGCGGCCTTGCGGGTCACGGCCGCCGCACGATGCGCGGCCTCGTCGACCCGCGGCGGTACATGCGGTGCGACATGGCAGTCGTACTGCTGACGCGCCTGAGCGCGGGCCTGCGACGCGGCCTTGGAGACCTTCGGGCCCAGCTTGTCGCGCGCCTCCTGCGCATACTGAACGGCCTGGTCTCTGGCCGTCTCCGCGTACGGCGCCACCACTTCCGCGGCGTGCAGCACGCTCTCCTTCGCCGAACCTGTCGCGGCGCGCACGCTGTCCATGCGGGTCACAGGATTCCTCCTCCTCGGTGGCGATGTCGGTTTTTCACCTTTCCATCCTTTTCGGAATCATGCCTGTCCGACCGCTGTCCGGCATGCGGGGCGGGCATCCGGGGCATGCGAGGATCGGACCGCGGGCGCAGAAGCGCCGGTGCACAGGTGGAGGAAGGCGGATCGTGGCCGAGCAGCTGTACGCGACTCTGAAGACCAGCCAGGGTGACATCGAGATTCGGCTGCTGCCGTTCCACGCCCCCAAGACGGTCAGGAACTTCGTCGAGCTCGCCCAGGGCGGGCGCGAGTGGACGCACCCGGCGACCGGCGCGGTCACCACGGACCCGCTGTACGACGGCACGGTCTTCCACCGGGTGATCAAGGGCTTCATGATCCAGGGCGGCGACCCGCTGGGGAACGGCACCGGGGGGCCGGGCTACGAGTTCGCCGACGAGTTCCACCCGGAGCTCTTCTTCGACAAGCCCTACCTGCTCGCGATGGCCAACGCGGGACCGGGCACCAACGGCTCGCAGTTCTTCCTCACGGTCGGCGCGACGACCTGGCTCAACCGCAAGCACACGATCTTCGGCGAGGTCGTCGGCGAGGCGAGCAAGAGGGTCGTGGACGCGATCGCCGCCGCCGAGACCAACCCGCGCACGGAGCGCCCGGTCGAGGACGTCGTCATCGAGCGGGTCGTCGTCGAGAAGCGCTGACCCCGGGCCCGTACCCTCGGCTCGCACATCTGCCCGTCCCCCGTACGGGAACCTTGGTGCCCCGCCCGTCCGTCAGGAGGGCGGGGCGTTCTGTCGACCGCGTGGTCCCAGACGCCCCGCTGCCCCGCCGCTTCAGTCGCCTCGTCCTCGGGAGGACGCCTCATGGACCCGCAGTCCGGTCTGCCGCGCTGTTACCGCCATCCGGACACCGAGACCGGGATCCGCTGCACCCGCTGCGAGAAGCCGATCTGCCCGCAGTGCATGGTCTCGGCGTCCGTCGGCTTCCAGTGCCCCGACTGCGTGCGCAACGGCTCCGGCACGGGGCACGCCCCCGACGCGAACCGGCCGAAGACGCTCGCCGGCGGCCGGATGGAGAGCGACGGGCGGCTCGTCACCAAGATCCTGATCGGGATCAACCTGGCGCTGTTCATCGCGGTCCAGGTCCTCGGCGACTGGTTCACCGACCAGCTGGTGATGATCGGCTACGCCTACAACCCGGTGCTCGGCGAGGTCGTCGGGGTCGCGGACGGCGAGTGGTACCGGCTGCTGACCTCGGCGTTCCTGCACCAGGAGATCCCGCACTTCCTCTTCAACATGATCGGCCTGTGGGTCATCGGCGGGATCGTGGAGCCGGAGCTGGGCCGTATCCGCTACACGCTGCTCTGCCTGCTGTCGGGCCTCTCGGGCTCCGCCCTGGTCTATCTCGTGGACGCCCCGAACCAGGCCTCGCTCGGCGCCTCGGGCATCGTCTACGGCCTGATCGGCTCCTGGGTGGTGCTGGCCCGCCGGCGCCGCTACGACATGCGGCCGGTCTTCCTCTTCGTGGCGCTGTCGCTGCTGCTGACGTTCACCCGACCGGGGATCTCCTGGGAGGCGCACATCGGCGGTCTCGTCGGGGGAGCGCTGGTGACCTTCGCCATGGTGCACGCGCCGCGGGCGCGGCGGGAGCTGGTGCAGTACGGGGTCTGCGGCCTGGTGCTGCTGGTCGACCTGGGGATCGTGCTCTACCGGACCGCCGCGCTCACCTGAGCGGGACCGCTTGTGGACGAGCTGGGGACAGGTCGTGGGGCGAGCTTTCCCCAGAGTTATCCACAGTGCGTGGCCACAGCGTCACCTTGGTCTGGACATGACTGCGCCCCCCACCTCTGAGCAGGCACTTTCTCTCAGAGGTGAGGGGCGAGGAGTCCTCTCGATGGAGTCGGCGCGGTCGTACCGGCGTCAACACCCTCGGAGTTATCCACAGATCTTCGTAAGTTATCCAGTGCTGTGCACAACGCTGTGGATAACCTCAGGGCAGAGCTTGACGAGGAGCGGGGTGAACCGCTACTTCCACTGCGTCGAGACGCCGAAGCCCGCGGCGATGAAGCCGAAGCCGACCACGATGTTCCAGTTGTTGATGGACTTGACCGGCAGCGTGCCGTCGGTGACGTAGAAGACCACGATCCACACCAGCCCGATGGCGAAGAGCGCCAGCATCACGGGCGCCACCCAGCTGCGGTTCGTCAGCTTGATGGAGGCGGCCTGCTTGGTGGCGGGCGGCGGCGTGTAGTCGGCCTTCTTGCGGATCCGTGACTTCGGCACGAGGGACTCTCCTGTCGATGCGCTGCGTGACCGCGCAGGGAACTGTGGCTGGCGCCGGGATGTGACGCAGGAGGACCGCTGCGTCCCCCGGGCGTCCGTTAGCGTAGTGGTTCCGCGGCACCGAAGGGGATCAGGGTACGTTGAGCAATTCCGCCGACACTCCCACAGGGCCGGGCCGAACCACGAGGTGGCGCCCCGTCCGGGTGCTCACCGCTGCCGTTTTCGCCCTCGCCGGACTGATCTTCGTCACCAGCTTCAACACGGCCAAGGGCACCAACCTGCGCACCGACGCCTCCCTCCTCAGGCTCTCGGACCTGATCGAGGAGCGCAGCCACAAGAACGCCGGCCTCGACGAGAGCACCGCCGCCCTGCGCCGTCAGGTCGACGCCCTGGCCGCCCGCGACGACGGCTCCACCACGGCGCAGGACGCGCGGCTGCGCGCCCTGGAGAGCGCCGCGGGCACCGCCGAGACGGCCGGCCCCGGCCTCACCGTCACCCTCGACGACGCCCCGCCGAACGCCCAGGCCGCGCCCGGCTACCCCGAGCCGCAGGCCAACGACCTGGTCATCCACCAGCAGGACCTCCAGGCCGTCGTCAACGCGCTGTGGCAGGGCGGCGCCAAGGGCATCAAGGTCATGGACCAGCGGCTCATCTCCACCAGCGCCGTCCGCTGCGTCGGCAACACCCTGATCCTCCAGGGCCGCGTCTACTCGCCGCCCTACAAGATCACCGCCGTCGGTGACCGCGGCAAGCTGAGCAAGGCCCTCGCCGGCTCCCCCGCCCTGCAGAACTACCAGCTGTACGTGAAGGCCTACGGCCTCGGCTGGAAAGTCGACGAGCACAAGGCGGTGACTCTGCCCGGCTACTCGGGCACAGTGGACCTCCACTACGCGAAGCCGGTGAGCTGACCGGCCAGCCGACCGGGGGGAGCCGAGGTGCCGTGACGGCGGGGACGAGGGTGCGACCGGCCCGGCCGACGGCCGGAGGGCGGGCCCTGCGCCTGGCCGTACGGAGCTTCAGCGAGCTGTGCATCACCGCCGGGGCGCTGATCGTCCTCTTCGTCGTGTACGTCCTGTACTGGACCGGTGTGCAGGCCGACAGCGCCACCGCCGGCCAGCTCGACACCCTCCAGCGCGCGTGGGTGGACCGCCCCGTCGCGGCGGCCGGCGCCCCCCGCGCGGCGACGCCCCCGAAGCCGTACGCGCCCGGCAAGGGCTTCGCCGTCATGTACGTGCCCCGCCTCGGCGGCGACTGGGAGTGGCCCGTCCTGGAGGGCACCTCGACCGGCACCCTGAAGAAGGGCCTCGGCCACTACACCGGCACCACCCGCCTCGGCGGGACCGGGAACTTCGCCGTCGCCGGCCACCGCCGCACCTACGGCGACCCCTTCAAGGACTTCCCCCGGCTGCGCCGCGGCGACGCCGTCGTCCTCACCGACGGCACCACCTGGTACACGTACCGGGTGGACCGCGCGCCCTACCGGACCGTGCCCACCGACGTCGCCGTCATCGACCCCGTACCCCGCAAGTCCGGTTTCCGCGGGCCGGGGCGCTACCTCACCCTCACCACCTGCGACCCCGAGTGGGGCAGCAGCCACCGCCTGATCGTCTGGGCCCACCTGGACGCCACCCAGCCGGTGACCGACGGGCGTCCACAGGCTTTGGACAGCTGACCCCCCAGCGCCCCCGCGCCCCGTACTCTGGTCCCCGTAACGAACGGAAGGGGCGGCGGACGTCATGTACGGATGGATCTGGCGGCATCTGCCGGGCAACGCCTGGGCCAAGGCACTGATCTCGGTCGTGCTCGTCCTGGGGGTCGTCTACGCCCTCTTCCAGTACGTGTTCCCCTGGGCGGAGCCGCTGCTTCCGTTCAACGATGTGACGGTGGACGGCCAGTGAGCGCGCGCATTCTCGTCGTCGACAACTACGACAGCTTCGTCTTCAACCTCGTCCAGTACCTCTACCAGCTCGGCGCCGAGTGCGAGGTGCTCCGCAACGACGAGGTCGAGCTGAGCCACGCCCAGGACGGCTTCGACGGCGTCCTGCTGTCACCCGGACCCGGCGCGCCCGAACAGGCCGGGGTCTGCATCGACATGGTGCGCCACTGCGCCGCGACCGGGGTGCCCGTCTTCGGCGTCTGCCTGGGCATGCAGTCGATGGCCGTCGCCTACGGCGGCGTCGTGGACCGCGCGCCCGAGCTGCTGCACGGCAAGACCTCGCCCGTCACCCACGAGGGCAAGGGCGTCTTCCAGGGCCTGCCCTCGCCGTTCACCGCGACCCGCTACCACTCGCTGGCCGCCGAGCCCGCCGCCCTGCCGGCCGAGCTCGAGGTCACCGCGCGCACCGAGGACGGCATCATCATGGGGCTGCGCCACCGGGAACTGCCGGTCGAGGGCGTCCAGTTCCACCCCGAGTCGGTGCTCACCGAACACGGCCACCTGATGCTCGCCAACTGGCTGGAGCAGTGCGGCGACAAGGGGGCCGTCGCGCGGTCGGCGGGACTCGCGCCGGTGGTGGGCAAGGCCGTCGCGTGACGGCCGGGTCGCCGTGGTTCCGGGCCACGCACGGTCCGGAGGACGAGCCGGACCCCCAGCGGACCCCCGCCCCCGGACCCGTACCCCCGCAGGGCTACGCCCCCGGGCCCGTACCGCCCGCGTACGAGGCCGAGACGGCCGTCTACGAGGCGATACCGGCCCCGGAGGCATACCAGGCCCCTCAGGCGCCCCTGACGCCCCAGGAGGCGTACCAGGCGCCTTACACGGCGCCGTACGAGCCGACGCGTCAGGCGCCGTACCCGCAGGCCGCCGCCGAGCCGCGGTACGCCGACCCCTCGTACGCCGAAACGCCGTACCAGCCGGTGGCCGCCGACCCGCCCGCGTACGCCGACCCGACGTATGCCGAGCCGGCGTACGCCGACGCGCCGTACGCGGAGCCGACGCATGCGGAGCCGACGCATGCGGAGCCGCCGTACGCGGAGGCCGACCGCGACGAGTCCGACCGCGACGGGGCGACCGCCCCGCGCCCCGCCGAGCAGGGCGCCGCGCCGCTGCCGGGGCCCGGTCGGGCCGAGCGGCGCCGGGCCGCCCGGCGCAAGGGGCGGGCGGCCGAGCCAGCCGCCGCGTCCCAGCCCGCCGCCCCGCTCTCGCGCGTCGAGGCCCGGCGGGCCGCCCGCGCCGCCAAGGACAGCGTGGGCGTCGTCCTCAGCCGGGTCGTCGGTGAACTCTTCATCACCTTCGGCGTCGTCATGCTGCTCTTCGTCACCTACCAGCTGTGGTGGACGAACGTCCGGGCCGGCCAGGAGACCGACCAGGCCAAGGCGCAGATCGAGAACTCCTGGTCGAAGGGCCAGAGCCGGCCCGACGCCTTCGAGCCCGGGCAGGGCTTCGCCATCATGTACATCCCCAAGCTGGACGTGGTCGCCCCCATCGCCGAGGGCATCAGCAAGCCCAAGGTCCTCGACAAGGGCATGGTCGGCCACTACGGCGAGGGCAAGCTGAAGACCGCCATGCCCGCCGACAAGCAGGGCAACTTCGCCGTCGCCGGCCACCGCAACACGCACGGCGAGCCGTTCCGGTACATCAACCAGCTGAAGCCCGGCGACCCGATCGTCGTCGAGACGCAGGACGCGTACTACACGTACGAGATGGCGAGCATCCTGCCGCAGACCTCGCCGTCGAACGTCTCCGTGATCGACCCCGTGCCGAAGGGTTCCGGTTTCACCAAGCCGGGCCGCTACATCACGCTGACCACCTGTACGCCCGAGTTCACGAGCACGTACCGCATGATCGTGTGGGGAAAGCTGGTCGACGAACGCCCGCGCAGCAAGGGGAAGCCGGCCGCGCTCGTAGGCTGAGCCCCATCGAGACCACCCACTTTCGACGGGACGACCCAGTGTCACGTGCGCGCAACCGGATCGCCGGGTTCATCAGCGTCTTCGGCGAACTCCTCATCACCGCCGGTCTGGTCCTCGGCCTCTTCGTCGTCTACTCGCTGTGGTGGACCAACGTCATCGCCGACCGGGCCGCCGACAAGGACGGCGACCAGGTCCGCGACCACTGGGCCGACAGCGGCCCCGGCGCGCTCGACACCAAGGACGGCATCGGCTTCCTGCACGTGCCGGCCATGGGCAACGGCGAGGTGCTCGTGAAGAAGGGCACCGACAGCGAGGTCCTCAACAACGGTGTCGCCGGCTACTACGTCGACCCGATCAAGGCGGCGCTGCCGCAGCAGAAGCAGGGCAACTTCACCCTCGCCGCGCACCGCGACGGGCACGGGGCCAAGTTCCACAACATCCACAAGTTGAAGAACGGCGACTCGATCGTCTTCGAGTCGAAGGACACCTGGTACGTCTACAAGGTCTACAAGACGCTCCCGGAGACCACGAAGTACAACGTGGACGTCCTGCAGCCCGTCCCCAAGGAGTCCGGCAAGACCCGCCCGGGCCGCTACATCACCCTGACGACCTGCACCCCGATGTACACCTCGGACTACCGCTACATCGTCTGGGGCGAGCTGGAGCGCACCGAGAAGGTCGACGCCCGCCGCACCCCGCCGGCCGAGCTCCGCTGACCGGCTCCCCTGGAGAACGAAGTAAGCCCCGGCATCCAGGATGCCGGGGCTTACTCGTACGACCTGCCCACAGGGTGGGCGCGCCGGTTCTAGCCGAACCAGCCCCCGCCGCCGTTGCCGTCCTTCTCGGTCTTCACGTTGACCGACTGGTTCGGCTGGCCCTGCGTGCCGGGCTGCGGGTCCTGCTCCTTGATCCGGGCGTCGCCGCTCGCCGGGCCGTCGACGTTGCCCAGCTGGTAGCCGAGCGCCGTGAGGGTGGCCCGCGCCTGGTCGATCGTCATGCCGACGATCGGGGGGACGGGCTGGGTGTTCTGCTGCGGGCCCTTGGAGACCTTCAGCACGATCTGCACGTCCTTGGACTGGTCCGTGCTGCCCTTCGGGCTCTGGTCGACGACCGTGCCCATGGGCTGCTCGGAGTCCACGTCCTGGCGGGAGACGTTGGTGAAGCCGAGGACCTGCAGCTGCTGGACGGCGACGTCGTAGGTGCGGCTCGTGACGTCCGGCAGCTGCGACTTCTGCTTCTTGGCCACGGTGATGGTGACCTTGGAGTTCTTCTCCGCCTGCGTGCCGCCCTGGGGGTCCTGCTTCAGGACCTTGCCCGGGTCCTCGTCGGACTCCTCGGTCTGCACGACGACCTGGAAGCCCTTGCCGCGCAGCACGTCCTCGGCGCTCGCCTGCTGCTTCTCCGTGACGTCCGGCACCTCGATCTGCGGCGAACCCTCGGAGACGATCACGGAGATCGTCTCGTTGACGTTCATCTTCGCCGTGGGCGAGTAGGCCGGCGTCTGGGTGCAGATCGCGCCCTTCGGCTGGTCACAGCGCTCGGAACCGGTCTGGGCGACCTTCACCTGCGAGTTGACCGACAGCCCCTGCGCTTCCTTCAGCGTCTTGCCGACGAACTGCGGCACCGGGACCTGCTGCGGCCCGTCCTTCTTGTCGAAGAGGGAGACACCGATGAAGATCGCGCCCACCAGCACCAGCAGTCCCGCCAGGATCAGCAGGATCGTCGAGGTGCTGGACTTCTTCTGACGGCGCCGGTCCGGACGGTCGTCGTAACCGCCGTAGCCGCCGTCGTCACCGTTCATCGGGGGCAGCATCGTCGTCTGCCCCGCCGGGTCCGCCTGGCGCAGCGCCGTCGTCGGCTGGTCCTCCGGCGGGTAGCCGCCGTAGCCGCCGCCGTACCCGACCGCGCCCATGGAGGCGGTCGCCGCGACCGGCTGGCCGTCGAGGCATGCCTCGATGTCGGCCCGCATCTCGTCGGCGGACTGGTAACGGTAGTCGGGGTCCTTGACCAGCGCCTTGAGGACGATCGCGTCCATCTCGGGCGTGATCTCGGGGTCGAAGACGCTCGGCGCCTGCGGCTCCTCCCGCACGTGCTGGTACGCGACGGCGACCGGCGAGTCGCCGATGAACGGCGGCCGGACCGTCAGCAGCTCGTACAGCAGGCAGCCCGTGGAGTACAGGTCGGAGCGGGCGTCGACCTGCTCGCCCTTGGCCTGCTCCGGGGAGAGGTACTGGGCCGTGCCGATCACCGCGGCCGTCTGCGTCATGGTCATGCCCGCGTCGCCCATGGCGCGCGCGATGCCGAAGTCCATGACCTTGACCTGACCGGTACGGGTCAGCATGACGTTCGCCGGCTTGATGTCCCGGTGCACGATCCCGGCGCGGTGCGAGTACTCCAGCGCCTGGAGGATGCCGACGGTCATCTCCAGCGTGCGCTCGGGCAGCAGCTTGCGCCCGGAGTGGAGCAGCTCACGCAGGGTCGACCCGTCCACGTACTCCATCACGATGTACGGGATGGAGACGCCGTCGACGTAGTCCTCGCCGGTGTCGTAGACGGCGACGATCGCCGGGTGGTTGAGCGAGGCGGCGGACTGGGCCTCCCGGCGGAACCGGGCCTGGAAGGACGGGTCGCGGGCGAGGTCCGCCCGCAGCGTCTTCACGGCGACGGTGCGGCCGAGCCGGGTGTCGTGAGCGAGGTACACCTCGGCCATGCCACCACGGCCGAGCACCGAGCCCAGCTCGTACCGGCCGCCGAGGCGACGCGGCTCTTCCATAGCTACTCCAGCCCTCTCCGTCTGTCCCGACCGCACCCGTGTGTGGTCCGGCGGTGTGTGCTGTTCGCGCATACGCTACCGGCCGCGGGACGACGCTTCGTCCGTCGGCCGCCACCTGATACCCGACCGGTATGCGGCCCCGGACCCCGGGATCGGCTCAGCTCTTGCTCTTCAGTACCGCCTTCATCACGGCCTTGGCGATCGGGGCCGCCAGACCGCCACCGGTGATGTCCTCACGGTCGGTGCCCTCCGAGTCCTCGACGACGACGGCCACCGCGACCGGCGAACCCTGGTCGGTCTTGGCGTAGGAGATGAACCACGCGTAGGGCCGCTTGGCGTTCTTCTCGCCGTGCTGCGCCGTACCCGTCTTGCCGCCGACCCGCACCCCGTCGATGTCCAGGGCGGCGTTGCCGCCGGTGCCCTTCTCGACGACGTTCTCCATCATCGCCTGGAGCTGCTGCGCGGTGCTCTGCGAGACCGGGCGGCTCAGCTCCTCCGGCTCGGTCTTCTTGATGATGTCCAGGTTCGGCGCCCGCAGCTGGTCGATCATGTACGGCTTCATCAGCTTGCCGTCGTTGGCGATCGCCGCCGTCACCATCGCCATCTGCAGCGGCGTGGTCGCCGTGTTGAACTGGCCGATCGACGACAGCGCGTTGCCACCGCGGTCGGACTTCTTGTCGTACACGGACGCCGCGGAACGCACCGGCGTGAACTGCTCGGCGTTGAAACCGAACTTCTCCGCCATCTCGACCATCTTGTCCCGGCCGACGTCGTCGCCCAGCTTCGCGAAGACCGAGTTGCAGGAGACCCGCAGCGCCTCGTTCAGGCTGGCGTTGGTGCAGCCGCTCGCGTGGTTCTTCATCGGCACCGTGGAGAGCGGGATCTTCCAGCCCTCGGGGGTGTCCGTCGCCGCGTTGATGTCCTTGACCTTGCCGCTCTCCAGCGCCGCCGCGGCCGTGACGACCTTGAAGACGGAACCGGGCGGGTAGATCTCGCGCAGCGCGCGGTTCAGCTTCGGCTTGTTCTTGTCCTTCTCCAGCGCCTGCCAGGCCTGGGCGTCCTTGTTGTGGTAGCCGGCGAAGGAGCCCGGGTCGTACGACGGGGTGGACGCGAGCGCCAGGATCTTGCCCGTCGACGGCTCGATGGCGACGACCGCGCCCGTCTTGCTGCCGAGGCCCTTGAACGCGGCCCGCTGAGCGGCCCCGCTCAGGGTGGTGACGACGTCGCCGCCCTTCTTCTTCTCCCCGGTGAACATGGAGAGCGTGCGGTCGAAGAACAGCCGGTCGTCGTTGCCGGTGAGGATGCCGTCCTCGATCTTCTCGATCTGGTTGGCGTCGAACGCCTGCGAGGCGTACCCCGTCACCGGCGCCCACATCCGGCCATCGACGTACGTCCGCTTGAACGCGTAGAAGTTGTCACCGGAGTCGACGGAGCCGGTGATCGGCTTGCCGTCGACGATGATGTTCCCGCGCTCGTTGGAGTACCGCTCGATCTGCACCCGCTTGTTCTTCGGGTTCGCGTTGAGCTCGTCGGCACGGACGTACTGGAGCCAGTTGTCCCGCAGCAGCAGGGCGAGGACCAGCAGGCCGCAGAAGATCGCGACCCGGCGCAGCGGCTTGTTCACGGACGGACCACCTGCGTCATCTCGGCGTCGGGGTTCGGGGCGGGGGAGGGCGCGGGGCGCCGCGCGGTGTCGCTGATCCGGATCAGGACACCGATCAACGCCCAGTTGGCGATCACGGACGAACCGCCGTAGGCGAGGAACGGCATCGTCATACCGGTCAGCGGGATGAGCCCCATCACACCGCCGGCGACGACGAAGACCTGCAGCGCGAACGCGCCCGACAGACCCATCGCGAGGAGCTTGCCGAACGGGTCGCGGGCCGCGAGCGCGGTCCGCACACCCCGCTCGATGATCAGGCCGTACAGCAGCAGGAAGACCATCACGCCGGCCAGACCCAGCTCCTCGCCGACCGTGGCGAAGATGAAGTCGGAGTTCGCGGCGAAGCCGATCAGGTCCGAGTTGCCCTGGCCGAGGCCGGTGCCGAGGATGCCGCCGGAACCGAACGACATCAGCACCTGCGTCATCTGGTCACAGGCGTTGGCCATGTTGGAGCCCTCGGCGGCCGTCTCCAGACAGCCGAACGGGTCCAGCCAGGCCGCCACACGCGACTGCACGTGGCTCGCGGTCGAGCCGACGACCACCGCGCCGCCCGCGGACATCAGCAGACCGATGACGATCCAGCTGGTCCGCTCCGTCGCCACGTACAGCATGATCACGAACATGCCGAAGAACAGCAGCGAGGTACCGAGGTCGTTCTCGAAGACCAGGATGAGGAGGCTGACCGCCCAGATCGTCACGATCGGGCCGAGGTCGCGGCCACGCGGCAGGTAGAGCCCCATGAACCGGCGGCTCGCCAGCGCCAACGCGTCCCGCTTCACCATCAGATAGCCGGAGAAGAACACGGCCAGGACCAGCTTCGCGAACTCACCGGGCTGGATGGAGAAACCGGCGACGTTGATCCAGATCTTGGCGCCGAACACGTCCGAACCGAGGCCCGGAACCAGCGGCAGCAGCAGCAGCACCAGGGCCGCCACCATCGAGATGTACGTGTACCGCTGGAGCACCCGGTGGTCCTTCAGGACCAGCAGCACCCCGACGAACATGGCGATGCCGATCGCCGAGTACAGCATCTGCTTCGGCGCGTCCGGACTGAACGAGCCGTACGCGCTCGTCGCCCGCTGGATCAGCCGCGGCGACTGGTCCAGCCGCCAGATCAGCACCAGACCGAGCCCGTTGAGCAGCGTGCCCAACGGCAGCAGCAGCGGGTCCGCGTACGGCGCGAACTTGCGCACCACGAGGTGCGCGACGCCCGCGAGCAGGGTCAGGCCCGCCCCGTAACCGAGCATGCCGGGCGGCACCTTGCCGTCGATCGCCAGACCGACGTTCAGGTACGCGAAGACCGGGATGGCGACGGCGAAAGCCAGCAGCGCCAGCTCGGTGTTCCGGCGGCTCGGCGCCTCGATGGCGCCGATCGTGGTCGTGTTCGTGACAACGCTCATGGTGGTGAAAGGCCCCCTACGGGTCTGCCTACTGCTTGCCGCAGTTCGAGGCCAGCTTCTGCTCCTCCGCGGACAGGGTCGGACCCGGGGACGGTGCGGCTGTGGTGGGCTTGGTGGGGTTCGGCGACGCGTTGTTCTCCGTGCCGCGCGGCGTGCTCGACCGGTCCGGGGCGGCGGCGGCCGCCTTACGGCGCTCCTCCGTCTTCTTGCAGGCCGTGGCCTGCACCGAGAGCTCGGAGATCTTCGTCCGCGCCTTGTCGAGGCTGCCGCCGGTGATGGTGTCCTCGACCTGCTTGCGCTGGTACTCGGGCAGGTACTTGAGTTCGATCTCGGGATGGTCCGTCTCGACCTCCGAGAGCTTCACCCACGCCAGATCCTGGCTGATGCCCCGGTACAGCGCCACGTGCTCGTCCTTCGAGCCCACGTAGTACTGCGTCTGCGTCCAGCGGTACCCGCCGTACAGCGCACCGCCGACCACGGCGAGCGCCAGCACCAGCAGGAACGACCGCTTCAGCCACCGACGGCCCGCGGACCGCGGCTTGACGAAGTCGTCGTCCTCGTACGCCCCGAAGGAGCCCTGCGGCGGCATCCCGCCGTAGCCGTGGTCGTCACCGCTGCCGGGCGGGCCGAAACCACCGGCCGGCGGCTGCTGGTGCGGCGCCGGCCGGCCGAGCCCGGAGGCCCGCCCCGCCGGCGTGTGCATCGCACCGCCGTCGTTCAGCTGCGCCTGGTTCTCGGCGACCGCGCCCACGATCACGGGGGTGTCGCTGAGATGACCGGCGAGGGTGTCGCCGCCGTCGACGTCCAGGACGTCGGCCACGATCACCGTGATGTTGTCCGGGCCGCCGCCGCGCAGCGCGAGCTGGATCAGCTCCTGCACGGTCTCCTGCGGACCCTGGTAGCTGGCGAGGGTCTCCTCCAGCGTCTGGTGCGACACCACGCCCGACAGGCCGTCGGAGCACACCAGATAGCGGTCGCCGGCCCGCACCTCGCGGATGGAGAGATCGGGCTCGACGTGATCGCCGCTGCCCAGCGCCCGCATCAGCAGCGAACGCTGCGGATGCGTCGTCGCCTCCTCCTCGGTGATCCGGCCCTCGTCGACGAGCCGCTGCACCCAGGTGTGGTCCTGCGTGATCTGCGTGAGCACGCCGTCCCGCAGCAGATAGGCGCGCGAGTCGCCGACGTGCACCAGGCCGAGGCGCTGACCCGTCCACAGCAGGGCGGTGAGCGTCGTGCCCATGCCCTCCAGCTGCGGGTCCTCCTCGACCATCATCCGAAGCTGGTCGTTGGCGCGCTGCACCGCCGTACCGAGCGAGGTGAGGATGTCGGAGCCGGGGACGTCGTCGTCGAGCGTCACCAGGGTGGAGATCACCTCGGACGAGGCGACCTCACCGGCGGCCTGGCCGCCCATGCCGTCGGCGATGGCGAGCAGCCGGGGACCGGCGTAGCCGGAGTCCTCGTTGCCCTCGCGGATCATGCCCTTGTGCGAGCCCGCGGCGAAACGCAGTGACAGACTCATGCCCACCTGCCCTGTCGGCGCCGCCTCGGGGTGCCGCCGGTCTCGAGACACACTGCCCACCCTCCGGTCGGGAGCCCGTGCCCGCCCTGGCCCACTGGCCGGGCTGCCACGCGCTGCTCGGGGCGGCCCGTCGTGGGGACCGTCCCGGCGCGCATGCTCCGCTCGCGCTCAATCATGACGTAGCACTACTTCCGAAGCTCGATGACGGTCTTGCCGATACGGATCGGCGCGCCCAGCGGAATCGGCGTCGCGGTGGTGAGACGGGTCCGGTCGAGATACGTCCCGTTCGTGGACCCGAGATCCTCGACGATCCAATTGCCGTCCCGGTCCGGGTAGATCCTCGCGTGCCGGCTCGACGCGTAGTCGTCGTCCAGCACGATCGTCGAGTCGTGGGCCCGGCCCAGCGTGATGGTCTGCCCCTGCAGGGCGACCGTCGTGCCGGTGAGGGTGCCCTCGGAGACGACGAGTTTCGTCGGGGCGCCGCGGCGCTGGCGCCCGCCCCCGCCGCTCGCGGTCTGCTGGCCGCGCTGTTGCGGCGGCGCCGCCTGGCGCGCGTTCTGCTGCGGACGCGCCTCCTGGCGGCGCGAACCGCGCTGGGTGACCCGCGTGCCGAAAAGGTCACTGCGGATGACCTGGACGGCCACGATCACGAACAGCCACAGAACGGCCAGGAAACCCAACCGCATGACCGTCAGGGTCAGCTCTGACATTGCCCCCGCTTCACCCTTCGGCTTGCCGGTAAACGATGGTGGTGCTGCCCACGACGATCCGCGAGCCGTCGCGGAGCGTAGCGCGGGTGGTGTGCTGCCCGTCCACCACGATGCCGTTGGTGGACCCGAGATCCTGGATCGTCGAGGGCGTTCCGGTCCGGATCTCGCAGTGCCGGCGGGAGACGCCGGGATCGTCGATCCTCACGTCCGCGTCGGTGCTGCGGCCGAGGACCAGAGTCGGGCGGGAAATCTGATGACGGGTGCCGTTGATCTCGATCCAACGGCGCACCTGGCCGCCCGCACCCGTCGCCGCGGGCGCCGCGGCCGCACCGCCGGGGCGGGCCGTGGCCGGAGCGGCCGGACGGTGTCCGGGCATGGCGGGCGCACCCGGCGGCGGGGCCGCGGGCATCGGCGGAGCGCCGGCCGGCGGACCGCCCTGCGGATAGCCGTAGCCACCGCGGGCCGGCTGCTGGTGACCCTGGGGCCCCTGCGGGAACCCACCGGGCGCGTTCTGCTGCGGGGGCGCCTGGGACGCGGGGGACGCCGGGGACTGTGACGAACTCGACGCGAGCGTACGGCTGCGCACCCGGTACAGACCGGTGTCGAGGTCCTCGGCCTTCTCCAGGTGGACCTTGATCGGCCCCATGAAGGTGTACCGCTGCTGCTTGGCGTAGTCCCGGACCAGACCGGCGAGCTCGTCGCCGAGCTGACCCGAGTAGGGGCTGAGGCGCTCGTAGTCCGGCGCGCTCAGCTCCACGATGAAGTCGTTGGGGACGACCGTCCGCTCGCGGTTCCAGATCGTCGCGTTGTTGTCGCACTCGCGCTGGAGCGCGCCGGCGATCTCGACGGGCTGGACCTCGGACTTGAAGACCTTGGCGAAGGTGCCGTTCACCAGACCTTCGAGTCGCTGCTCGAACCGCTTCATGACTCCCATGGGGCACCTCCTCCGTCGTTGTCGTCCTGGTACTGCTTACTGATCGTATCCACGCGTCGGGAAATCGGCTGGTTCCCCTTCTCTGCCCTGTGGACGAGTGTCACCTCTCACAGACCTTCCGCAGACCTTTCGGCAGACCTTCCCCACGGATCGTAGAGGTGGCCTGTGGACAGTGTCCCGCACCCGGCGGCGGATCAGGAGGGCCCCGTGCGTCACTCGTGCTTCTCGACGGGTCTTCCTCCTCACACTCCTCTCGTCCCCCACCCTTCCTCCCTCGCGCCCCTCCCCCACTCCTCGTCACCCGAGGCGAGGACGAAACAACGGATGTGAATCCACCGCCCCCGACGTGCTAATCTTCAGATGTCGCCAGGCGGACGGGCCAAAAAGCCAAGAAGCTCGGAGATCACCCAATGCGCGGGTGGCGGAATAGGCAGACGCGCTGGATTCAGGTTCCAGTGCCCGAAAGGGCGTGGGGGTTCAACTCCCCCCTCGCGCACCAGACGGAAGCCCCGTAGATCGAAAGATCTACGGGGCTTCTGCGTTGTACCGACGGCGTGGGACGCGCGGCGTGCGACGTGCGGAGTCGTACGGATGGCGTGCGACGTGCGAGGTCGTGCCGACGGCGTGCGAACTCGGGCCCAGGGTTCGGAGCTTGGGATCCGGTCCTCGCGACCGGCGTCCGGGGGCGCGACGTTCGTCGGTGCGGGACGCGACGAAAGAGGACGGCGGACCGTACGCGGCGCCGCCTATCGTGCGGGCGTGGAAGCTCCCCGGAAGATCAGGACGTGGTCCGAAGCCGCCCGGCGGTGGTTCGTGCTGCCCGGCCAGTGGTCGAGGCGCCGGACCGCGGGCGAGCTGGTCCTCGCCGTCGTCATGGCGCTGCTGGCCGCCGGCACCCAGGACATGCTCGGCGGCGACGGCCCGACCCTCGCCGCCGTCGCCCTGGGCTCCGCCGTGCTGTCGCTGCTGCGCCGCAGGCTCCCCGCGACCGTGCTCGTCGTCACCTCGCTCCTCGCGCCCTTCGTGCCGGGCTTCCTGGCCCTGCTGATCCTCATCGGCTGGTCCGCCGGACGCTACATAGCGGGCGCCGGACGGGCACTGGCCGCCTTCACCGCCGCGTACGTGCTGAACGTCGCGGGCACGGTGATCGAGGCCTGGGACCAGCGCATGATCCTGACCCTCGCGTTCATCACCACGCTGTACTTCCTCGCGACGACGCTCGCGCCCGGGCTCGCCCACCGCTACTGGACCCAGCGCCGCAGCCTGCTGCACGCACTCCAGCAGCGCAACGCCCAGCTGATCAGGGAGCGGGCGATGATCGCCGGGCAGGCCAGGCTGCGCGAGCGGCAGCGCATCGCGCAGGACATGCACGACAGCCTCGGGCACCAACTGGCGCTGATCTCGGTGCACACGGGCGCCCTGGAGGTCGACCCGAACCTGACCGACCGCCAGCGCGAGGCCGTCGGCGTGCTGCGGAACGCCTCGGTGGACGCCATGCACGAGCTGCGCGAGGTCGTCGGCATCCTCCGCGACGGGGTGGAGGCGCCCGTCGAACCCGGGGGCATGCCCGTGACGCGGCCCGGGGACGAGACCGGCAAGGCGGCCAGGGGGACCGCCGGCATCGAAGGACTCGTGGCCGCCGCCCGGTCCACCGGGACCACCATCGAACTCGCCCGCCACGGCGAGACCCGGCCGCTCGCGCCGGCCGTCGACCACGCCGCGTACAGGATCGTCCAGGAAGGCCTCACGAACGCCTACAAGTACGCGCCGGGCGCCGCCATAGCCGTCGAAGTGCGGTACGAGCCGGACGCGTTCGTCGTGGAGGTCCTCAATGAACCGGCGACGGCCGAACCGACCAGCGTCGTCAGCGGCGGACAGGGCCTCACCGGACTCCACGAGCGGGCCCGGCTCGTCGGCGGCATCGTGCACGCGGGCCCGGCCGACGGCGGCGGCTTCCGCGTCGCGGGCGTCCTGCCGTACGGGGCGGTGGAGGCCGCTCCGTACGTCGAGCCGGACCTGCTCACGGCGGGCATCGAACTCGGCGTCGCTCCCGGCGCAGGCGGCTCCTCCCACGGCCCCTCTCCCGCTGATCCTTTCGTCGATGCCGCCGACGACTTCCGGCAGCAGTCGCGGTGGCCCCGTTCACGCGACGGTGGTCGGGCCGCGGTCGGAACGCCCGACTGGACGGTGACCGAACGGGAGTGGGCGATGGCGATGCGCGCGGGCAGGGGCAGGAGCACGGGCAGTGGGATAGCGATCGGGTGCGGGATCGCGTTCGCCGCCCTCGTGCTGCTGCTGGTGGCGGGCGGCTTCGGCCTCTACTTCCTGATGGGGTCGATGCAGAAGGGCATGATCGGTCCGGGCGAGTACGACGCCGTCAAGGTCGGGCAGACCGAGCAGGAGGTGCGCGACCGGCTTCCTTCGGGTGACACCATCGCCACCACCGGCCTGCACGGCAAGGGCCCCCAGGAGCCCGAAGGTTCCTCGTGCCTGGTGCTGATGAGCTCGGAGACCGGGGAGAGCATGGAGAGCGAGCCCGTTTTCCGGTTCTGCTTCAAGGACGGCAAGCTGATCGAGAAGAAGTCGTACGAGGTCGTGCGCTAGGCGCGGCCGGTGCCGGCCGGGCCCGGACGCGGGCCCGTGAGCGCAAGTGAGCCGTGGGGGAGTGGCTGTGGCTGTGGCAGGGAGCCGGCAGATCAGGGTCGTCATCGCCGATGACGAGCCGTTGATCAGGGCCGGCATCAGGATGATCCTCACCTCGGACCCCGAGATCGAGGTCGTCGCGGAGGCGGCGAACGGCCGGGAGGCGGTCGACCTGGCCCGCGCCCACGCCGCCGACGTCCTGCTGCTCGACATCCAGATGCCCGTGCTCGACGGGCTCTCCGCCCTGCCGGAGCTGCGCCGGGCCGCGCCTTCGACGCGGGTGATCGTGCTGACCACCTTCGGCGAGCGGGAGAACGTGCTGCGGGCCCTGGAGCACGGCGGCGCCGGGTTCCTGCTCAAGGACACCGCCCCGGCCGAACTGATCCGTGCCGTACGGGCGGCGGCGGCGGGCGACGCGTACCTCTCCCCCGCCGCCACCCGGCACGTGGTCGAGCAGCTGGCCTCCGGGCGGGAGGCGGCCCGGGCGGAGGAGGCACGGACCCGGGTGACGGCGCTCAGCGAACGGGAGCGCGAGGTGCTGGCCCTGCTCGGCGAGGGCCTTTCCAACGCGGACGCCGGCCGCCGACTGCACATGAGCGAGGCGACGGTGAAGACCTACGTGAGCCGCATCCTCGCCAAGCTGGGCTGCGACAACCGGGTCCAGGCGGCCCTGCTCGCGCGGGACGCCCGCCTCTGAGTCAGTCCTTGGCGTCGGGGAGACCCGCGCCGCCGGCCGCGTTGTAGCGGAGCAGGTACGCGGCGAACCGGGCGAGGTCGTCGGCCGACCAGTCCTTGAGGCGCTCCTCGTACGCGGCTTGCCGGCTGGCGTGGGTGGAGGCGAGCAGCCGGGTGCCCTTCCCGGTGGGGTGCAGCACCTGGACCCGGTGGTCGTCCGGGTCGGGCCGCCGTTCGACCAGACCCAGCTTCTCCAGGGCGCCGACCTGACGGCTCACCGTCGACTTGTCCAGGAGGTAGTGGGCGGCCAGGTCCGTGGCCCTGCAGCCCTGCTGGTCGTCGATGTGGGCGAGGAGCGTGTACGAGACCAGCGGCAGCTCCGGGTGGAGCCGGGCGGCCGCGGCCCGCGCCCTGCGGGCGAAGGCGGTCAGCTCGCGCTCGATCGTGTCGAGGGACGCATCCCGCGCGCCGTCGCTCATGGTGCGCTCCTTGTCGCCGAGGGACCCGTGGTCGGACCGGACGGCCGGGCCCGGTGGCCCGATCCCTCTCTTCGGTTGTATAGTACAACGGTTATTTAGTTGTAAAAGCCAACCATGGAGGTTCGGGTGTCCGCAGGATCCGCAGGACAATCCACCCAGGGAGCGTTGCGCCACGTCCTCGGGCATCTGCTCACCCCCCTGCTGATGTGCATCGGCATGGGCCTCGCCTACCTGGGCGCCTTCCACGCACCCCAGCCCCACGACCTGCGCGTCGACATCGTCGGCTCCGGCCCCCAGGCCCAGGTCCTCGCCCAGACCCTCCAGGACAAGGGCGCCGGCGCCCTCGACGTCCGCACCGTCCCCGACCGCGCCACCGCCACCGCCCACCTCCGCGACCGGGCCAGCTTCGGCGCGTACATACCCGGCGGGCAGACCGAGGCGGGGCGGACCGCCGGGGCGCAGGCCGGGGCGCAGGCGGGCGGGGCGGCTGCGGGGCCCGAGCTCCTGGTGGCCTCCGCCTCCTCCGACACCAGCGCCATGGCCGTCGAGAAGGTCTTCACCAAGGTCGCCGCCACCCAGGGCGACCCCCTGAAGGTCACCGACGTCGCACCCGTCGCCTCCGGCGACCCCACCGGCCAGGGCGTCTTCTTCCTGCTCGTCGCCCTCAGCATCGGCTCGTACGCCTCCGTCGCCGTCATCGGCGGCGCCGGCGCCGTCCTGCCCATGCGGATCAGGGCCCTCCTCGCCGCCGGCATGTCCCTCGTCGTCAGCCTCATCGGCGCCGTCTTCGCCGGACCGCTCTTCCACCTCGTCGACCAGGGACTCGGCGGCGTCTGGGCGCTGTCGTGGCTGTACTCCGCCGGCATCCTGCTGATCGGCGTCGGACTCCACACGTTCCTCAAGCGCTGGACCACCCTCGGCGTGATGGTCCTGTTCGTGATGCTCAACTTCACCAGTTCCGGCGGCATCTACCGCCCCGAACTCCAGCCCGGCTTCTTCGGCTCGCTGCACGCCTTCTGGAACGGCGCGGGCTTCGTCGAAGGCGTCCGCGGCCACGTCTACCTCGCCGGCGACGACCTCGGCCGCAACGTCCTCGTGCTGGGCTTCTGGCTCCTCGCGGGCGTCCTCATCACCGTCACCGCCGGAAGGACCGAGGCCCGGCGGACGCGAGCGGCAGCGCGCACACCGGAGACGAAGATCGAGAAGAGCGCTGGGCAGGGCTCGGGGCAGGGCGCTGGGAACGGGTCCGGGAACGGGTCCGAGGAGGGCTCCGGGCAGGACTCCGGGCGGGGTGCTGAGCGGGACGTCGAGGAGGAGATGGAGGAGGCCGTCGGGGTCTGACCCGGCCCGTCCGACCCGCGGAAAGAGTTGTCCACAGGCCGTTGTCCACAGGGGAAGACGACCCGGCGGCCCCGGCGGTACCTTCATGCCAGTCGACGAAGTTGATGTTGGCAGACAGGCAAGGATCGGGGGAGGTCGTCCCATGGACGAGACCAGGACAACGCTTCCGGGGCAGCGCACCCACACCCACGGCGACGCGCGCATCCCGCACGTTCCCGGGTTCGCCCGCCGCGCGGCGGGCGGCACCGAGGCCACGGCCACCGGCTCCGCCAAGCAACGCGGCAAGGACCTGCGCCGCGACGTCCCCCGGGCATCGCACAGCACGCTCGTCCTCGCCGCCGGCCGGCCGGACGCCGTGGCCGCCGTCGAGGAGTCGAGCCGCGGCCGCGTCGCCGCACTCGCACCGATACGCGTCGGCAGGATGGCGGCCAGCCCCTTCGCCTTCCTCCGCGGCTCCGCCGGACTCATGGCCCACGACCTCGTCGGCTCCCCCGTCACCGGCATCGCCGCCCAGCTGTGCGGCGACGCCCACGCCGCCAACTTCGGCCTCTACGGCGACGCCCGAGGACGCCTCGTCATCGACCTCAACGACTTCGACGAGACCGTCGTGGGCCCCTGGGAATGGGACCTCAAAAGACTCGCCACCTCCCTCGTGCTCGCCGGCCGCGAGGTGGGCGCCGACGAGGAGATGTGCCGGGCCGCCGCCTTCGACACCGTCGGCGCCTACCGCCGCACCATGCGGCTCCTCTCCCGGCTCCCCGCACTCGACGCCTGGAACGCCATCGCGGACGAGGAACTCGTCTCCCACACCGACGCCCGGGACCTCATAGGCACCCTGGAACGGGTCTCCGCGAAGGCCCGCAACAACACCAGCGCCCGCTTCGCCGCCCGCTCGACCGAAGCCGTCACCGACGAGGACGGCGGCGGCAGACGCTTCGTCGACGCGCCGCCCGTACTGCGCCGGGTCCCCGACGAGGAGGCCACGGCCGTCGCCACCGCCCTCGGCGAGTACCTGGGCACCGTGTCCGAGGACCGGCTGCCGCTGCTCGCGCGGTACGCCGTGCACGACGTGGCGTTCCGCGTCGTCGGCACCGGCAGCGTCGGCACCCGCTCCTACGTGGTGCTCCTGCTCGACCACCGGGGCGAGCCCCTGGTCCTCCAGGTCAAGGAGGCCCGCCCCTCGGCGTTGCTGCCCTACCTTCCGGCGGCCGGCTTCACCGTCCCGGACGCGGGGCACGAGGGCCGGCGAGTGGTCCTCGGGCAGAAGCGGATGCAGGTCGTCAGCGACATCCTGCTCGGCTGGACCACCGTCGAGGGCCGGCCCTACCAGGTGCGCCAGTTCCGCAACCGCAAGGGCAGCGTCGACCCGGCCGCCCTGACCGCCGAGCAGGTCGACGACTACGGCCGCATGACCGGAGCCCTGCTGGCCCGCGCCCACGCCCACAGCGCCGACCCGCGCCTGATAGCCGGCTACTGCGGCAAGAACGAAGAGCTCGACGAGGCCGTCGCGGCCTTCGCCATCGCCTACGCGGACCGCACCACCGCCGACCACGAGGACCTGCTGTCGGCGATCCGCACGGGACGGATGGCGGCGGAACTGGGCGTCTGACGCCTGAGCGGTCTCCGGACCGGCTTCAAACGGGGGGGCGAGGGGGTGGAGGGGGGAGGGGGAGGGAGGGGGGAGGCCCCCCCGAAGGACCGTAGGCTGGATGGGACGAGCCGGAACGAGGACGTGGACGGGCGTGGACGTGAGCGTGGACCAGGGCGTGGGTGGCGGGTCCGAGGGTGAGCGGCCCGCGGAGGGGCTGTCCGAGGGCGGGCTGCCCGAGGGTGTCGAGCCCGAGGGTGTTCGGCCTGGTGGCGAGCGGTCCGTGGGTGAGCTGCCTGCCGATGGGCTGACCGTGGACGAGCCGCCGGTCGGTGAGCGGTCGGCTGATCAGCGGCCCGAGGCGCGGCTTGAGCGGGCTGTGCGGGTGGCTGAGCAGGCTCTGATCGAGTTCGAGATCGCGGTGGAGACGTTCCGGGTCGAGGTGGAGAACTTCTCCCGGCTGCACCACCAGCGGCTCGGCCCGATGTACACGCGTCTCGACGAACTGGACGCGCGGATCGCGGAGGCTCGGGCGGCGCGGACCGGGGATCCGGAGGACGTGCGGCGGGCGCAGGAGGCGCGGGCCGCGGTCATGCCGATGCCCGGGGTGGACGAGCTGTTCCACGACTGGGTGGACTCCGACGGGCTGTCCGCCGAGGCGGCGGCGATGCTGACCGACCGGCCGGTGCAGCCGCCGAAGCGGGTGCGGCCCTCGGACGAGGTGCGCAAGCTGTACCGCGAGCTGGCGCGGCAGGCGCATCCGGATCTGGCCCGGGAGGAGGGCGAGCGGCAGCGGCGTGAGGAGTTCATCACGCGCGTGAACGCGGCCTACGCCCGGGGCGACGAGGCGCTGCTGCGGGAGCTGTCCGAGGAGTGGGCGGCCGGACCGGTGGCGGAGCTGCGGCTGAGCGAGAGCGAGGAGCTGTACGCGCGGCTGGAGTGGCTGTCGCAGCGCAAGGAGATGCTGTCGGGGGTGGCCCGGGAGCTGGAGGACAGTGCCATCGGCGCGATGCTGCGGATGGCACCGGACGATCCCGACCGGCTGCTCGAGGAGATCGCGGATCAGCTGCTGGCGCAGGTCGGCGAGCGTGAGGCGGAGCTCGCCGTGCTGGTGCGGTCGGTGCAGTAGGTTTCGAGGGTTCGGCGTCCGTGTTCGCGGGTGCCCCCTCTGTGTGAGAGAAGGCCTGTCCCATGAATTTCGCCCCGCTGCCGTCGGTGGACGCGGCCTCCGTGCCGGCCGACGCCCTGGTGCTGGACGTCCGTGAGAACGACGAGTGGGCGGCCGGTCATGTCGAGGGTGCGATGCACGTGCCGATGAGCGACTTCGTGGCGCGGTTCGGTGAGGTGACGGAGGCCGTGGCCGAGGGGCGGCGGGCGTTCGTGATGTGCCGGGTCGGCGGGCGTTCGGCGCAGGTCACGCAGTACCTGGTGCAGCAGGGCATCGACGCGGTGAACGTGGACGGCGGGATGCTGGCCTGGGAGGGTGCGGGGCGCCCGATGGTCGCGGACGGCGGGAGCCCCGCGTACGTGCTGTAGTCCTGTGGTGGTTCAGGCGAGGGGGTGGGCGGCCAGCAGGTCGCCCAGTTCCTCCTCGTGGGCCGCGGCGGGGCCGAGGGCGAGTTCGAGGTGCTTGGCCCAGGCGTGGTAGCGGTGCAGGGAGTAGTCGGTGTCGGCGCCGAAGCCGCCGTGCAGGTGCTGGGCGGTCTGGACGACGCGGCGTACGCCCTCGGAGGCCCAGATCTTGGCGACGGCGATGTCCCCGCCGGCGGGGAGTGGTCCGCCGGCGTCGGTGGTGAGGCGCCAGGCGGCCTGCCAGAGGGTGACCTCCATGGCGCGCAGGTCGATGTAGCGGTCGGCGGCCTGGACGGCGACGGCCTGGAAGGTGGCCACGGGGTGGCCGAACTGTTCCCTCTTGCCGGTGTACTGGCTGGTCATGGTGAGGACTTGTTCGCCGAGGCCGAGGGCGAGGGCGCAGGTTCCGGTGGCGAGGAGGTCGCGGAGCTGTTCCCAGGCGCCTTCGGTTTCGATGACGTCGGCGGGGTCGAGGTGGACGCCGTCGAGGTGGAGTTCGGCGAGGAGTTCGCCGTGGGTGCCGTACTGGTCGGCGAGGGTGAGGCCCTGGTGGGTGCGGGGCAGCAGGGCGAGGACGGTCCTGCCGTCGGGGGTGTGCGCGGGGACGGCGATGAGCTCGGACTGGTGGGCCCAGGGGACGGAGCTGGTGTGCCCGTCGAGGGTCCAGCCGGTGGTGTCCCGGTGTGCGGTGACGGCGAGGGGGGCCGGGTCGTGTCCGGTGCGTCCGTGGGCGGCGGCGGTGAGGACGAGTTCGCCGCGGGTGACGCGGGGGAGCAGGGCGGCGGCGGTGTCGGCCGGTGCGTACTGCTGGAGGGTGAGGGCGACCGCGGTGGTTTCGAGCAGGGGTACGCGGGCGAGGACGCGGGCTGATTCGCGCAGCACGAGGCAGAGGGCGATGGGGTCGAGCCCGGCGCCGCCGTGGGCGGGGTCGAGGGTGAGGCCGAGGAGGTCGGCGGTGGCGAGGCGGGCCCAGAGTGGGCGGTCGTAGTCGTCGGCGACCGCGCCGGGGGTGAGGGCGGGGCTGGGTACGGCGTCGGGTGCGACGTCGGAGAAGACGGCCCTGGCCGCCTCGACGGCGGCGTGCTGTTCTTCGGTGAAGGTGAAGTCCACTGCCCTGTCCCTTCCGGCCCTGTCGATCTGACGGATCGTCAAGATAGAACAGGTTCTACCGGAAGGGAATGGGCGGGCTCCGCCCGTCAGCGGTCGAAGTCGAGCTCGACCTCCGGGGTCGCCGGGTGGGACTGGCAGGCCAGCACGTATCCGGCGTCGGTCTCCTCGGGCTCCAGGGCGAAGTTGCGGTCCATCCGGACCTCGCCGGTGACGAGGAAGGCGCGGCAGGTGCCGCAGACCCCGCCCTTGCAGGCGTACGGGGCGTCCGCCCGGGCGCGCAGCACGGTCTCCAGGAGCGTTTCGCCCTGCTGGACGGGCCAGTTGCCGGAGCGTCCGTGCAGGGTGGCGGTCAGGGTGGCGTCCGCGGGGGCGTCCACGGCGGGGGCCGGGGTGGGGGCGGAGCCGTCGTCGACGTGGAAGATCTCCTGGTGCACGCGGCCGCGGTCGACGCCGAGCTCGCGCAGGGCCCGCTCGGTGTTCTGCACCAGGCCGAAGGGGCCGCACAGGAACCAGCCGTCGATGTCGCCGACCGGGAGCAGTGCGGGCAGCAGGGTGGTGAGCCGCTCGTGGTCGAGCCGGCCGGAGGGGAGTCCGGCCTGCTGTTCCTCGCGGGAGAGCACGGTGACCAGCTGGAAGCGGTCGGGGAAGCGGTCCTTCAGGTCGGCGACCTCGTCGAGGAACATCGTGGAGGCCGCGGAGCGGTCGCTGCGGACGAGGCAGAACGTGGCGTCGGGCTGTCGGGCGAGCAGGGTGGCGGCCATGGACAGGACCGGGGTGATGCCGCTGCCGCCGACGACGGCGGCGAAGTGTCCGGGGCGCGGGTCGAGGACGAAGCGGCCCATGGGTTCCATGACCTCGACGGTGTCGCCGACGGCGAGTTCCTTGAGGGCGTAGGTGGAGAACTCGCCGCCGTCGACGAGGCGGATGCCGACGCGTAGGACGGGGGTCTCGCCCTCGGGGGCGGCCGGGGCGCAGATCGAGTACGTGCGGCGGATCTCTTCGCCGTGGGTTCCGGTGCGGCGCAGGGCGAGGTGCTGGCCGGGGGTGTGGCGGTAGGTGTCGCGCAGCTCGGGCGGGACGGCGAAGGTGACGGCCACCGAGTCGTCCGTGAGCTGCTCGACCTCGCTGACCCGGAGCGGGTGGAATCCGGCCCGTCCGGTCTTTGAGGACTGCATCTACAACTCCTTGAAGTGGTCGAACGGTTCGCGGCAGGCCGTGCAGCGGCGGAGTGCCTTGCACGCCGTGGACGAGAAGCGGCTGAGGAGTTCGGTGTCGGTGGAGCCGCAGTTCGGGCAGCGGATCGCGAGGGTGAGGGGTACCGGGCCGCCGGTGGGGCCCTGGGGGCGGGGCGGGGCGATGCCGAACTCGGTGAGTTTGCGGCGTCCTTCCTCGGTGATGTCGTCGGTCGACCAGGCGGGGCTGAGGACGGTGACGACGCTGACCTCGGGCATGCCGTGGGCGTGGAGGGCGTGTTCGATGTCGGAGGACATCGCCTCGATCGCGGGGCAGCCGGTGTAGGTGGGGGTGAGCTCGACCTCGACGCGGCCGGGTCCGCGGACGTGGACGCCGCGTACGACGCCGAGTTCGGCGAGGGTGAGGACGGGCAGCTCGGGGTCGGGGACGGCGCCGGCGATGCGGGCGAGTTCCTGTTCGAGCGCGGTCGGCGGGGCCGTGGCCGCGGCCGGGGTGGTGGTCACCATGACGCCCCCGGGTGGCTGCGGTGCAGGTGCTGCATTTCGGCGAGCATCCGTCCGAAGGACTCGGTGTGCAGGCCCTGGCGGCCGGCGCCGGCCTTCCAGGCGCCGGTGCGGGGTCCGGTGGGGACGGTGAGGGTGGCCTGGTCGAGGACGGCGGTGACGGAGTCGAGCCAGGCGCGCTCCATCGCGGCGGTGGCGTCGGGGGTGAGGTCCAGGCCGTCGAGGGGCCGGAAGAGTTCGCCCGTGTACCGCCAGAGGGCGTCGCAGGCCTGCTGCATGCGCCGGTGGCTCTCGTCGGTGCCGTCGCCGAGGCGGAGGGTCCAGTGCTCGGCGTGGTCCTGGTGGTAGGCGACTTCCTTGACGGCCTTGGCGGCGAGTCCGGCGAAGGGGCCGTCGCCGGCCGCGAGCTCGCCGTACAGGAGGCGCTGGTAGGTGGAGAAGTAGAGCTGGCGGGCGATGGTGTGGGCGAAGTCGCCGTTCGGCTGCTCGACGAGCTGGCAGTTGCGGAAGGCGCGCTCCTCGCGGAGGTAGGCCAGTTCGTCCTCGTCGCCGGCGAGGGAGAGCAGGATGCGGGCCTGCCCGAGGAGGTCGAGCGCGATGTTGGCGAGAGCGACCTCCTCTTCCAGGACGGGGGCGTTGCCGGCCCATTCCCCCAGCCGTTGGGCGAGGACGAGGGCGTCGTCGCCGAGGGCGAGGGCGGCGGCCGGGGTGGTGGCGGGCTGGGTGGTCACAGGTGCTTCACCCCGTCCGGGATCTCGTAGAAGGTGGGGTGCCGGTAGGGCTTGTCCGCCGAGGGCTCGAAGAAGGGGTCCTTCTCGTCGGGGGAGGAGGCGGTGATACCGGTGGAGGGGACCACCCAGATCGAGACGCCCTCGCTGCGGCGGGTGTAGAGGTCGCGGGCGTTGCGCAGGGCCATTTCGGCGTCCGGCGCGTGCAGGCTGCCGGCGTGGGTGTGGGACAGTCCGCGGCGCGAGCGCACGAACACCTCCCACAGCGGCCATCCGTTGGTGGTCATGCCCGTGCCTCCCCGTGCGTGTGCTGCTTCGCGGTGTGCTTCCCGGCGTATGCCGCGGCGGCGTCCCTGACCCAGGCGCCGTCCTCGTGCGCCTGGCGGCGCTTGGTGAGCCGCTCCTCGTTGCAGGGGCCGTTGCCCTTGAGGACGTCCCAGAACTCGGCCCAGTCGATGGGGCCGAAGTCGTGGTGCCCGCGCTCCTCGTTCCACTTCAGGTCGGGGTCGGGCAGGGTGAGGCCGAGGGACTCGGCCTGCGGGGCGGCGATGTCGACGAAGCGCTGGCGCAGCTCGTCGTTGGAGTGCCGCTTGATCTTCCAGGCCATGGCCTGGGCGGAGTGGGTCGACTCGTCGTCCGGCGGGCCGAACATCATCAGCGAGGGCCACCACCAGCGGTCCACCGCGTCCTGGGCCATGGCGTGCTGGGCCTCGGTGCCGCGGGAGAGGGCGAGGAGCGCCTCGTACCCCTGGCGCTGGTGGAACGACTCCTCCTTGCAGACCCGGACCATGGCGCGTGCGTACGGCCCGTAGGAGCAGCGGCAGAGGGGGACCTGGTTGGTGATGGCGGCGCCGTCCACGAGCCAGCCGATGGCGCCGACGTCGGCCCAGGTCAGCGTGGGGTAGTTGAAGATCGACGAGTACTTCTGGCGGCCGGAGTGCAGCTTGTCGAGGAGCTCGTCGCGGCTGGTGCCGAGCGTCTCGGCCGCGCTGTACAGGTACAGGCCGTGGCCGGCCTCGTCCTGGACCTTGGCCATGAGGATCGCCTTGCGCCGGAGGGAGGGGGCGCGGGTGATCCAGTTCGCCTCGGGCTGCATGCCGATGATCTCGGAGTGGGCGTGCTGGGCGATCTGGCGGACCAGGCCGGCCCGGTAGGCGTCGGGCATCCAGTCGCGTGGCTCGATGCGCTCGTCGGCGGCGACGGCGGCGTCGAACACCGCTTCCAGGGCCGCGTGCGTCGCCGCCGTCCCTGTCGTCGCCGGTGTCGCTGTCGCTGTCGTCTCTGCCGTACCTGCGGTCATCGGACCCCCTACCGACCGATCGTTCGGTTGAATTGCTTCAATGGTCGTTCGACGGCCCGTAAGGTGTCAACCTCTGTGGATAAGTGCTTGGGCCGATCGGGAGCGGGGCGCGATGGACTCGTACGGCGACGGGGGCGTGGAAGAGGACGCCGGGGAGGCTGCGACCAGCGAGGATTCCGGGGCCGGTGAGGACTCCGGGGCCACCGGGGACGGTGGGGGCACCGGTGATCCGGCCGGTGAGGACACCGGCCCGGCACGGCGGGACGCCCTCACGCCGGAGGACGAGCGCGCTCCGCAGGGATCCTCCGCTCCGCAGGACGAGAACGCTCCCCCGGCCGCTCCCCCGGCCGGCCCCCCGGCCGGGATCGCCGCGCTCTCGCTGCCGTATCAGGTGGTCGCCGCCGTCGCGCTCGCCGTGCTCGGGGTCTTCGCCTGTGTGCATCTCGGCATGGTGTTCCTGCACGTCGCTCCGTCGAACACGCTGACCAAGCAGCACGGCGAGGCCGTCGACGACTGGATCTACCCCGAGTTCGAACAGAACTGGAAGCTCTTCGCCCCCAACCCGCTCCAGCAGAACATCGCCGTCCAGGTGCGCGCGCAGGTGTCCGGTGCGGGCGGCCGCAGGACCACCGGCTGGATCGATCTCTCCGGCCAGGACGCCGCGCAGATCCGCGGCAGCCTCCTGCCGAGCCACACCGAGCAGAACGAGCTGCGCAGGGCCTGGGACTTCTACCTGAACTCCCACACCGACGACCACCGCCCCAACGGGCTGCGCGGAGAGCTCTCCGAGAGCTACATGCGGCGGATCGTGATGCTGCGCCTCGACGAGCGGGAGCTCGGCGGCACGGTCCAGCGGGTCCAGCTGCGCTCCGTGACCCGGCCCATCCCGTCCCCCTCGTGGAGCGGCGAGAAGACCGACACCGCGCCGGTCTTCCGTACGTATCCCTGGTGGCGGATCACCGATCCCGACCGGCCCGCCGGGGCCGCGGGCGCCGAGGCCCGGGGTCTCGCGCCGAACCGTACGGAGGCCGGCCGATGAGCGGCACCCCCGCTGCCCCCGCGCAGCCCCGCGTCCCCTTCGACCGGCGGCTCGCCCGCGCCCTCCAGAAGGTCACGGCCGAGGCCCTCGGCCCGTACCAGACGGCCATCGTCCGGATCGGCTTCTCGCTCACCTGGCTGCTGTTCCTGCTGCGCGAATGGCCGCACCGGGCGGAGCTGTACGGGCCCGACGGCCCCTGGTCCTGGGAGATGGGCCGCCGGCTGATCACCGACAACCACGCCTTCACCGTCCTGATGTGGTCGGACGGGAGGCTGTGGTTCGAGCTCGTCTACGGCCTCGCGGTGCTCTCCTCGGTCCTGCTGCTGCTCGGCTGGCACACCCGCGCCGTGTCCGTGGTCTTCATGGCCGGCGTGCTGTCCCTGCAGAACCGGTCCATCTTCATGGGCGACGGCGGCGACAACGTCGTCCACATCATGGCGCTCTACCTCGTCCTCACCCGCTGCGGCCAGGTCTGGTCGCTCGACGCCCGGCGGGCGTCGCGGCGGGCGGCGGACGACGCGGCGGGCGGCCCGGACCGCGACCTCGTGGGGCCGGTGCTGTGGACGCTCCTCGGCGGCCTGCTGATGGCCACCACCTACTTCTCCGACATCACCGGGGAATGGTGGCTCGTGGTGCTGCTGTGGGTGCTGTGGCTGGGGCAGGGGCTGTGGTGGCTGGTGTGCCGGTATGCCGAGGACGAGCCGCGCACGCTGCTCGACGTCATCGCCAACCTCACCCACAACGCGGCCCTCGTCGTGATCATGGCGGAGGTCTGCCTGATCTACGCCACGGCCGGCTGGTACAAGATCCAGGGTTCGCGCTGGCAGGACGGCACCGCGCTGTACTACCCGCTCAAGCTGGACTACTTCTCCCCTTGGCCCGCCCTCTCCGGGCTGCTGGGCACCAGCGGGGTGATGGTGCTGCTGCTGACCTACGGCACGGTGATCGTGCAGGTCGCGTTCCCCTTCACGCTCTTCAACCGCAAGGTCAAGAACGTCCTGCTCGCGGTCATGATGCTGGAGCATGCCGGCATCGCCGTGCTGCTCGGGCTGCCCTTCTTCTCGCTCGCGATGATCTCCGCGGACGCGGTCTTCCTGCCGACCGGCTTCCTGCTGTGGCTGGGCGTACGGGCGGCACGGGGCCGGGACCGGCTGCTGCGGCGGAAGGAGCCCGCGCGGGAGGAGGCTCCGGCGCCGCGCCCCCGTACCCTCGTCGGGTGAGCACCACCGAGGAACAGCCCCGGCCCGTCGGGAGCACCGAACCGTCCGAGCCGTCCGTCCCGTCCGCACCGGCCGGGACGGACGAGGCCGACGAGGCGAGCGAGCCGATCCAGTACGACGAGGGGTTCGGCCCCGAGGTCGGCGTCGGGCCGCACCCGGAGCCCTGGCCGCGGGGCGAGCGCTACGACCCCGAGCTGCTCGCCGGCGGGGACCGGCGCAACGTCGTCGACCGCTACCGGTACTGGACGCGCGAGGCCATCGTCGAGGACCTCGACACCCACCGCCACGACTTCCACGTGGCGGTGGAGAACTGGGGCCACGACTTCAACATCGGTTCGGTGGTGCGGACCGCCAACGCCTTCCTCGCGAAGGAGATCCACATCGTGGGGCGGCGGCGCTGGAACCGGCGCGGAGCCATGGTCACCGACCGCTACCAGCACGTGCGCCACCACCCGGACACCGAGGCGCTGACCGCCTGGGCAGCGGCCGAGAACCTGCCGATCATCGGCATCGACAACCTGCCGGGCGCCGTGCCGCTGGAGCGCACCGTGCTGCCGCGCCGCTGCGTGCTGCTGTTCGGGCAGGAAGGGCCGGGCCTCACCGAGGAGGCCCGGAAGCACGCGGCGATGGTCTGCTCGATCGCCCAGTTCGGCTCGACCCGGTCGATCAACGCGGGGGCCGCGGCCGCCGTCGCCATGCACTCCTGGGTGCAGCGGTACGCCGACGTCCCGGACCCGCAGTAGCCGACAGGCCCGCCCGGACCCGCCCTCCCGGTGGCCCGTGACCCCGGACCTCCGGGGTCACAGGGCGGGAGGTCAGGCCTGGCGGCGGACCTCCACCACGCGGAAGCGGTTGGAGACGAAGGCGCCGTCGCACAGCGCCGCGTTCGCCGCCGGGTTGCCGCCGGAGCCGTGGAAGTCGGAGAACGCGGCCGTCTGGTTCACGTAGACCCCGCCCGTCAGGTTCAGCGAGAGCTGCGCCGACTCCTCCAGGCAGACCTCCTCCACGGCCCGCTCGGTGTCGGCCGAGGTCGTGTACGCGCCGACCGTCATCGCGCCCTTCTCGCGCACCGTGCGCCGCAGCAACTCCAGGGCGTCGGCGGTCGAGTCGACCGAGACGGCGAACGAGACCGGGCCGAAGCACTCGGAGAAGTACGCCGCGTCCGCGTCCGGCTTGGAACCGTCCAGCTTCACGATGACCGGGGTGCGGACGACGGCCTGCGGGAAGTCCGGGTTCGCCACCTCGCGGGAGGCCAGCGCGACCTCGCCCAGGCCCGCCGCGGCCTCCAGACGCGCCTTCACGTCCGGGTTGACCAGCGCGCCGAGCAGCGCGTTCGCCCGCGCGTCGTCGCCGAGCAGGCCGCCGACCGCGCCCGCGAGGTCGGCGACGACCTCGTCGTACGTCTTCGGGCCCTGGTCGGTGCTGACGCCCTCGCGGGGGATCAGCAGGTTCTGCGGGGTGGTGCACATCTGGCCGCTGTACAGGGACAGCGAGAACGCCAGGTTGGAGAGCATGCCCTTGTAGTCGTCGGTCGAGTCGACGACGACCGTGTTGACGCCGGCCTTCTCCGTGTACACCTGCGCCTGGCGGGCGTTGGCCTCCAGCCAGTCGCCGAAGGCGGTCGAGCCCGTGTAGTCGATGATCCGGATCTCGGGGCGGACGGCCAGCGTCTTGGCGATGCCCTCGCCGGGACGCTCGGCGGCGAGCGCCACCAGGTTGGGGTCGAAGCCGGCCTCGGCGAGGACCTCGCGCGCGACCCGGACCGTGAGGGCCAGCGGGAGGACCGCGCGGGGGTGCGGCTTGACCAGGACCGGGTTGCCGGTGGCCAGCGAGGCGAACAGGCCCGGGTAGCCGTTCCACGTCGGGAAGGTGTTGCAGCCGATCATCAGCGCGATGCCGCGGGCGACCGGGGTGAACTCCTTGGACAGCTCCAGGGGATCGCGCTTGCCCTGCGGCTTGGACCAGTCGGCGCGGCCGGAGGGCGTACGGGTCTGCTCCGCGTACGCGTACGCCACCGCCTCCAGACCGCGGTCCTGGGCGTGCGGGCCGCCGGCCTGGAAGGCCATCATGAACGCCTGGCCGCTGGTGTGCATGACGGCGTGGGCGAACTCGTGGGTGCGGCCGGAGATCCGGGCCAGGATCTCCAGACAGACCAGGGCGCGGGTCTCGGGGCCCGCGTCGCGCCAGGCACCCATGCCGGCGCGCATCGCGGGCAGCAGGACGTCGATGTCGGCGTGCGGATACGTGATGCCGAGGGCCGGGCCGTACGGCGAGACCTCCGCGCCGGTCCAGTCGTCGGTGCCGGGCTGGTCGAGCTCGAAGCGGGTGTCGAGCAGGGCCTTGTAGGCGTCGAGACCGGCCGCCGCGTCCAGCGAGCCGCCCTCCCCGTACGCCTTGGGGTGCTCCGGATACGGAGACCAGTACGCGCGCGTGCGGATGGTGTCGAGGGCCTGATCCAGGGTGGACCGGTGCTTGTCGGCCAGACGGTCGGTGGTCAGCTGAGCGGCGGCCATGGGCGCAACTCCTCAATGAGCTGGGCAGGGGCAGGCGTACGGAGTTAGAGTAACCGAACGATCGGTCGGGACAAGGGGGTCCGCCGATCCTGTGGAAAACCCATCGGGGAGGATCACTCCTATGACCGCCAACACGACCGTCCAGGGGAGCGACGCGGTGTCGGCCGACGGAGCCGGACCCATCGATCCGAGCCGCACCGTCGCCGTCGTCGGCACGGGGACCATGGGCCAGGGCATCGCCCAGGTCGCCCTCCTCGCGGGCCATCGGGTCCGCCTCTACGACAGCGCCCCGGGCCGCGCCGAGGAGGCCGTGACCGGCGTCGCGGCCCGCCTGGACCGGCTCGTCGAGAAGGGCCGGCTCGACGCCGCGCTGCGCGCCGCCGCCGTCACCCGGCTGCACGCGGCGGACGGGCTCGCGGAGCTGGCCGACGCCGCCCTGGTCGTCGAGGCGATCGTCGAGCGGCTCGAGGTCAAGCAGCGCCTCTTCGCCGACCTGGAGGAGATCGTCGGCGAGGACACCGTGCTCGCCACCAACACCTCCTCCCTCTCCGTCACCGCCATCGCGGGCGGCCTGCGGCTGCCCGGGCGCTTCGTCGGCATGCACTTCTTCAACCCGGCCCCGCTGCTGCCGCTCGTCGAGATCGTCAGCGGCTTCGCCACCGAGCCGGCCGCCGCCACGCGCGCGTACGAGACGGCGAGGAGCTGGGGCAAGACGCCGGTGCGCTGCGCCGACACCCCCGGTTTCATCGTCAACCGGATCGCCCGCCCCTTCTACGCGGAGGCGCTGCGCCTCTACGAGGAGGGCGCGGCCGACCCCGCCACGATCGACGCGGCGCTGCGCGAGTCCGGCGGCTTCCGGATGGGCCCCTTCGAGCTGACCGACCTCATCGGCCAGGACGTCAACGAGGCGGTGACCCGCTCCGTATGGGAGTCCTTCTTCCAGGACCCCAAGTTCACGCCGTCGCTCGCGCAGCGGCGCCTGGTCGAGTCGGGGCGGCTGGGCCGCAAGTCGGGGCACGGCTGGTTCCCGTACGCGGAGGGCTCCGTCCGTCCCGAGCCGCACACCGCGCCGCCGGCGAAGGCGCCCGCGACGGTCACCGTCCGCGGTGACCTCGGGCCCGCCGGGGCGCTCGTCGAGCTCTTCGAGCAGGCGGGGATCACCGTGCGGCGCAAGGGCGGCACCGGGTACGTCGCGCTGCCCGGCGGCGGCCGGCTGCACCTCGCGGACGGCGAGACGTCCTTCGAGTTCCTCGACGAGGAGGTCGTCTACTTCGACCTCGCCCTGGACTACGCGCGGGCGGGCAGGATCGTTCTGTCCACCGCCGCCCGCACCTCCCCGGAGACCCTGGAGGAGGCCGTCGGGCTCTTCCAGGCGCTCGGCAAGCAGGTCTCCGTGATCGGCGACGTGCCCGGCATGATCGTCGCCCGTACGGTCGCCCTCCTCGCCGACCTCGCGGCCGACGCCGTCGACCGGGGCGTGGCCTCGGCCGAGGACGTCGACACCGCGATGCGGCTCGGCGTGAACTACCCGGCCGGGCCCCTGGAGTGGGCCGGACGGATCGGTTTCGCGGGGCTGCGGGACCTGCTCGGCAACCTGCACGAGCGCTACCCCACCGGCCGTTACGCGCCCTCGCTCGCCCTCGCGCGGCGTGGCTGCGACGAAGAGGCCGCAGAGGCGGAGGAGAGCCGATGACCACCGCGCGACGCGACACGTACACCCCCGACACGCTGCTCTCGGTCGCCGTGCGCGTCTTCAACGAGCGCGGCTACGACGGCACCTCCATGGAGCACCTGTCCAAGGCGGCCGGGATCTCCAAGTCCTCGATCTACCACCACGTGGCGGGCAAGGAGGAGCTGCTGCGGCGCGCGGTCAGCCGGGCGCTCGACGGGCTCTTCGCGGTGCTCGACGAGCCGGGCGCGGGGCGCGGCCGGGCCGTCGAGCGGGTCGAGTACGTGACCCGGCGCACCGTGGAGGTGCTGGTCGAGGAGCTCCCGTACGTGACGCTGCTGCTGCGGGTGCGGGGCAACACGCAGACCGAGCGGTGGGCGATGGAGCGCCGCCGCGAGTTCGACCACCGGCTGGCCGACCTCCTGAGGGCGGCGGCGGCCGACGGCGACCTGCGGGCCGACCTGGACATCCGGCTCGCGACCAGGCTGCTCTTCGGCATGATCAACTCGCTGGTGGAGTGGTACCGGCCGCACCCGGACGCCCCGGAGGAGGGCGATCAGCTGGCGGACACCGTCGTACGGATGGCCTTCGGAGGGCTGCGTACGGCCCGCTGAGGGCGAGGGGGCCCGCCGGGGCTGCCGAGGCCCCTCGTGCCCGGTGGCCCCCACCGAGGCCGGTGGGGGCCACCGGGGCTGTTGGGCACCCACCAAGGCCGGTGGGGGCCGACACCGGCCGTTGGGGGCAACCGAGGCCGGTGGAGGGCCAATCGAGGCCGGTGTCGGCCCCCTGGAGCCGCCCGGCGCGCCCCGTCGGGCCGCTCAGCCGCGCTGTTCCGGGTCCGGGTCGAGGTCGGTCTCCTCGAAGACCAGCAGGGTGCGGGTGGAGAGCACCTCCGGGATCGACTGGAGGCGGGTGAGCACCAGCTCCCGCAGGGTGCGGTTGTCCGGGGTGTGGACCAGCAGCAGGACGTCGAAGTCGCCGCTGACCAGCGCGATGTGCGCGGCCCCTGGCAGGGCCTGGAGCTGCTCGCGCACGGTGCGCCACGAATTCTGGACGATCTTGAGCGTGATGTAGGCGGAGGCGCCGTGCCCCGCCCGCTCGTGGTTGACCCGGGCGCTGAAGCCGCGGATCACCCCGTCGTCGATGAGCCGGTTGATCCGCGCGTACGCGTTGGCCCGGGAGACGTGGACCCGCTCGGCCACCGAGCGGACCGAGGCGCGCCCGTCCGCCTGGAGCAGCCGCAGGATGTCCCGGTCGATCGCGTCCAGCGGGCGGGCCGGCGGCATCGGGGAGACGATGGCAGGGCCCGCCGGGGCTCCCGCCGGGCCCGCCGGAGCGCCCGTCGAGGGGGCGGCGCCGGGGGGCGCGTTCAGGAGCTCGTCGATCGTGCGCTCCTCGACGTCGGCCATTTGTTCATCCGCCATGTCCCCCCGCCTCTCTCCTGTGGACGACCTGCACCCATCCCAAGCTGTGGAGAACCGTTTGTCCACAGGCTGAAGGTGCCTGTAGCCAAAATGCCTCCACGACCGAACAATCGGTAGGTGAGGCGCGCCACATTTCGCGCCACCCGCCTTCGGGTCTTATGCCCGCTCCCACGAGGAGGTGGACTCGTTGCAACAGCGCAGTTCGACAGTCCAAGAGCCCCCCGGTGCCGCACTCGCCTACCGGCCCACCCCGCCGCCGGCCTGGCGGCCGCGTACCGACCCCGCCCCGCTGCTGCCGGACGCCGAGCCGCTGCGCGTGCTCGGCACGGACGCCGTGGCCGACGCCGACCCGGAGCTGCTGCGCCGCCTCTACGCGGAGCTCGTGCGCGGCCGCCGGTACAACGCGCAGGCGACCGCCCTCACCAAGCAGGGCCGCCTCGCCGTGTACCCCTCCACGACGGGCCAGGAGGCCTGCGAGGTGGCGGCCGCGCTGGCCCTGGAGGAGCGGGACTGGCTCTTCCCCTCGTACCGCGACACGCTCGCCGCCGTCGCCCGTGGCCTCGACCCCGTCCAGGCGCTGACCCTGCTGCGCGGCGACTGGCACACCGGCTACGACCCGCGCGAGCACCGCATCGCCCCGCTGTGCACCCCGCTCGCCACCCAGCTCCCGCACGCGGTGGGCCTCGCCCACGCCGCCCGGCTGAAGGGCGACGACGTGGTCGCCCTCGCCATGGTCGGCGACGGCGGCACCAGCGAGGGCGACTTCCACGAGGCGCTGAACTTCGCCGCCGTGTGGCAGGCCCCCGTGGTCTTCTTCGTGCAGAACAACGGCTTCGCGATCTCCGTGCCGCTCGCCAAGCAGACCGCGGCCCCCTCGCTGGCCCACAAGGCCGTCGGCTACGGCATGCCCGGCCGGCTCGTCGACGGCAACGACGCCGTCGCCGTCCACCAGGTGCTCACCGAGGCCGTCACCCGCGCCCGGCGCGGCGGCGGGCCCACCCTCGTCGAGGCCATCACCTACCGGATGGACGCCCACACCAACGCCGACGACGCCACCCGCTACCGCGGCGACAGCGAGGTCGAGACCTGGCGGGCGCACGACCCGATCCTGCTGCTCGAACGGGAGCTGACCGAGCGCGGCCTCCTCGACGAGGACGGCCGGCGCGCGGCGGCCGAGGCCGCCGAGACGATGGCGGCTGCGCTCCGCGAGCGGATGAACGCCGACCCCGTGCTGGACCCGATGGACCTGTTCGCGCACGTCTACGCCGAGAAGACCGCGCAGCTGCGCGAGCAGGCGGAGCAGCTGCGGGCGGAGCTCGACGCCGAGAGTGAGGCGGGATGACCACCCACGCGACCGCGAGGCCGGCCGCCAAGGTGGCGGCCAAGCCCGCCACCATGGCGCAGGCCCTCCAGCGGGCCATGCGCGACGCGATGGCCGAGGACCCCACGGTCCACGTCCTCGGTGAGGACGTCGGCACCCTCGGCGGCGTCTTCCGGGTCACCGACGGCCTCGCCAAGGAGTTCGGCGAGGACCGCTGCACCGACACGCCGCTCGCCGAGGCGGGCATCCTCGGCACGGCCGTCGGCATGGCCATGTACGGGCTGCGGCCGGTCGTGGAGATGCAGTTCGACGCGTTCGCCTACCCGGCGTTCGAGCAGCTCATCAGCCACGTCTCCCGGATGCGCAACCGCACCCGCGGCGCGATGCCGATGCCGATCGTGGTCCGGGTGCCGTACGGCGGCGGCATCGGCGGGGTCGAGCACCACAGCGACTCCTCCGAGGCGTACTACATGGCGACCCCCGGTCTCCACGTCGTCACCCCGTCGACCGTCGAGGACGCCTACGGGCTGCTCCGCGCGGCGATCGCCTCCGACGACCCGGTGGTCTTCCTGGAGCCCAAGCGGCTCTACTGGTCGAAGTCCGACTGGTCCCCCGAGGCGCCCGCCGCGGTGGAGCCGATCGGCAAGGCCGTCGTGCGCCGCCGTGGCACCAGCGCCACCCTCATCACCTACGGCCCCTCCGTGCCGGTCTGCATGGAGGCCGCCGAGGCCGCCCGGGCCGAGGGCTGGGACCTGGAGGTCGTCGACCTGCGCTCGCTCGTGCCGTTCGACGACGAGACCGTCAGCGCCTCCGTGAAGCGCACCGGCCGCGCGGTCGTCGTGCACGAGTCCACCGGCTTCGGCGGACCGGGCGGCGAGATCGCCGCCCGGGTCACCGAGCGCTGCTTCCACCACCTGGAGGCGCCGGTGCTGCGCGTCGCCGGCTTCGACATCCCGTACCCGCCGCCGATGCTGGAGCGGCACCACCTGCCCGGCGTGGACCGGGTCCTGGACGCGGTCGCCCGGCTCCAGTGGGAGGCGGGGAGCTGATGGCCCAGGTGCTCGAATTCAAGCTGCCGGACCTCGGCGAGGGCCTCACCGAGGCCGAGATCGTGCGCTGGCTGGTGAACGTCGGGGACGTCGTCGCCATCGACCAGCCGGTCGTCGAGGTCGAGACGGCCAAGGCGATGGTGGAGGTGCCCTGCCCGTACGGCGGCGTGGTCACCGCCCGCTTCGGCGAGGAGGGCGCGGAACTGCCGGTCGGCGCACCGCTCCTGACGGTCGCGGTCGGCGGCGCGGAGGGAGCCGCGGGCGCGGGTACCGACGCGCTCGCGGGCGCCGGGGCGGCCGAAGAGGCCGAGTCCTCGGAGTACTCCGGCAACGTGCTCGTCGGCTACGGCACGGCCGGGCCCGCGGCCCGGCGGCGCCGGGTCCGCCGGGAGACGCCCGCCGTGACTCCGGTCGTCACGCCGGTCGTGGCACCCGTCGCGGCTGCCGTGCCCGCCGTGGCCCAGGGGCCCGTGCCCGTCATCTCCCCGCTGGTGCGCAAGCTGGCCCGGGACGAGGGGCTCGACCTGCGGGAGGTCCAGGGCTCCGGGCCCGCCGGGCTGATCCTGCGCGCCGACGTCGAGACGGCCCTCGCCGTACGGTCCCGGCCCGCCGCCCCGGCCCCCGTGGCGGTTGCCGTCGCGCCCGCCGCCGGTGAGCGGATACCGCTGCGCGGCGTGCGCGGAGCGGTGGCCGACAAGCTGTCCCGCAGCCGTACCGAGATCCCCGACGCGACCTGCTGGGTCGACGCCGACGCCACCGAGCTGATGGCCGCGCGCGCGGCCATGAACGCGGCCGGCGGGCCGAAGATCTCCGTGCTCGCGCTGCTCGCCCGGATCTGCGCCCACGCCCTGGCCCGCTTCCCGGAGCTCAACTCCACGGTGGACACCGCCGCACGGGAGATCGTCCGGCTGCCGTCCGTGCACCTGGGCTTCGCCGCCCAGACCGAACGCGGGCTGGTCGTCCCCGTCGTCAAGGACGCCGGCGGGCGCACCACGGAGTCGCTGACCGCCGAGTTCGCCCGGCTGACGGAGTCGGCGCGCCAGGGGAAGCTCACGCCGGCGGACCTGACCGGCGGCACCTTCACCCTGAACAACTACGGGGTGTTCGGCGTCGACGGCTCCACGCCGATCATCAACCACCCCGAGGCGGCCATGCTCGGGGTGGGACGGATCATCCCCAAGCCGTGGGTGCACCAGGGCGAGTTGGCGGTACGTCAGGTGGTGCAGCTGTCGCTGACCTTCGACCACCGGGTCTGCGACGGAGGCACGGCCGGCGGCTTCCTCCGCTACGTCGCCGACTGCGTCGAGAATCCGGCGGTGCTGCTGCGCACGCTGTGACAGGACTCCGCCGGGGCGGACACCGGCCGGGGCACGGGGCCCCGGCGGTTCCCGGCGGCCCCGTCCGGGACCCAAACCCGCGCCGGGTCCCGGACACGCCCTCGCGGACCGGGCCGGACCGAGCCGCCCTCTGCTGAGACGCGGACGCGGACGCGGACCGGCCGTACGTTCCGGCCGTACGTGCTGGAGGCGCCTTCCGGGCGGCGCCCTCCTCGGCCGACCCGCCCTGGGTCCCGGGTGGCCGGTCCCGGCCCGGTGCGGACGATACTGCTGGGATGACGACCGCGTACGACGCCATCGTGCTCGCCGGGGGTGCCGCCCGACGCCTCGGCGGGGCCGACAAGCCCGGAGTACGGGTCGGTGGTCGGAGCCTGCTTGACCGGGTCCTGACGGGCTGCCGCGACGCCGGGACGACCGTGGTCGTCGCCGAGCCCCGGGCCACCGCGCGCCCCGTGGAATGGGCCAGGGAGGACCCGCCGGGCGGCGGCCCCCTTGCCGCCCTCGACGCCGGCCTGCGCCGCCTAGCCCCCGCCGATCCCTTCGCCCCTTCCGGGCGTTCCACCCCCGCCGGCCCGTCTGGCCCTTCCGACCCCGTCGTTCTCCTCCTCTCCGCCGACCTTCCCTTCTTCCGCGCCGACACCGCGCGGCGGCTCGTGGACGCGCTCGTCTCGGGAGCCGGGGCCGGGGCCGAAGCGGCCGTGCTGGTCGACGGGGACGGGCGGGAGCAGCCGTTGGTGGCGGCCTACCGGGTGCGGGCGCTTCGGCGGGAGATCGCGGGAGTGGCCGCCGAGCGCGGTGGGCTCGACGGGCTTCCCCTGCGGCTCGTCACCGGGAGACTGCCGGTCGTGCGGGTCGCGGGGGAGGGCGGGGCCTCCTTCGACTGCGACACCTGGGGGGACATCGCCACCGCCCGGGCGCGGATCAGGGAGCATGGGAACGTGCTGGACGAATGGATCACCGCAGTCAAGGACGAACTGGGCATCGACCTGGACGTCGACACACACCTCCTGCTCGACCTCGCCCGGGACGCCGCCCACGGCGTCGCCCGGCCCGCCGCACCGCTGACCACGTTCCTGGTCGGGTACGCGGCGGCCAGGGCCGGTGCCGACGGAGGGCCCGAGGCCGTCGCGGAGGCCGCCCGCAAGGCGGCCGCGCTGGCCCAGCGATGGGCCGCCGAGCAGGACGACGCCGGATGACGATGAAGGAGCGGCTGCCCGACGACGGCGTCGACGACGCCCTCGCGCTCGTCGCCCGGCCCCGCACGGACTCCCCGGCCCCCGACGCCGCGCCGGAGGCCCATCGCGCCACCCCCTGGCCCGAGGCCCGCGCCGTCGCGGCCCGCGCCGCGGAGCCGCGCGAGCCGGTCCGGGTGCCGCTCGGGCAGGGGCTCGGGCACGTCCTGGCCGAGCCGCTGCGCGCGCTCACCGACCTGCCCTCCTTCGACACCTCCGCCATGGACGGCTGGGCGGTCGCCGGGCCCGGCCCCTGGCGGATCGCCCCCGAGGGCGCCGTCCTCGCCGGGCACGCCCCCGCCGCCGAACTCGCCGACGGCGACGCCGTGCGGATCGCGACCGGCGCGCGCGTGCCGTCCGGGGCGACCGCCGTCGTCCGCCGCGAGCACTCCCGTACCGACACCGCCGGGCAGCTGCACGCCCTGCGCGCGGTCGTCCACGGCCAGGACATCCGCCCCCGGGGCCAGGAGTGCGGCACCGGCGACCTGCTGCTGCCCGCCGGGAGCGCGGTGACCCCCGTGGTCCTCGGCCTCGCCGCCGCGGCCGGCTACGACGAGCTGGCCGTGCGCCAGCGCCCCCGCGTGGAGGTGCTGGTCCTCGGCGACGAACTGCTCGCCGCCGGACTCCCCCACGAGGGCCTGATCCGTGACGCGCTCGGCCCGATGCTCGGCCCCTGGCTGGCCGCGCTCGGCGCGGAGGTGCTCGGCACCCGCCGGATCGGCGACGACGCCGACGCGCTGTACGCGGCGGTCACCGGTTCCACCGCCGACGTGGTCGTCACCACCGGTGGCACGGCGGCCGGTCCCGTCGATCACGTCCACACCGTGCTCGACAAGGCGGGGGCCACGCTGCTCGTCGACGGGGTGAAGGTCCGGCCCGGCCACCCCATGCTCCTGGCGCGCATGGAAGCCGCCTCCGGCTCCTCGGCCCCCCGCCACCTGGTCGGTCTGCCCGGTAATCCGCTCGCCGCCGTCTCCGGGCTGCTCACGCTCGCCGAGCCGTTGCTGCGTGCCCTCGCCGGGGCGCCCGCCCCCGGCCCGTACCGGCTGCCCGTGCGGGCGGAGGTGCCGGGGCATCCGTACGACACCCGGCTGGTCCCCGTGGTCCACCGGGAGGACGGGGTCGAGCCGCTGCACTACAACGGCCCGGCGATGCTCCGCGGCATCGCCGTCGCCCACGGCATGGGCGTGGTCCCGCCGGGAGGTGCGGGCCCCGGGCAACCGCTGGAGCTCCTGGATCTACCCTGGCAGGTCGTGTCGGCCGACGGTCCGGGCGGCGGAGCCCAAGGAGTGTGTTTCACGTGAAACTTCCCAACCGGGACGTGATGGCCCGGGAGGCCGGGGAGAAGGTGACCGGCTCCCGGATCAGGCTGCCGCGCCGCGTGGTGGAGAATCCCCTGCGCCAGGTCGGCAAACGCCTGCTCATGGCGCTGGGAGTGCTGCTCCTGACCGTCTTCATCGTCTACATCGACCGGGCCGGCTACCACGACAACGCCGACGACACGGTCGACTTCCTCGACTCCGTCTACTACGCGACGGTCACCCTTTCCACCACCGGATACGGCGACATCGTCCCGTACAGCGACTCGGCGCGGCTGGCGAACATCCTGCTGGTCACGCCGCTGCGCGTGCTGTTTCTGATCATCCTGGTCGGTACCACCCTCGAGGTCCTCACGGAGCGGACCCGGGAGGAGTTCCGACTGCGCCGCTGGAGGACCGCCTTGCGCGACCACACCGTCATCGTCGGGTTCGGCACGAAGGGGCGGTCGGCGATCCAGACGCTCTGCGCGACCGGCCTGCGCAAGGACCAGATCGTCATCGTCGACCCCTCCACCAAGGTGATCGAGGCGGCCAACGCCGACGGTTTCGTCGGGGTCATCGGCGACGCGACCCGCAGCGACGTGCTGATCCGCGCCGAGGTGCAGAAGGCCCGTCAGATCGTCATCGCCACCCAGCGCGACGACACGGCCGTCCTGGTCACCCTGACGGCCCGCCAGCTCAACCGCGGGGCGAAGATCGTCGCGGCGGTCCGCGAGGAGGAGAACGCGCCGCTGCTGCGCCAGTCCGGCGCCGACGCGGTGATCACCAGCGCCAGTGCCGCCGGGCGGCTGCTCGGCCTGTCGGTGCTCAGCCCCAGCGCGGGCACCGTGATGGAGGACCTGATCCAGCAGGGCTCCGGGCTCGACCTCGTGGAACGGCCGGTGACCAAGGCCGAGGCGGGGCGGAGCGTCCGGGAGACGGACGACCTGGTGGTGAGCGTGCTGCGCGGCCACCGGCTGCTCGGATACGACGATCCTGCCGCCAGCCCGCTCCAGTTGACGGACCGTGTGATCACCATCGTGCGGGCCGCGCCGGTCACCCCGCTCACCACGCCGAGCGACGACTAGACCGGGGCGGGTGCCGCGACGGGCACCGGGACTGGGATCCAGGGCCGGGACCGGCACCCGCACCCGCGACCGGCCGGTCGGCCCCGGACCGGCACCCGCGACCAGCGGGCCCGGCGCCGGCACCCGCACCCGGGACCAGCGGGCCCGCACCCGCCCCCGCGACCGGCCGGGCCCCGGCCCGCACCCGCCCCCGTCGGCGATCGCGGAGTAGCCTCGCCGCCATGCATGCGATCACGATTCCGGAACCCGGTGGTCCCGAGGCGCTGGTCTGGGCCGAGGTGCCCGACCCCGTCCCCGCCGAGGGCGAGGTCCTCGTCGAGGTGGTGGCGAGCGCCGTCAACCGTGCCGATCTGCTCCAGCGCCAGGGCTACTACGACCCGCCGCCGGGCAGCTCTCCCTACCCCGGCCTGGAGTGTTCCGGCCGGATCGTCGCGCTCGGCCCCGGGGTCTCCGGCTGGTCCGTCGGCGACGAGGTGTGCGCGCTGCTCGTCGGCGGCGGCTACGCGGAGAAGGTCGCCGTCCCGGTGGGGCAGCTGCTCCCGAAGCCCGAGGGCGTCGGCCTGGCGACGGCCGCCGCGCTGCCCGAGGTGGCGTGCACGGTGTGGTCGAACGTCTTCATGCTGGCCCATCTGCGGCCCGGCGAGACCCTGCTGGTGCACGGCGGGGCGAGCGGCATCGGCACGATGGCGATCCAGCTGGCCAAGGCGGTCGGCGCGCGGGTCGCGGTCACGGCCGGCGGCCCCGAGAAGCTGGCGCGCTGCGCCGAGCTGGGCGCGGACATCCTCATCGACTACCGCGAGCAGGACTTCGTCGAGGAGCTGAGCAAGGCGACGGACGGTGCCGGGGCGGACGTCATCCTGGACATCGTCGGCGCGAAGTACCTGGAGCGGAACATCAAGGCGCTCGCCGTCAACGGCCGGCTGGTCGTCATCGGGCTCCAGGGCGGCGTCAAGGGCGAGTTGAACCTCGGCGCGCTGATGGCCAAGCGGGGGGCCGTGCTCGCGACCACGCTGCGTTCCCGTCCGCCGGGCGAGAAGGCGGCCGTGGTGGCGGCGGTCCGCGAGCACGTCTGGCCGCTGATCGGCGCGGGCACGGTCACCCCGGTCGTCGACCGCACGGTGCCGATGCCCGAGGCTCCCGACGCGCACCGGGCCATCGAATCGGGCACCCACGTCGGCAAGGTGCTGCTGCTCGCACCGCAGAACTGACGGAAGGCCCGGCGCCGCTGCTCGCACCGGAGCAGTGAAGGAGGCCCGGCGCCGTTGCTCGCCACCGCTGAAGTGACGGAAGGCCCGCCGCCGTTGCTCGCACCGCGGAAGTGACGGAAGGCCCGCCGCCGTTCCCGGCGTCGGGCCTTCCTCTCGTCCGTTCGTCCGTGTCCGGCCTTACAGGTACGGCCCGGATCCGACGGCCCGCCCGTGGCCCGGGCCGTGGTCGTCGTCATCGTCGTGCGAGGCGCCCGGCGGGAGTGCCCGGCGCATCTGCTCCAACTGGGCGCGGGCCGCCATCTGCTGGGCGAACAGCGCCGTCTGGATGCCGTGGAAGAGACCTTCGAGCCAGCCCACCAGCTGGGCCTGCGCGATCCGCAGCTCCGAGTCGGAGGGGATCGCCTCGTCGGTGAACGGCAGGGAGAGCCGCTCCAGTTCCTCCACCAGCTCCGGCGCGAGACCGTCCTCCAGCTCCTTCACGGAGCTGGCGTGGATCTCCTTGAGCCGCACGCGGCTGGCCTCGTCGAGAGGGGCCGCCCTGACTTCCTCCAGAAGCTGCTTGATCATGCTGCCGATCCGCATGACCTTCGCAGGCTGCTCGACCATTTCCGTCACCGGGACCTCGCGGGATTCGTCGTCACCCTGAGCGCCGCCGAGCGCCGTCCCGTCCGGGCCCACGATCAGGACCTGGGGGTGCTCCTGCGACCTGTCATTCCTCGGCATCTCCATGCCGCCATTCTCTCGCACACATGCCTCACCACACGGTGTGCCCCTGTACGGGAGTGATCCACCCTCGTACAGGGGCACGGCATGGCAACGAACGCGTGTGCGGCGGCGGGGTCCCTAGTGGGCGGCGCGGCGGGCCAGGGCTCCGCGCGAGCGGGTCACCAGGGCGGCCAGCAGGGCGGCGCCGAGCGGTACGGCCACCAGGAGGGCGGCGAGCGTCTCCCAGGGGACGACGATCGGCACGTACGGCGGGGTGTCCGAGCTGGACCAGCCGTTCTCCAGGTTCTCCTGGTAGAAGCGCAACTGCGCGCGCTCCTCGGTGAGCCGCAGCCCGATGGCGGGCAGGACTCCGGCGGCGGAGCCGAGGACCACGCCCATCGCGGCGACGACTCCGCACTGGAAGCCGCTGAGCGTACGGCGGACCCGGGGCGGGGCGCCGACCGCGGCGAGCGTCTTCAGGTCGGCCTCGGCGTCGGCCTGGGCGAGCCCGGTGGCGATGCCGGCCGCGCCGATGGTGACCAGGCCGGCGAAGACGGTCAGCGCGAGGAGGACGAGGCTGGTCTTGCTGACGTAGCCCTCCTCCAGGGTGAGGTCCACGCTGCTGCCCAGCTTGGCGATCTCGCTGTCCAGCTTCTGCCGCTGCTCGCTGTCGGGCAGGCGGTCGGTGGTGAAGTACGCGCCCATGGGCACGGTGGTCAGTCCGGCGGCCTTGGCGGCGGCCGGGCTGAGGATGCTGTGCACGCCGTACGAGAGCGGCGAGCCGGGCACCTGGTAGGCCGGGAGGTTCTTGACCTCGCCGGGGACCGGCAGGTTCTTCTGGGAGGCGAGGTCGGCGGCCTCGGTGTCGGTGATCAGCTTGACGCCGACCGTGCCGGTCTTCCGGTCGACCTGCGTCTTCAGGAAGTTGACGACCTTGCCGTCGGCGAGGGCCTTGGCGGCGCCGGGGTCGTCGATGCCGAGGATCTTGAGGATCGGGGCGTCGGCGACGAGCATGCCACCCTCGACGTAGACGCCGTTGCCGGCACTGGCCTGGCAGCGCCAGTCCTTGGTGCTGAGCTCGCGGCGCTGCTCCTTGGTGAACTTCTCGGAGGGGTCGGAGCCGTCGGGCGAGAAGGCCCACAGGGGGCACTCGTTGGCCCGCGGGACGACGACCTCGAAGCGGCCGCAGCCCTTGCCGCCGCCCCAGGGCTCGCAGCCCGGCTTGCCGACGGCGATCCGGGAGACGTCGGCGCGGACGTCGACGGGGAAGATGTGCTGGACGGCCTCGCGGACCGCCGGTGCGTCCCGGCCGCCCTCCTCGATGACGAGCGCGGCGACGACGCCGTGCGGCAGGCGTGCCTCGTACTCGGCGAGGCCCTGGGCGTCCTGGCTGGCGGTGTAGGTGGCGACGGCGACGGTGCCCGCGACGGCGGCGAGGACGGCGGCGACGGCGGGTGCCGTACGGCCCCGGTTGCGCACGGCGTCGCGCAGGGCGAGGCGCGGCGAGAGCGGCAGCCAGCGGCCGGTGCGGCCGAACAGGCCGACCAGGGCGGGGGTCAGGGCGACCACGCCCAGCTCGGCGATGGCCGAGCCGCCGGCGACGATGACGAACTGGTCGGAGACGACCGATCCGTACAGGGCGACGGCCGCGCCGAGGAGGACGGCGCCGAGGCCGACCAGGGGCAGCACCCGGCTGCCGCGGCGGATGCCGCGACGGCCCGTCAGGGAGGCGAGGACGGTCTGCCGGGAGGCGGTGACGGCGGGGACGATCGCGGCGAGCAGTCCGGTGAGGACGGCGAGTCCGGCGATGCCGAGGAGTTCCAGCGGCCGGATGGTGAAGCCGCCGAACCGCTGGCCCATCGCGTCCTCGAGGAGCGGGCGGAGCGCGAAGGTGAGGATCAGGGCGAGGACGGTGCCGACGAGGGCCGCGGCGACGCCGATGACGAGTCCGCCGCTGAGCACGATGGCCCGGATGTGGCTGCGGGCACCGCCGTTGGCGCCGACGAGGCCGAGCTGGCGGCGCGAGCGGCGGGCGCCGACCGCGAACGCCGGTCCGGCGAGCAGGCAGATCTCCAGCATCGCGAGACCGACCACGGTGCCCGCGGCGGCGAGGGCGGCGGCGTCGGAGGCCAGGCTGCTGTCGAAGTTGCGCCAGCCGTCCTTCTGGAAGAGCGGCACCTCGGCGTCCGAGGGCGGGTCGAGGGCCACGGCGCGCGAGACGACCACGACGCCCTTGGCGTTGATCTGCTGGACCATGTTCCACGTGAAACCACCGGGCTTGCGCACCAGGTACGTGGTGGAGAGCGACGGCGCCTGCAGCCCGGCCTTCTCGACGGCCTGGCCGTACGGCGCGAGGAAGGCCCCGGGCAGCGCGTTGACCTGGTCCGTCTTGAGGTCGTTGGGGAGCTCGTAGGAGCCGGTGATCCGGTACGTGCGGTCGAAACCGCGCGCGGTGAGGGTGGAGCCGACGGTCAGGCCGCTGGTCTCCAGGAAGTGCGTGGTCGCGGCGACCTCGTCGTTCTTCTCCGGGAAGCTGCCTTCCTGGAGGCGCATGATGCCGCGGGCGACGGGGTCGGCGGCCCTGAGCTCACGGACCTCGGTCTGGAGCAGACCGTGGGCGGTGGTCAGCTTGGCGGTGCCGTAGGTGTCGGTGAGGACGGTGGCGCCGGCCGGTATCACCTTGCGGACGTCGGTCGGGCCGTCCGGCCAGGGCTCGTTCTCGTAGTCCTTGACCGGGGTGTGCTGCTCGCCCGCCGGGTCCTGGTAGACCGGCACCCCGCTGACCTGGGCGTCCCTGAAGCGGGCGTCGGCGGCGCCGATGGCGCGTTCCGTCCGCTGCGCGGCGGTCAGCTCGGAGCTGCGCAGGGTGACGTCGAAGGCGCTCACGCCGAGGATCGGCAGCGCGATCATCGACAGGACGAGGAAACTGCGGCCCTTGGAGCGCCAGGCGTCGCGGCGGGCGATGCGGATCGCGGCCCGCCAGGAGTGGAACCAAGTGTTCACTGCTGTGCCGCCCGGCCGGTCAGGAGCGAGTCGGCCTCGCTGCGTACGGTCTGGTCGACGACGGCGCCGTCGCGCAGGAAGACGACCCGGTCGGCCCAGGCGGCGAAGCGCGGCTCGTGGGTGACCAGGACGCCGGCGGCACCGGCGTCGCAGCGGGTGCGGAGCAGGGCGAGGACGGACTCGCCGGTCTCGGAGTCGAGGGCGCCGGTGGGCTCGTCGGCGAGGACGAGGCGGCGGTTGCCCACGAGGGCGCGGGCGATGGCCACGCGCTGCTGCTGGCCGCCGGACATCTCGTCGGGGAAGCGGTCGGCGAGGTGGCCGAGCTCCATCTCGGCGAGGGCGGCGAGGGCCTCGGTGCGGGCCTTGCGGGCGGAGACGCCGTCCAGCTCGCGGGGCAGGGCCACGTTCTCGGCGGCGGTGAGGGCCGGGATGAGGTTGTAGTCCTGGAAGACGTAGCCGATGCTGCGGCGGCGCAGTGCGGCGAGCTGCTTGACGCTCGCGGAGGTGATGTCGGTGTCCTCGACGATCACCCGGCCCGAGGTGGGGGTGTCGAGGCCGCCGGCGATGGTGAGCAGGGTCGACTTGCCGGAGCCGGACGGGCCCATGACGGCGACGAGTTCGCCGGGGTAGACGTCGAGGTCGATGCCGCGCAGGGCGTGGACCTCGGTGGCGCCCGCGCCGTGGACGCGGGTCAGCTGCTGCAGACGCAGCACGGGCTGCTGCTGTGTGGACATGGCGGGATCCCCCTCGGGCGTACGCGGGCGGGGTGGCGGGCGGGTGCCGGCGGCCGTGCGACGGACGCCGGTGTGGCGGTGCCGCGGACGGCCGGTGCCGGGCGCGGTGCCGGTGCCGGTGCGTACGGTCTGGGTCTGGTCGGGTTGCTTGCGGAGCGGTCGGAAGCGGTGCCTGCCGGGTTACGAAACCCCCGTGGCTCCCGGCAGGGGTGAAGCGGTCGGGGCGGTGTGGGACGGCGCCCCGGGTGGGACGGGTGGTGCGGGTGAGGCGGCGGAGATCGCCGAGAGGCGGATCAGCCGGGACTCGCAGTGGTCCAGCCAGCGGGCCTCCGCCTCGGTCTGGAAGATCAGCTGCTCCAGGACGAGCAGCCAGGCGACGTCGTCGCGCTCGCGGGCGCCCCCGCTCTCGACGGCGGTGATCGCCTGTGCCTTGAGCCGGGTGTAGTCCTGCATCGCCTTCACGGTGTGCCGGCGCTGGGACTGGATGACGTCGCGGATGTCGACCCCGGACGCCCCGACCGCCATGGCCAGCTTGATCGCGAGCTCGTCGCGGGCGGGGCTGGTGCGGTCGACGGGGTTCTCGAACCAGGTGCGCAGTTCTTCGCGGCCCTTGTCGGTGATCGCGTAGAGGGCGTGTCCTGCTCCGTCCTCGCCGTCCTGGCCGACCATGCCGTCCCGTTCCAGCCGGGCGAGGGTCGTATAGACCTGTCCGACGTTGAGCGGCCAGGTGGAGCCGGTGCGGGACTCGAACTCCGTGCGGAGCTGCGAGCCGTAGCGGGGGCCGCGTTCGAGGAGGGCGAGAAGCCCGTGGCGGATCGACATACTCAGTATGTATACCGGGTATGCCCCGGCCGACAAGCGCCCTGAGGCGGACCCCCGGGGTCCGACTCAAGGAGGACCCGGGGCTTCCGGAAGGATTCAGCGGCGCCGCATCCGGACCCCGAGGAAGCCGATGCCGAGGCCCATCAGAGCGAGCCCGACGCCGAGCGTGAGCACCGGAATCCGCCGGTCGGAGAGGGTGGCGACGGCCTCCGCGCCGATCCGGGGCGCCGCCGCCGGCAGCGCCTCCGCCGAGGAGGAGGGGTGCGGCAGCTCCGTCTCAGGTACCGCTCCGACCGCCTCGTCCGCCTCCAGGTCGGGCGCGTCCTCTGTTGCGGTTTTGGTACGAGAGGGGCTTTCCGACGGTGCCGAGGGGCTCGTGGCGGCCGGGGAGCTCGGCTCCGGGGGCCGTCCCGGGTGCTCCCGGCCCTCGCCCGCGGGGTGCCCGGCGAGGGAGGCGGAGCCGTTCGGCGCGGGCCGCCCGTCGGACCCCGCGGCGGAACCGCTCGGCGCGGGCACGGGGGACGCGGTAGAAGAGGGCGAGCCGGAGCCGGAGCCCGATCCGGTCGCCGTCGGGCGCGGGACGACGGTGGCGGCGGTGGCGGCGGTCGGTGGGGCGGTCCCGGTCCCGGTCCCGGTCCCGGTCCCGCGGGGCGGTGCGGTGCTCGCGGCCGGGGTGCGTACGGGGGCCGAGCTCCCGCCCGTACCGCTGTCGTCGCCGCCCGCGTCGTCGGCGCCGTCGTTGCCGTCGTTCTCGCCGGCGCCCGCACGGGTGCCGTGCCCGGTCGTGGCGGGGCCGGCCGGGCCGGCGGGCGTGACCTCGGCGCCGTACGCGTACGCGGGCGGCCCGGTGACGGACACGGCGCAGGCCGCGAGACAGCAGGCGAGGACGGGCCCGAGGGCCCGGGACCGTGCCGTGCGGAGTGCTGGAGTCACCGGGTGACCCCCTCCCGTGCCGAGCCGCCGAGTTCTTCGACTCAGCGTCACATGACGCGACACACCCGGCATCCCGGATCATCCGGACGGGGACGGGCCCTGCGTCGGGCCTTGACCCGGGCCCGGAGGATCACTGCGGCGGATTGCCCGTGGAAACCTCGAGCTCGAACTCGGCGTCCTCCTTGGCGATGTCCGTGCCCTGGCGCGGGTACTGGGTCATGACCGTGCCCTGACCCCAGGTCGCCTCGTCGACGGAGGACTCGGACTTGATCTTCCAGCCCGCGGCCTGGAGGCACGCCTTCACCGACTGGATGTTCTTGAGGGTGAAGTTCGGGACCTCGAACTTGTTCGGGTCCTTGCTCGACTCGGACGGCTCCGTGCACTTCTTGGTCTCGATGGTCTTGCTGAGGTCCGGTCCCTTGTGGCCGGGGGCGACGCTGCCGGTCTGGCTCGGGCCGTCCGCGGTCGGCTCGCCCGCGGGCTCGCGGTTGTAGAGCGAGATGCCCGTGACCACACCGGCGACGACGAGCAGCGCGAGGGCGCCGAGCGCGATCTTCGACCGGTTCGACGAGGAGCCGCCGCCCGCGACGGGCACGTGGGCGTGCTGCTGGGGCACGGTGTACGGCCCCGGCATGGGCGCGGGCGCCGGGGTCTGGTAGGCGGGCGCGGGCGCCGGGGTCTGGTAGACGGGCGCCGGCGGGGGCGTCGGGACCTGCTGCGGGTACCCGTACGACGGCGCCGGCGTCGGCACCCCGTAGGGCCCCGGCTGCGGCGTCGGCTGGTACGGGGTCTGCATGCCGTGCGTCGAGGGCGGCGGGGTCTGGCCGACCGGCGGGAAGACGGCCGAGCCGACGCCCGAACCGCTCTGCACCGGGCCGCCCGCGACGATCACCGGCGCGCCGGTCTGACCGGCCGACAGCACCCGCAGGCACTCGTCGCGCATCGCGGCGGCGCTCGGGAAGCGCTCGTTCGGGTTCTTCTTCAGGGCGCGGGCCACCAGCGCGTCCATCGCCGGGGTCACCGAGCGGTTCACGGAGGACGGGGCGACCGGCTCCTCCTGCACGTGGGCGTACGCGATGGCCAGCGGCGAGTCGGCGTCGAAGGGCAGCCGGCCCGTCAGGAGCTGGAAGAGCATGATGCCGACCGAGTACAGGTCGGAGCGGGCGTCGACGGCGCGGCCCAGGGCCTGCTCGGGGGAGAGGTACTGCGGGGTGCCGACGACCATGCCGGTCTGGGTCATCGAGGTGACCCCGGACTGCATGGCGCGCGCGATGCCGAAGTCCATGACCTTGACGACGCCGCGCTTGGTCATCATCACGTTGCCCGGCTTGATGTCCCGGTGGACCAGGCCCATCTCGTGGCTGGTCTCCAGCGCGGCGAGCACGTCGCCGGTGACCTTCAGCGCCTTGTCGGCCGGCATCGCGCCGTACTGGCGCACGTCGGAGGCGAGCACCGAGCCGAGCGGCTGCCCCTCCACGTACTCCATGACGATGTACGGCATGACGGCGCCGTCGAGGGTGTCCTCGCCGGTGTCGAAGACCGAGACGATGTTGGTGTGCGACAGCTTCGCCACGGCCTGCGCCTCACGGCGGAAGCGTTCGCGGAAGGACTGTTCGCGGCCGAGCTCGGTGTGCAGCGTCTTGATGGCGACCTGGCGGTCCAGGGCGCTGTCGTACGCCAGGTACACCGACGCCATGCCGCCCTCGCCGAGCAGGTCGCGAAGCTGGTACCGGCCGCCCGCGACCGAACCGCCCGCATAGCGGCCCTGTGCGCCGTCCTGGCTCATCTCGTGCTTCCCCCTACACGCGCGCGTGGCGGCGCTGATCCGGAAATCGTTCGGCCAAGTCTGCCCGAGGGCAGTGACACGTCAAGCCGGGTGTCCGTTCGGTACCCGTTCCGTGACCCTCCGCACAGCCGCGCTCCCGGAAGCGTGACGGCCGCGTGACAGGAACGGCACGGAATTTGCACAGGTGTATGCGTGGGGAGTTGGATGGCCCGTCCATCGCGGACCGTGATGTCGTACGGAGCCTGTAGCGTGACGACTGGACACGGCACGAGAAGACGACGGCGAGGACTGATGGCACCCGAATCCGGAGCAGGCGGCGGTCTCCCGGACGCTTCCGCCGAGTCCTGGGGCATCGACGGAGTGGTCGGCGACGGCCGCTACCGGCTGACCCACCGACTCGGACGCGGCGGCATGGCCGAGGTGTTCGCCGCCGAGGACGTGCGCCTGGGGCGCACCGTCGCGGTGAAGCTGCTGCGCGCCGACCTCGCCGAGGACCCGGTCTCCAAGGCCCGCTTCACCCGCGAGGCGCAGTCCGTCGCGGGTCTCAACCACCATGCGATCGTGGCGGTCTACGACTCGGGCGAGGACCTGGTCGGCGGCCGTTCCGTGCCGTACATCGTGATGGAGCTGGTCGAGGGCCGCACCATCCGCGACCTGCTGATCAGCGCCGAGGCGCCGGGCCCCGAGCAGGCCCTGATCATCGTCTCCGGTGTCCTGGAGGCGCTCGCCTACTCGCACCAGCACGGCATCGTGCACCGCGACATCAAGCCGGCGAACGTGATCATCACGCACGGCGGCGCGGTCAAGGTCATGGACTTCGGCATCGCCCGTGCCCTGCACGGCGCGCAGTCGACGATGACCCAGACCGGCATGGTCATGGGCACCCCGCAGTACCTGTCGCCCGAGCAGGCGCTCGGCAAGGCCGTCGACCACCGCTCCGACCTGTACGCGACGGGCTGTCTGCTCTACGAACTGCTCGCGCTGCGGCCCCCGTTCACGGGTGAGACGCCGCTGTCCGTGGTCTACCAGCACGTCCAGGACACCCCGATCCCGCCGTCCGAGGTGGCGCCCGCGGCGCCGCCGGAGCTCGACGGCCTGGCGATGCGCTCGCTCGCGAAGGACCCGGACGACCGGTTCCAGAGCGCCGAGGAGATGCGCGGCCTGATCCAGTACGGGCTGCAGATGCTCCAGGAGCAGGGCGGCCACACCGGTGTGTGGAACACCGGTCCGGTCGGCGTGCACGACATGCACGACCCGATGCACACCCCGGGCGGCGGGATGGGCGGCGTCGGCGCGACGGCCGTCCTCGGCCACCCGATGCACCACCCGATGCACCAGACCGCGCAGGGCCCGATCCTGCCGCCGATGAACCCGGACGACGGGGGCTACGACGGCGGGCACGGCGGCTACACCCCGGACGGCGGCTACGGCGGGCACGGCGGCGGCAAGAGCGGCCGCGGCAAGCTGCTGCTGTTCGTGGCGCTCGCGCTGATCGCGATCGTCGCGGGCGTCGCGTACGCGATCGACAAGGCCGGCGACAAGAACGACGGCAACAACACGAAGCCGCCGGCCGTCACCGACTCCCCGTCCAGCGAGTCCCCGTCGCCGGACCCCTCCGACGAGCCCTCGCAGGAGCCCGAGCAGCCGGACACCTCGACCGGCGGCGGTCAGCAGCCCTACGAGCCCCCGCGCCAGCACACGCGCCAGCCCACGAAGGACCCGACGCCGTCGGACACCCCGTCGACGGACCCGACGGACACGGCCGACGGCGGCACGGGCACGAGCGAGGGCACCACCGAGGGCACCACCGACGGCACCACCGACGGCTCCTCGACCGGCACCTCCACGGGCACCTCGACGGGCACGTCCACCGGCACCGGCACCTCGACCGGTACGTCGACGGGCACCGGCACCTCGACGGGCACGTCGACGGGCACCGGCACCGCAACGGGCACGTCCACGGGCACCGGCACCACCACCGGCACGGGCTGACCGGGGCGCGCCCCGCGTCCCCCGTTCAGCCCGCGAAGGCGTCGCGCACCGCCTCGTACTCGCGCGTCCACCACACGGCCAGGGCCGACACCGCGGGGAACAGCGGGTCGGCCCTGCGGTCGTGCAGCTGGTAGCGCCAGCGAAGGGTCCAGAAGTCGTTGAGCCGCTCCCACCACACCCGGTCGACGGCCGCGGCCAGATCGGCCCGGTCCACGCCGGCGGCCCGCCGGTAGGCGCGCGCGTAGGCCCGCACCTTGTCCAGGGCCAGCTCGCCGCCCGGCCGGACGAAGAAGATCGCGGCGGCGCGGACCGCCTCCTCGGCGCGCGGGCGGACGCCGAGTCGGTCCCAGTCGATGATCGCGACCGGCTGGGAGCCCCGGTAGAGCAGGTTGAACGGGTGGAAGTCGCCGTGCACCCAGCCGCCCGAGGCGGCGGCGGGCGGGCGCCGGTGGGCGTGCCGGTCGAGCAGCACCCGGCGTTCGCGGAGCCGGTGCTCGGCGAGCTCGTCGAAGCCGTCGCGCCGCCGTCGGGCGCGCACCAGGCGTAACAGCTCCTCGATGAGCCGGAGGGTCTCCTCGGGGCAGGCGCTCTCGTGGCCGCCGTCCGGCGGCGGGGAGTCCATGACCTGCTCCAGGGACGTGTGGACGAGCCCGAGGAGGGTGCCGAGGCGGTCGGAGCCCACGGCGGACAGTTCGGCGCCGTCGCGGTGCCGGCCCTCGATCCAGGGGTGCAGGGCGTAGCAGCGCCCGCCGATGACGGCGACGGTGCGGCCCCGCGCGTCGTGCAGCGGCGGGGCGACGGGCAGCCCGAGGGCGTGCAGGCGGAGGGTGGCCCGGTGCTGGCGGGTGATGGTGTCCCGGTCGGCGGTGCGGGCGTCCAGGTGCTGTTTGAGGAAGTAGCGGCCCCGCGTGGTGGAGAGGCGGTAGCCGCGGTTGAGTAAGCCTTGGGCGACGGGTTCGCAGGACAGCGGCTCGCCCGTGTCCCCGTAGCGGCGCAGCAGGGCGCCGAGGGGCGGGGCGGGGGAGGTCGTCCGGGGCGGGGCCAGGGGTGCAGATGAGCGCGGCACTCCGCAGATGTTAGATCACGCTACGTGGTGGAGGTGTCGCACCGGGGACGGAAGGGTGGGAGCGGGGGCCTGGCGCTCGGACGTGTAGTCGAGGGTGTGCACGGTGACGAACTGGGGCTCGATCCGCATGAAGACCGGGTCGAAGGCCTCGCCGTCCACGGCGCGGGGCTCCTGGCCGAAGGCCGCCAGCTGGGCCTCGGTGGGGTCGGTGATCCGGGCGGTGCCGGTGAACTGCACGGACCACACGGTCTCGGCGTCGGAGCCGAGGTTGTCGGCCCCGTAGGCCACGACGCTGCCGTTGCAGGCGCGGTGGTAGCCCAGGCCGCGGTGGAGCCGGATCAGGACGTGGCCGTCGAACACGATGTGCCGGGCGGGGGCGACGAACGGCATCGCCCGCATGCTCGTCGCCACCCGTCCGTAGGACACCCGGCTCAGCAGGTCGAGGGCGCGGATCTCATCGGGGGACATGGCTTCCACTCTCCGCCACCGACACCCGGTCGGAACAGGGGCCCCCGCCCCCGTTCTGCGGGGACGTAGGTCCCGAATGCGGGCGGCCCGGCCCGGCCTTACCCGTTCGGGTGAAGCGCCGGGGTCCGGGAACCCGCCGGCCTCAGTGTCGCTCGGCCTGGATCCTCGCCACGTACGCCGCGGCCTGGGAGCGCCGCTCCATGCCCAGCTTCGACAGCAGGCTGGAGACGTAGTTCTTGATCGTCTTCTCCGCGAGGTGGAGCCGCTCGCCGATGACCCGGTTGGTCAGGCCCTCGCCGATCAGATCGAGGATCTTGCGCTCCTGCTCGGTGAGATTGGCGAGCCGGTCGTCGCCCTTGGGGTTGTTGCCGTCCCGCAGGCGCTCCAGCACCCGCGCGGTCGCCACCGGGTCGAGCAGCGACTTGCCGGCCGCCACGTCGCGCACCGCGTTCAGCAGCTCGTTGCCGCGGATGGCCTTCAGGACGTACCCCGAGGCCCCGGCCATGATCGCGTCGAACAACGCTTCGTCGTCGGCGTACGAGGTGAGCATCAGGCACTTGATCGAATCGTCCTGGGACCGGATCTCGCGGCACACCTCGACACCGCTGCCGTCCGGGAGCCGGACGTCGAGCACGGCCACGTCGGGACGGGTCGCAGGGATCCTGACCAGGGCGTCCGCGGCCGTACCGGCCTCGCCGACCACCTCGATGTCGTCCTCCACGGAGAGCAGCTCGTGGACGCCGCGCCGCACGACCTCGTGGTCGTCCAGCAGAAATACCCGGATTTTTCCTTCTTCGCGCACGCAGCCAGTCTCACATATTCGCTCTTCCCGTGCCCGGGGTGACCGGGATAACGTGCCGGGTGTTCCGGCGGTCCCTTCGGGCTGCCCCCAACGCCCGCTGACCAGCGGCGAGTCCCGCTTTTCTCGATTTACTTGGAAATCCAAGCAAAATCGCAGGTCAAATGGGGTTTCGCAGGAATGCGGCGCTGTGGGTAACGTGCCTATGACAGGGCGCTCGCCGGGGCACCTGTCACGCCCGACCCCGGCCGAGTCGCACCCACCCCGTGCGAAGGGCACGGTGAAGGCGGAGCCGCACTGGCCTCACCGGCGAACCCGGGGGCCGGACCGACGGAGGAGCACGCACGTGACCGTGGAGAGCACTGCCGCGCGCAAGACGACGCGACGCAGCAGCGGCACCAAGCGCACCGCAAGCGCCAGCGCGAGCGCGAAGAAGGCGACGGCCTCGCAGAGCGCCGAGCCCGAACTCGTTCAGCTGCTGACGCCCGAGGGGGAGCGCGTCCAGCACCCCGAGTACGACATCGACCTCAGCTCCGAGGAGCTGCGCGGCCTCTACCGTGACATGGTCCTCAGCCGCCGCTTCGACGCCGAGGCCACCGCCCTGCAGCGCCAGGGCGAGCTGGGCCTGTGGGCCTCGCTGCTCGGCCAGGAGGCCGCGCAGATCGGCTCCGGCCGCGCGCTGCGCGACGACGACTACGTCTTCCCCACCTACCGCGAGCACGGCGTCGCCTGGGTCCGCGGGGTCGACCCGACGAACCTGCTCGGGATGTTCCGCGGTGTGAACCACGGTGGCTGGGACCCCAACAGCAACAACTTCCACCTGTACACGATCGTGCTCGGCTCCCAGACCCTGCACGCCACCGGCTACGCCATGGGCGTCGCCAAGGACGGCGCGGACTCCGCCGTGATCGCGTACTTCGGCGACGGCGCCTCCAGCCAGGGCGACGTCAACGAGTCGTTCGTCTTCTCCGCGGTCTACAACGCCCCGGTCGTGTTCTTCTGCCAGAACAACCAGTGGGCCATCTCCGAGCCCATCGAGAAGCAGACCCGCGTCCCGCTCTACCAGCGCGCCCGCGGCTTCGGCTTCCCCGGCGTCCGCGTCGACGGCAACGACGTCCTCGCGTGCCTGGCCGTGACCCGGTCGGCGCTGGAGCGCGCCCGCCGCGGCGAGGGCCCGACGCTCATCGAGGCGTACACCTACCGCATGGCCGCCCACACCACCTCCGACGACCCGACCCGCTACCGCCGCGACGCGGAACGCGCGGAGTGGGAGGCCAAGGACCCGATCCAGCGCCTCAAGACGTACCTGGAGAACGAGGGCCACGCCGACGCCGCCTTCTTCGAGGAGCTGGAGACGGAGAGCGAGGCGCTGGGCAAGCACGTCCGCGAGGTCGTCCGCGCCATGCCCGTCCCGGAGCACATGGCGATCTTCGACAACGTGTACGCCGACGGGCACGCGCTCGTCGACGAGGAGCGCGCTCAGTTCGCCGCGTACCAGGCGTCCTTCGAGGGCGGAGAGGCCGAGTAATCATGGCTGTTCAGAAGCTTCCCCTGGCCAAGGCGCTCAACGAGTCGCTGCGCAAGGCGCTGGAGACCGACCCCAAGGTCCTCATCATGGGTCTGGACGTCGGCAAGCTCGGCGGTGTCTTCCGGATCACCGACGGCCTGCAGAAGGACTTCGGCGAGGACCGGGTCATCGACACCCCGCTCGCCGAGTCCGGCATCGTCGGCACCGCGATCGGTCTGGCCCTGCGCGGCTACCGGCCGGTCGTGGAGATCCAGTTCGACGGCTTCGTCTTCCCGGCGTACGACCAGATCGTCTCCCAGCTGGCGAAGATGCGGGCCCGTTCGCTCGGCACCGTGAAGATGCCGATCGTCATCCGCATCCCGTACGGCGGCGGCATCGGCGCCGTCGAGCACCACTCCGAGTCCCCCGAGTCGCTCTTCGCGCACGTCGCGGGCCTCAAGGTGGTCACTCCGGCGAACTCCTCGGACGGCTACTGGATGCTCCAGCAGGCGATCCAGAGCGACGACCCGGTCATCTTCTTCGAGCCCAAGCGCCGTTACTGGGACAAGGGCGATGTCGACGTCGAGGCGATCCCCGGTGAGCTGCACAAGGCCCGGGTCGCCCGCGAGGGCACGGACCTGACGCTCCTCGCGTACGGCCCGATGGTGAAGACCTGCCTGGAGGCGGCCTCGGCCGCCGCCGAGGAGGGCAAGTCGATCGAGGTCGTGGACCTGCGCTCGATCTCCCCGCTCGACTTCGACACGATCCAGGCCTCGGTGGAGAAGACCCGCCGCCTGGTCGTGGTGCACGAGGCCCCGGTCTTCTTCGGCTCCGGCGCGGAGATCGCCGCCCGGATCACCGAGCGCTGCTTCTACCACCTGGAGGCCCCCGTCCTGCGGGTCGGCGGCTACCACGCGCCGTATCCGCCGGCGCGCCTGGAGGAGGAGTACCTGCCGGGGCTGGACCGCGTGCTCGACGCCGTCGACCGCTCGCTGGCGTTCTGAGGAGAGCACCGTGACGATCCGCGAATTCAAGATGCCCGACGTGGGCGAGGGCCTGACCGAGGCCGAGATCCTCAAGTGGTACGTCCAGCCCGGTGACACGGTCTCCGACGGGCAGGTCGTCTGCGAGGTCGAGACGGCCAAGGCCGCCGTCGAGCTGCCGAGCCCCTTCGACGGCGTGGTGCACGAGCTGCGCTTCCCCGAGGGCACGACGGTCGACGTCGGCGAGGTCATCATCTCGGTGAACGTGGGCGGCGACGCCGCCCCGGAGGCCCCCGCGGCCCCCGCCGCCGAGCCCGTCCCCGCCGCCGCCCCGGCCGCCGACGAGGAGGCCGAGCCGCAGGGCCGCCAGCCGGTCCTGGTGGGTTACGGCGTGGCCGCGACCTCCACCAAGCGCCGGGCCCGCAAGGGCTCGGTGGCGGCCCCGGCCGCCACCGCACCCGCCCCCGTGGTCCCGGCCCCGGTGGTCCCCGAGCAGCTGAACGGCCACGGTCCCGTGGCCGGCCGCCCGCTGGCCAAGCCGCCGGTGCGCAAGCTGGCCAAGGACCTGGGCGTCGACCTGGCGACGGTCACCCCGACCGGCCCGGACGGTGTCATCACCCGCGAGGACGTGCACGCGGCGGCCACCCCGGCCGTCGCGGCCCCCGCGCCCGTGGCCGCACCGGCCCCGGTCCCGGCCCCGGCCCCGGTCCCGGCCCCGGCCCCGGTCCCGGTCCCGGCGCCCGTCGCGGCCCCGGCGCCCGCGCCGGTGGCCGCCGTCTCCCCGGGCGCCCGGGAGACCCGTATCCCCATCAAGGGCGTACGGAAGGCCACGGCGGCGGCGATGGTCGGCTCGGCCTTCACCGCGCCGCACGTCACCGAGTTCGTGACCTTCGACATCACGCGCACGATGAAGCTGGTCGAGGAGCTCAAGTCCGACAAGGACATGGCGGGCCTGCGGGTCAACCCGCTGCTGCTCATCGCCAAGGCGGTCCTGGTCGCGGCCAAGCGCAACCCGGACATCAACGCGGCCTGGGACGAGGCCGCCCAGGAGATCGTGCTCAAGCACTACGTGAACCTGGGCATCGCCGCGGCCACCCCGCGGGGCCTGATCGTGCCGAACATCAAGGACGCGCACGCCCAGACCCTCCCGGAGTTGTCGGCCTCCCTGAGTGAGCTGGTCGCCACCGCCCGCGAGGGCAAGACGACCCCGGCGGCCATGCAGGGCGGCACCTTCACCATCACCAACGTCGGCGTCTTCGGCGTCGACACCGGTACGCCGATCCTGAACCCGGGCGAGTCCGCGATCCTCGCGGTCGGCGCGATCAAGCTCCAGCCCTGGGTCCACAAGGGCAAGGTGAAGCCGCGTCACGTCACCACCCTGGCCCTCTCCTTCGACCACCGCCTGGTCGACGGCGAGCTCGGCTCCAAGTTCCTGGCCGACGTGGCCGCGATCCTGGAGCAGCCGAAGCGGCTCATCACCTGGGCGTAACACCCCATGTGACCGTTTCACGTGAAACAGGCCCGTCCGCATCGCGGACGGGCCTGTCTGTTGCACCCCTGTTGTATCTAAGCTGTGCGCATGCCTTCAGCCCACGCTCCCGCGCCGCAGCCCGTCCGGCGGCCGCCCGCCGCCGACCGCGTCTACATGCACGTCAAGCAGGCCGTGCTCGACCGTCGGTACGAAGGGGGGACGCTCCTCACCGAGGGCGAGCTCGCCCAGGCGGTGGGGGTGTCGCGGACGCCGGTGCGCGAGGCGCTGCTGAAGCTGGAGATGGAGGGGCTGCTCAAGCTCTACCCCAAGAAGGGCGCCCTCGTGCTCGCGGTCTCCGCGCAGGAGATCGCCGACGTCGTCGAGACCCGGCTGCTCGTCGAGGAGTTCGCGGTGCGGCGGGCCGTGCCCCCGGCGCCCGGGCTCGTCGAGCGGCTCGAAGAGCTCCTGGAGGAGCAGAAGCGGCGGGCCGAGGCGGGCGACCTGGCCGAGGTCGCCGCCACCGACCGGGCCTTCCACGCCGAGATCGTCCAGCACGCCGGGAACCAGATCCTGGCCCGCCTCTACGACCAGCTCCGGGACCGGCAACTGCGGATGGGCGTCGCCGTGATGCAGTCCCAGCCCGACCGGATCGCCAAGAACATCGTCGAGCACGCCGAGATCCTGGAGCGGATCAGGGCCGGTGACGCCGAGGGCGCCGCCGGCTGCGTCCGGCAGCACCTGAGCTGGGTCAAGGTGCTGGTCCGGGGTGACGCCCGGTGAGCCGCGGCAACGGGTACGGGTCGGCCGTCACCCTGCCCGGGGACCCGCCCGGCGGGCGGCGGGCCGCCCTCGTCTGGGGCGTCGGCGTCTCCGTCTACTTCGTCGCCGTCATCTTCCGCACCTCCCTGGGCGTCGCCGGACTCGACGCCGCCGACCGCTTCGGCGTCAACGCCTCGGCCCTGTCGACCTTCTCCATCCTCCAGCTGCTCGTCTACGCGGGCATGCAGATACCCGTCGGCCTCATGGTCGACCGGCTCGGCACCAAGAAGGTGCTGACCATCGGCGTCCTGCTGTTCACCCTCGGGCAGCTGGGCTTCGCGCTCTCCCCCACGTACGGCATGGCGCTCGCCTCCCGGGCCCTGCTCGGCTGCGGCGACGCGATGACCTTCATCAGCGTGCTGCGGCTCGGCACCCGCTGGTTCCCGGCCCGCCGCGGCCCCCTCGTCGCCCAGCTCGCCGGGCTCGTCGGCATGGCCGGCAACCTGGTCTCCACGCTCGTCATCGCCCGGCTCCTGCACGGCCTCGGCTGGACCGCCGCCTTCGCGGGCAGCGCCGTCGCCGGCGTGGTCGTCCTGGTCCTGCTGCTGCTCTTCCTCAAGGACCACCCCGAGGGGTACGAGCCGGAGCCGCTGCCGCACGCGGGCGCCGCCTTCGTCCGGCGGCAGATCGGCGCCTCCTGGCGCGAGCCCGGCACCCGGCTCGGGATGTGGGTGCACTTCACCACCCAGTTCCCCGCCATGGTGTTCCTGCTGCTGTGGGGCCTGCCGTTCCTCGTCGAGGCGCAGGGGCTCAGCCGTGAGACGGCCGGCTCGCTGCTCACCCTGGTGGTGGCCTCCAACATGGTGGTGGGGCTCGTCTACGGGCAGATCATCGCCCGCCACCACGCGGCCCGCGCCCCGCTCGCCCTGGGCACCGTCGCCGCGACCGCCACCCTGTGGGCGGCGACCCTCGTCTATCCCGGTGAGCACGCGCCGATGTGGCTGCTCGTCACCCTGTGCACGGTGCTCGGCGCCTGCGGCCCCGCCTCGATGATCGGCTTCGACTTCGCCCGGCCCGCCAACCCGCCGGAGCGGCAGGGCACGGCTTCCGGGATCGTCAACATGGGCGGTTTCGTCGCCTCGATGACCACGCTCTTCGCGGTCGGCGTCCTGCTCGACGCCACCGGCGGCGACTACCGGGTCGCCTTCTCCTCGGTCTTCGTCCTCGAAGCCCTCGGCGTCGTGCAGATCCTCCGCCTCAAGTCCCGCACCACCCGCCGGGAGCGGGAGCGGCTGGTCGCCAGCCGGGTCGAGGTCGTGCACGTACCGGCGTGACCGCCGGGCCCCGGGCCCGGACGGGCGTGACCGCCGAGGTCCCGGCCCTAGTTGGGGGTGACCGCGAAGTGGTCCAGGATCGCCCGCGCCAGGTCCTCGTCGCCCTCGGTCTTGACCCGGTCGGCCACCTCGGCCGGCCGGACCCGGCCGCAGGCCAGGCGCACGTACGTCTCCCAGTCGGTCATCAGCGTGACCGCCGGGCCCAGGGACGGCGCGCCGTCCACCGAGCCGTTGCCCTCGGCGTCCACCCGGACCGTCCGCAGGAACTCGACGGGCCCGGTCACGTCGAGGACGATCGCCGAGCTGGTGGGCGCGCCGGCCTCCTTCGCGACGACGAACGGCAGCGCCTCCAGGAGCACGTCCCGCGTGATGTACGCGCCGGGGGAGTCCAGGTTGCCGGGGACGCCCAGGGTGGTCCGCAGGTCCTGCTCGTGCACCCAGCAGTCGAAGGCGCGCATCCGGTAGGCCAGTTCCAGGGTCTGCTCGGCGCCGAGCGGGGCCCGCATCAGGGTGTCGGGCAGCCGGTTCTCGTTGCGCAGCTGACGGGCCCGGCGGATCAGGATGTACTCCAGCTCCGAGGTCATCTCCGGCGCGGTGTGGTGGCGCCGCACGTCGACCTGCATCTCCATGTAGCGGGCGAAGTCGCTGCGCACGTGGTAGAGATCGCGGGGGAGGCTGTGGATCGGGCGCGGGTCGCCCAGCATCTCGGTCTCCATGCCGATGACATGGGACACGATGTCGCGGACGGACCAGCCGGGGCACGGGGTGGCGCGATTCCACTCGCTCTCCACGAGCGGCCCGACCAGCTCCGCTATCGCTTCGATCGAGTGGGTCCAGGCGTCGGCGTAGTTCTGGAGGCTGGGATGGACGGTCACGGGACCCCTCGGCGGCGCTTGGTACGGCTGGGCGGGCTGAAAACATGTCTGCGTGGGAGGCTCGCTGGCTAAGTTACGCTGCCCGCAGGCACCCCGGCAGTGCTTTCGTGTGACGATCGTAGGCCGGTGTTGACGGCTCGAATGCCAGGACGGTGGTAGTGTGCGCGCCTCGCTGATCCAGATCGCGGTAGACCCGGACGAACCGGTCGAGAGCCGGAGGGCGCGGGTCGCGCGTCTCGTGCGGGAGGAGCGGGAAGCGGCGGACCTGGTGGTCCTGCCGGAGCTGTGGCCCGTCGGGGCCTTCGCCTACGAGTCCTTCGCGGCCGAGGCGGAGCCGCTGAAGGGACCCACGTACGAGGCGATGGCGGCGGCCGCGCGGGACGCCGAGGTCTGGCTGCACGCGGGTTCGATCGTCGAGGCGGTGGGCGGGGCGCTCTACAACACCTCGCTGGTCTTCTCCCCCGACGGCGAACTCGTCGCCTCCTACCGCAAGATCCACCGCTTCGGCTTCGACAAGGGCGAGGCGGTCCTGATGACGGCAGGCGAGGACCTCGTCACCGTCGACCTGCCGCAGCTCACCGTCGGCGTCGCCACCTGCTACGACCTGCGCTTCCCCGAGCTGTTCCGCGGCCTCGTCGACGCGGGCGCCCAGACCTTCCTGCTGCCCGCCGGCTGGCCGGCCCGGCGCCTCGGCCACTGGCGGCTGCTGGCGCAGGCCCGCGCCGTCGAGAACCAGGCGTACGTCCTCGCCTGCGGCACCGCCGGCACCCACGCGGGCGTCGAGCAGGCCGGCCACTCGATGGTCGTCGACCCCTGGGGCGAGGTCCTCGCGGAGGCGGGCCCGGACGAGGAGATCCTGCGGGTCGTCCTGGACCCGGCGAAGGTGGACCTGACACGGGAGCAGTTCCCGGCGCTCAAGGACCGGTTGCTGTAGCCACGGCGGGCCCTGGGGCGGGTGCCCCAGGGCCGGGCTGCCGGGCTGCCGGGCCGCGGGGCCGCCCGGGACACCGCCGGCTCGGGGCCGGGCTCCGGGCTCCTCAGACGGTGATCGCGTTCAGGGCGGTGCCGCCCGGTCCCGGCCCCGTGCCCGGCACGTACTCCGCCCAGGCCGACGCCAGTCGGCGCACCGCCTCCGTGAGGGTGCCGGGCGCCAGCAGGAAGTGCAGCCGCAGCATGCGGGTGCTGCCGCCCAGGGCGTCCATGGTGGAGCCGGGCAGCACGGCCACCCCGTGCCGCAGCGCGAGCTGCGCGAAGGAGACCCCGTCGCCGTACGGGAGGCGGACCCACAGCGTCTGGCCGCCCGCCGCCGGCGGGCACTCCCAGGACGGCAGCCGCCGCGCGAGCTCGGCCCGCAGCAGGTCGTGGCCCGCGCGCAGTTCGGCCACCCGGGCCCGCAGCAGCGGTGCGAAGGAGTCGAACAGCCGGGCCGCCACCAGCTGGCCCGGCACGTCGCTGCCGAGGTCGTGCAGCGCCTTGAGGCGCGCGAGGCGCGCGATCAGCGGGGCCGGGCCGCGCACCCAGCCGGTCCGCAGGCCGCCCCAGACGCACTTGCTCAGCGAGCCGACGCCGATGACCTCCCGCCCGTACGAGGAGAGCGGCGGCACGGCGTCTCCGTCGAAGCGCAGCTCGCTCAGCACCTCGTCCTCGACGAGCGGCACCCCGTACGCCTCCGCGGCTTCGACGAGGCGCCGGCCGAGCAGGGGCGGCAGGACGGTCCCGGTCGGGTTGTGGAGGTGCGGGACCACATAGGCCAGGGCCGGGCGGTGCCGCTCCAGCACCCCGACGGCCGCCGCCACGTCGAGCCCGGCCGGTCCCACCGGCACCGGTCGCGGTACGGCCGCGGCCTCCCGGAACAGGTCGAGCGCCCCCGGGTAGGTCGGCGCCTCGACCAGGACCGCGTCGCCGGGTGCCACCAGGAGCCGGGTGAGCAGCCCGATGCCCTGCTGGGCGCCGGTGGTGACCAGGATCTGCTCCGGGCCGGTCGGCACGCCCCGCGCCTCGTACCTGCGGGCGACGGCCGCCCGCAGGACCGGGAGGCCGGCCGGGTGGTAGCCGAGGTCGTCCGTGGGCAGCACGATCCGCGCGTACGACTCGGCCACCAGGGCGGGGGGCGACGGCGGGGCGGCACAGCTCAGCAGGATCACGTCGTCGGACGGTTCCAGGAGGTGGAGGAACATCGGGTTGGACGTCTCCACCACCCGGGGCCCCGGCGGGGCGAGCGCGGCCGGGGCGACCCGGGTGCCGCTGCCCTGCCGGCGCACCAGGCGCCCTTCCTGGCGCAGGGTGTCGTAGGCGGCGACGACCGTCGTCCGGCCGACCGACAGCGCGGTCGCGAGGCGCCGGTCCGGCGGCAGCGGGGCGCCCGGCGGCAGCAGCCCCTCGTCGATCAACTGGCGTACGCGGGCGGCGAGCAGCAGATACATCGGCCCGCGCCCGGCCGACCAGCGGCCGAGCCAGGCGACCAGCTCGTCCAGGGCGGGTGTCATTGGATCCATCGGCGAACCAATCTGCCGGGATTGGTCCTGTGGGCGCAAGCCTTCCGTCCACAGACTGACGTCATGAGCGCCGACTTCCTTCCCCGCACCTCCCGTCCCGAGACCCTCGCCGTCCACTCCCCGCAGCCCGAGATCACGGGCAGCAGGCCGCTCGGCGTGCCGCTGCACCAGGGGCACGTCTTCGCCTTCGAGACCGCCGACGCGATGGCCGAGGCGTTCCACTCGACGGACACGTTCCTCTACAGCCGGATGGGCAACCCGACCGTCCGCGCCCTGGAGACCGCCGTCGCCCGCCTGGAGGGCGGTGCCGCCGCCCTCTCGTACGCCTCCGGCATGGGCGCCATCAACGGCGTGCTGCTCGGACTGCTCGCCACCGGCGGCCACATCGTCGCCCAGCGCTGCCTGTACGGCGGCACGTACGCCCTCCTGGCCGACCTCACCGCGCGCTGGGGCGTCGACGTCACGTACGTCTCCGGCACCGACCCCGAGGAGGTGCGGGCCGCGCTGCGCCCGGAGACCCGGCTGCTCTACCTGGAGACCATCGCCAATCCGACCACCCGCGTTTCCGACCTGCCCGCGCTGATCGCCGTCGCGCGCGAGGCGGGCGTGCCGTCCGCCGTCGACAACACCTTCGCCTCGCCGCTGCTGTGCCGGCCGATCGAGTACGGCGCCGACATCGTCGTGCATTCGGCGACCAAGTACCTCGCCGGTCACGCCGACGTCCTCGGCGGCATCGCCGTCTTCCGGGACGAGGAGCTGTACGGCCGGGTCCGGCACTACGCCGTCGAACAGGGCGCCACCACCGACCCGTTCGCGGCCTGGCTGACCCTGCGCGGCCTGCAGACGCTGCCGCTGCGCGTCGAGCGGCAGTGCGCCAACGCGGCCGGGCTCGCGGCCCGGCTGGCGGCGCACCCGGCGGTCGCCGCCGTCCGGCACCCGGCGCTCGCCGGCCACCCCGACCACGAGATCGCGGCCCGGCTGCTGCCCAGGGGCGGCGGCGGGGTGGTCTCCGTCGACCTCACGGGCGGCCGGGAGGCGGGCCGCACCTTCGTCGAGGGCGTCCGGCTCGCCTCCCTCAGCGCCTCGCTCGGCGACGTGAAGACCCTGGTCATGCACCCCGCCTCCACCTCGCACCGGCAGCTGGACGCGGCGGCCCTGGAGGCGGCGGGCATCGGCCCCGGCACGGTCCGGATCTCGGTCGGCATCGAGCACGTCGAGGACCTGTGGACGGACCTGGAGCAGGCCCTGGACAAGGCGCTGTAGGCGAGTCGGTCCCAGCCCTCCCAGCCCTCTCAGACGTCTCAGCCCGCTCAGTCCTCCCGTTCCCGCTCGGCCATCCGGATCACGCACACCGCGACCGCGATGAGCAGGGCGGGATCGGCGTCCTCGCGGACCGCGTTCACGGCGTACGTGTCGCGGACGTGGAACCACTGCCGGGAGATGTGGGACAGCAGCTCGCCGTCGTACTCGACGGTGAACTCCCGGTCCAGGATCCGGCCGCTGACGTCGAGCTCCGTGCCGTCGACGAGGGTGACGCGGAAGTGGTTGCGGAGCAGCGAGAGGCGCTTGCGGCGGATGGTGGCGAGCGGGCGGTCGTCCCGCTCGATCGTCATCGCGTCCCGCAGGCTGAACATCTTCTGCCGCAGCGTGACGAGGATGTGCCCGTCCGGGTCCTTCAGCTCCAGGGTGTCGCGCAGCCGCAGCGCCTTGCCGTCGACGAGGAAGGCGTGACGGCCCCGCTCGTCCTCGATCCAGTAGTCGTCGCCGATCGCGAAGATCTTGTCCCGTACCAGGTATTTCATGCCGGAATGCCTTCCCCGTCACGCCGGGAAGTAGCGCGTGAACGGGTCCGGGCTCGCGCCGAGCATCTCCCCGAAGGGCGCGTCCAGCTGATGGATCAGCAGGACGGTGAAGGCGATGAAGCCGGCCAGTCCCATCACCATCACCACATGGGTGGTGTTCCGGCTGATCCCGAACAGGAACATGAAGGCCAGCGTCAGCAGACCGCCGATGATGAGCCCGGCCCACAGCACGGGCGACAGGCGCTCCTGGGCCGCCGCCTCCCGCCCGCGCCGGGCGTCGTCCACGTAGCCGATCTGGGCGAGCGTCTCCTGTGCCGCGATCTGCTGGGCGGTGGTGCCGGTGCCGTGCAGCTGTCCGGCGTCGCGCAGCCGGGCGAGCAGGGCCCAGCCCTCCGGCCCGAGCGGCGCGCGCTCGGCCATCAGCGGCCACTCCACGTCCACGACGTGCGCGGCGTACGCGCGGGCCGCCTGCCGCACCGGCTCCCGCTGCTCGGCGGGGAAGGTGTCGGCGAGCAGGTACGTCTGGTGCAGCGCGCTCGCCTCGATCTGCACCTGGTCGTCGGCGGAAGCCCGATTGTCCCAGACGGAGACCAGGCACAGGCCGAGTACGAGGGCGTAGAGGACCGAGACCATCATCGCGATGTACTCGGCGACGTCCTCGCGCGGTTCGTCGCCCTCGCGCATCGGGAACAGCCGGGTCTTCACGACGACGGCGAAGGCGGCGACGACGGCGACGCCGATGACGACGACGAAGGTTTCCAGCAGGGCCATGGGGCTCCTAGTGGTGGCGGGAACCGAAGAGGGCGGCGGCGATCGCCGCCGGAACGAGCAGGAGCAGCAGCGTGAGGACCACACCGAGGTGCGGGAGCTCGCGGTAGCGCCGGTGCAGACGGGGCAGCAGCCCCTCGTCACCGGCGGCGACGGGGACCCGGGCGGTGCCGGTCCGGGTGTCGGTGCCGGGGGGCCACGCCGGTGGTACGCCGGGGGGCCGGGCCCCGGGCGGCCGCGCCCCGGCGCCCGTGCCTGCGCCCGTTCCCGCGCCTGCGCCCGTGCCTGCGCTCGTGCCTGCGCCCGTTCCCGCTCCCGCGCCAGCACCCGCACCCGCTCCCGCGCTTCCCGCCCCTCCCGCCGCCCCGGCTCCGCCCGCCCCTCCCGCGGCCCCGGGCGCGCCACCCGCCGCCGCTGCCCCAGCTGCCGCCCCCGCCCCCGCCGCTCCCGGCGCACCGGCCCCGCCCGCCCCCGCCGTACCTCCGCCGACGGCCCCGCTCCCCGCCGCCGCCCCGCCGGGCCGCACCACGCCCCGGACCGCCGCGGGAGCGCCCGGGCCGGCCCCGGCGCCGGTTCCAGGCCCCGTCCCGGGCCCCGCCCCCGCCCCCGCTCCCGTCCCGTCCCCGCCTCCCGGCACCCGGAACGTCGCCGAGGCGTTCGCCGTGAGTTCCGGCGCGGGGACGGGCTCGCCGCGCTCGTCGTAGGTCGTGACGCCGTCGCTGCCCGAGGCGGACCCGGTGCTGAGGTACGTCCCGGGGGCCCGCCGCACCGTCGCCACGCACCCCGCGGAGGCGCCGGGCGCGAGCACGGGGACGGTGGCCGCCGGGCCCGTACCGCAGGTGATGCCGTCGGCGCCCAGGGCGGCGTCGGAGAGGCGGACGGCGCGGACGGGGCGGTTGCCGAGGTTGCTGACGGTGTAGGCGACGACGGCCGTGCGGTCGCCGGGCGCGGCGTGCGGCGCGGAACGGCCCTGCCGCCCGGCCGCGGAGCCGACCCGTGCGGTCTCGGTCAGCCGCAGCGCCCCGGCCACCCCCTCGTATCCGGAGCGGGCGGCGGCGGTGACGCTCCGGCGCAGGGAGGGGATGTCGCCGGTGGCCCGCGCGGTGGCGGTGCGGGTGCCGGGCAGCGCGGGGAAGCGGGCCGTGCAGACCATGGAGCGCAGCGCGGTGAGCGGTGCCGCGGGGCAGCGGACCAGGTCGCCGGGGACGCCGGGGTCGGCGATCCGCACGTGGTGGAGGTCGGCCTCGCCGCGGTTGACGAGCCGGTACCGCTTCACGACCGGGGCCCCGGCCCGTACGGCCCGGGTGCCGGTGCCCCCGTTCACGGTGACGCTCATGCTCAGCGCGCCGTCCCCGGCGCCGCCCGCCCGGGCGCCGGGCGCCCCCCAGAGGGGCAGGAGCAGCAGGGGCAACAGCGGCACCAGGGACGGCGCAGTACTCCGGAACCGCCGCATGGCACCCTCCCGGCCGAGCGAAAAATCCGATGATCGTTCCGGCTGTCATGCTCGCCACGCCCCCCGCCCCGCCCCCGCACAAGACACGCCGGCGTCCCGCCACCCGGGCCCCTCATTCATCCGTCCGGCCGGACGTACGGCACCCTTGAGCCATGAACGACGACTCCGTGCGCGCGCGCGTCCGTGTCCGTGCCCCCGAGCTGATCGGCAAGGGCGGCTGGCTCAACACCGGCGGAGACGATCTGACCCTCACCGACCTGCGGGGAAAGATCGTTCTGCTCGACTTCTGGACCTTCTGCTGCATCAACTGCCTGCACGTCCTCGACGAGCTCCGCGAGCTGGAGGAGAAGCACCGCGACACCCTGGTGATCATCGGGGTGCACTCGCCCAAGTTCGTGCACGAGGCCGAGCACCAGGCCGTCGTCGACGCCGTCGAGCGGTACGAGGTGCACCACCCGGTGCTCGACGACCCCGAGCTCGCGACCTGGAAGCAGTACGCCGTACGGGCCTGGCCGACGCTCGTCGTCATCGACCCCGAGGGGTACGTCGTCGCCCAGCACGCGGGCGAGGGGCACGCCAACGCGCTCCGGACGCTCGTCGAGGAGCTGGAGGCCGAGCACGGCGCGAAGGGCACGCTCCGGCGCGGCGACGGCCCGTACGTGCCGCCGGAGCCGGTCGCGACCGACCTGCGCTTCCCCGGCAAGGCGGTCCTGCTGCCGTCCGGGAACTTCCTGGTCTCCGACACCACCCGCCACCAGCTCGTCGAGCTGGAGCCGGACGGCGAGACCGTGGTGCGCCGGATCGGCGACGGGGAGTTCCGCGAGCCGCAGGGCCTCGCCGTGCTGCCGGGGGGCAAGGTCGTCGTCGCCGACACCGTGCACCACGCGCTGCGGCTGCTCGACCCGGCCACCGGCACCTCCGAGCGGATCGCCGGCACCGGCCGCCAGTGGTGGCAGGGCTCCCCCACCTCCGGTCCCGCCCTCGACGTGGACCTGTCCTCGCCGTGGGACGTGGCCTGGTGGCAGGGGAAGGTGTGGATCGCCATGGCCGGCGTCCACCAGCTGTGGACCTACGACCCGGAGAGCGGCACCGTCGAGGTCGCGGCCGGCACCACCAACGAGGGCCTGGTCGACGGGCCCGCCGGCGAGGCCTGGTTCGCGCAGCCCTCCGGGCTCGCCGCGACCGAGGACCGGCTGTGGGTGGCCGACTCGGAGACGAGCTCCCTGCGCTGGCTCGACCCCGACGGGTTCGTGCACACGGCCGTCGGCACCGGCCTCTTCGACTTCGGGCACCGCGACGGCGAGGCCGGGCAGGCGCTGCTCCAGCACCCGCTGGGCGTGACCGCGCTGCCCGACGGCTCGGTGGCCGTCAGCGACACCTACAACCACGCGCTGCGCCGCTTCGACCCGGCGAGCGGCGAGGTCACCACGCTCGCCACCGACCTGCGCGAGCCCAGCGACGCGGTCCTCGTCGGCGAGGACCTCGTGGTCGTCGAGTCGGCCCGGCACCGGCTCACCCGGCTGCGGCTGCCCGAGGAGGCCGTCCAGGTCGAGTCGGTCGCCCACCGCACCCGGCGGGAGGCCACCGAGGTCGCCCCCGGCGGCCTGCGCCTCGACGTCGTCTTCCAGGCCCCGAAGGGCCAGAAGCTGGACGAGCGGTACGGTCCCTCGACCCGGCTGCTGGTCTCCTCGACCCCGCCGGAGCTGCTGCTCGGCGGCGAGGGCACGGGCACCGACCTGTTCCGCGAGCTCGTCCTGAACCCGGAGCTGACCGAGGGCGTCCTGCACGTCTCGGCGATGGCCGCGTCCTGCGACGACGACCCCGAGAACGAGTACCCGGCCTGCCACGTGCACCAGCAGGACTGGGGCGTCCCGGTCCGCCTCACCGAGGGCGGCGCGGCCCGGCTGCCGCTGATCCTCGCGGGCATGGACGGCTGACCCGGACCTACCCCACCGGCGCTGCCGCCGTCTCCTCGGCGAGGCCCTCGACGAGGACCTCGGGGAAGGCGGCGGCCGTCGGCCGGGCGGCGCGGATCCGCCGGCGGAGGTCCTCGGCCTCGGCGTGCAGCCGGTGGAAGGCCGCGGAGACGTCCAGCTTGTGCACGAGCGCGGTGCGCCCGTCCTTCAGGACCTCCAGGTCCCGGCTCGCCCGCTGGATCCGCCGCCGCAGCGGCTTGCTGGTGATGCCGTCGGCGGCGAGCGCGTCCAGCTCCGCCCGGGCGGCCTCCAGGCCGGCCGTCGCCGCGAGGGCGGGCGGACGGCACAGCGTGCGGAAGTCGGCGATCATCTCGAAGAGGTAGTCCAGGTCCCGCTTCGACTCGGCGCCGGCCTCCAGCGGTTCCAGGACCGCCGCGGTCGCCTCCTCGAACGCCTCCGTCGCCCGCCTCACCTTGCGGGTGGACGGGAGCCGGCCGAGCGGGAGGAAGGAGTCCCGGAGCGCGAAGTACTCGGTGAACACCGCCACGAAGATGCTCTCCACCCTGGCGCAGGCGGCGAGCGTGCCGGCGCAGTTGTCGCGCTGCAGCCCGAAGCCGTCGTCCAGGAGGCGCTGGAGCTCGGAGGCGTAGAACTTCGTGCTCCGCTCGACGATCTCCGCCTCGTAGAAGGCGGCGGTCATCTCCCGGAGCGCCACCTCCGCGTCCCGCAGGGCCTCTTCCCGTCTCCCGCCGTCCCGTCCCCATGGCCACCACATACGCGTACCCCTCCCCCGATCGGTCCGTGGATCATGACACGGCCGGGGGGAGGGGCCCAGGGGCGCGGGGCCTCAGCCCTCCAGGAAGGCCACGAGCGCGTTCGCGAGGTGGTGCGGGTCCTCGGAGCCGCAGAGTTCGCGGGCGCTGTGCATCGACAGGCAGGCCACGCCGATGTCGACGGTGCTGATGCCGTGGCGGGCCGCGGTGATCGGGCCGATCGTGGTGCCGCAGGGCATGTCGTTGTTGGAGACGAACGACTGCCACGGCACGCCGGCCTTCTCGCAGGCGGCGGCGAACACGGCCCGGCCGCTGCCGTCGGTGGCGTAGCGCTGGTTGACGTTCACCTTGAGGATCGGGCCGCCGTTGGGGCGCGGGTGGTGCGTCGGGTCGTGCCGCTCGCTGTAGTTGGGGTGCACGGCGTGGCCGACGTCGGAGGAGAGGCAGATCGAGCCGGCCAGCGCGCGGGCCTTGTCCTCGTAGCCGCCGCCGCGGGCGTAGACCGAGCGCTCCAGGACGTTGCCGAGGAGCGGGCCGTGGGCGCCGGTGTCGGCCTCGGAGCCGTTCTCCTCGTGGTCGAAGGCGGCCAGCACCGGGATGTACGGCAGGTCCGGCAGCGCCGACACGGCCGCGAGGGCGGCGACGCAGGCGTGCACCGAGATCAGGTTGTCCATCCGCGGGCCGGCCAGCAGCTCGCGGTCGCGGCCCAGGTAGGCGGGGGCCTCGACGGCGTGCACCATCAGGTCCCAGCCGGCGACGTCCTCGGCGTCGACGTCCGCCTCGTCGGCGACGAAGGAGATCAGGTCGCCCTCGTGGACCTCGCCCAGGCCCCAGATCGGCTGCATGTGGCGCTGGCGCTCCAGCTTCATGCCGTCGTTGACGCCCCGGTCGAGGTGAATGGCGAGCTGCGGCACCCGCAGCACCGGCCGGTCCACGTTCACCAGGCGGTGGCTGCCGTCGCGCAGGGTGAGCCGGCCGGCCAGGCCGAGGTCGCGGTCGAGCCAGCTGTTGAGCAGCGGGCCGCCGTAGACCTCGACGGCGATCTGGCGCCAGCCCTCGCGGCCGAAGTCGGGCTGGGGCTTCACGCGCAGGTTGGGGGAGTCGGTGTGGGCGCCGACGATCCGGAACGGCGTGTGCGGGGCGGCGCCCTCGGGCACGTACCAGGCGATGATCGCGCCCCCGCGGATCACGAACTTCCCGCCGGCCGTCCCGTCCCAGGCGTCGGTCTCCTCGACCCTGCGGAAGCCGGCCTCCTCCAGCCGCGCGGCGGTGTTGGCCACCGCGTGGTACGGCGAGGGCGAGGCCGCGAGGAAGGTCATGAGGTCATCGGTGTGGCCGCGGTCGAACCGGGGAGCTGCGCTACTCATGCTGTTCACCTTACGCAGGTGCCTTCCGAAGCCGACGAGGGCCGCCGAGCGACGGATCGGACGCCGGAGCGGACCCCGACCGGACTCCGGAGCGGGACATCGGAACGGGGGGCAAAAGAGAACGGCCCGCTCCCCTCCCCGGGAGCGAGCCGTTCCGGTGCGGACGGAGGCGTGTCCTAGAACACGGCCTCGTCCAGGTCCATCAGCGAGCCGTCGACGCCCTCCGCGAGGAGGCGCTCGGCGGTGACGCCCGGCAGCATGTTGGCGGCGAAGAACTTCGCGGCCGCGATCTTGCCCTGGTAGAACGCGAGGTCCTTGCCGGTGGCGCCGGCGGCCAGCTTCTCGGCGGCCACGGCCGCGCCGCGCAGCAGCAGGTAGCCGACGACGACGTCGCCGGAGGCGAGCAGCAGGCGGGTGGTGTTGAGGCCGACCTTGTAGATGTTCTTGACGTCCTCGCCGGTGGCGGTGAGGTCGGTGAGCATCTTGCCGACGATGCCCTCCAGGTCGACGGCCGCCTTGGCGAGCGCGTCGCGGGCGCCGGCCAGCTCCTCGCCGCCGGTGCCGACCGCGAGGAACTTCTTGATCTCCTCGGCGAGCGCGTTCAGGGAGGCGCCCTGGTCGCGGACGATCTTGCGGAAGAAGAAGTCCTGGCCCTGGATGGCCGTGGTGCCCTCGTAGAGGGTGTCGATCTTGGCGTCCCGGATGTACTGCTCGATCGGGTACTCCTGCAGGAAGCCGGAGCCGCCGAAGGTCTGCAGCGACTGGGCGAGCTGCTCGTAGCCCTTCTCGGAGCCGTAGCCCTTGACGATCGGGAGCAGCAGGTCGTTCAGGCCGTGCAGGGCCTTCGTGTCCTCGCCGGCGGCTTCCGCTACCGCGATCGCGTCCTGCACGGAGGCCGTGTAGAGGACGAGGGAGCGCATGCCCTCGGCGTACGCCTTCTGCGTCATCAGCGAGCGGCGGACGTCGGGGTGGTGCGTGATGGTGACCTTGGGCGCGGCCTTGTCCATGAAGTTCGCCAGGTCGGTGCCCTGGACGCGCTCCTTGGCGTACTCCAGGGCGTTGAGGTAGCCCGTGGAGAGGGTGGAGATCGCCTTCGTGCCGACCATCATGCGGGCGAACTCGATGATGAGGAACATCTGGCGGATGCCCTCGTGCTTGTCGCCGATCAGCCAGCCCTTGGCGGGGTGCTGGTCGCCGAAGGTCATCTCGCACGTGTTGGAGGCCTTGAGGCCCATCTTGTGCTCGACGTTGGTGGCGTAGACGCCGTTGCGGGCGCCGAGCTCGCCGGTCTCCCAGTCGAACTCGTACTTCGGGACGAGGAAGAGCGAGAGGCCCTTGGTGCCGGGGCCGGCACCCTCGGGGCGGGCGAGGACGTAGTGGAGGATGTTCTCCTCCATGTCGTGCTCACCGGAGGTGATGAAGCGCTTCACGCCCTCGATGTGCCAGGAGCCGTCCTCCTGCTGGACCGCCTTGGTGCGGCCGGCGCCGACGTCGGAGCCCGCGTCGGGCTCGGTGAGCACCATGGTGGAGCCCCAGCGCTTCTCGACGGCGATCTGCGCGACCTTCTTCTGCGCCTCGTTGCCCTCGTTGTAGAGGACGCCGGCGAAGGCGGGGCCGGAGGAGTACATCCAGATGGCCGGGTTCGAGCCGAGCAGGAGCTCCGCGTAGGCCCAGACGAGGGAGCGCGGCGAGGTGGTGCCGCCGATGCCCTCGGGGATGCCCAGACGCCAGTACTCGGAGTCCATGAAGGCCTTGTAGGACTTCTTGAAGGAGGCCGGGACGGGCGCGGTGTTGGTCTCCGGGTCGAAGACCGGCGGGTTGCGGTCGGCGTCCGCGAAGGACTCCGCGAGCTCGTTCTCGGCGAGGCGGCGGATCTCGTCGAGGATGCTCTTCGCGGTCTCGACGTCCATCTCCTCGAACGGACCGGTGCCGTACACCTTGTCGCGGCCGAGCACCTCGAAGAGGTTGAACTCGATGTCGCGGAGATTCGACTTGTAGTGCCCCATGGCGACGGCTCCGTAAAGGCTCGGGGAGGCGGTTTCCTCATACGCGTACACGACGACTACCGGCGGGTAGCTCACGCTCTCTACGATGATGCTACCCACCGGTAATAACGGCAACCCCTATCCGGCCAAGTTGTCTGTGACGCCGCCCTCAGTGGCGCGGGGCCGGGGCGGTCAGTAGTGCTCCACCTTCTGGCCGTCCGGCACCTGGTAGCAGCCGGAGACGACGTCGATCATCAGCATCGGCGGCTTCGGCTTGCCCAGCACGGTGCGGGCCTTCCAGAAGCTGACGTGCACGCCGAACTTCCGCTCGTCGTTGTCGGCCGTCAGCTCCAGGCTCTTGGCGGGGCTGCCGTCGGGGCCGTACTTGACGATCTTCCAGCCGTGCTTGGGAAGCTCCGCCTTCAGTCGCTCCATGGCCTGCGCCAGCTCGTCGTCGGTCGTCGCCGACAGGCTCCACGGGTGGAACATCGTGTAGAACTTCTCGCGGTCCAGGCCCTCGCAGGAGCGCACCCCGGCGCCCGCCTTGGAGGCGGTCCCCTTGACCGCGATCAGGTCGTAGAGCTCGCTCGACACCTTCTTGGTCTCGGCGTTCACCTCGTCCTGGTCGCGTACGCCGACGACCTTCGCCCCGTCGGAGCCGGACGTGCCGGCCGCGGTCCCGTTCGAATCGGACATGCTGCATCCCGTGAGTGTGAGGAGCGCCGCCACCACGGCGGCGGCGCCGGCCCGGACCTTAGTCAACCTTCTTCACCTGTTCGTATTCGCCGGTGACCACGGCGGCCTGGTTCCTGATGCTCAGGCTGCCGTCGTTCCAATAGTCGCTGTGCCCTTCCCCGTCCGTGGCCATCTGGTTGGCCCCGAACACCTCGTCGCTGGGGATGAGGAACACGCCGCCGCCCAGCCGCCACTGGCTGCCGCCGTGGCCCCACCGGCCGATGTCGGGCACGGCGTCGCCGTCGGCCTCCTCGTTCCACACGTGCCCCTTGGGGACGTCCAGCTCGCCCGCCGAGCCCACCTGGACGCCGGGGCTGCCCGCGAAGACGATGTCGTCGGCGTGCAGGGTGCCCTGGCGCGCGGCCGAGCCGATCAGGGTCGTGCCGTAGGAGTGCCCGACGGCGGTGGTGTGGCTCTTGTCGGGGCCGCCCTGCGCGACCTCCAGGCCCTCCATGAACGTGTTGTAGGCCGGAGCGCCGTCGTTCGCGTAGTGGCTGAAGGGCGCGTCCTTCACGATGTCCTGCGGGGCGTCGTAGCCGAGCCAGGTGATGGTGGAGACGTTCGATCCCGGTGACATCGCGTGGGACTCGCGCCACAGGCTGTTCATGCGGTCGATGTTGCCGCCGATGCTGCCCAGGTTCGACGTCGTGCCGGGCACGTAGACGGCCGTGTGGTCGGCGTTGTCGGGATTTCCACTCGCGACGATGGCCCGGCCGTGTCCCTCGGGGGAGAAGCCGAGCAGATACGCCTCCGGCAGTCCGTCCTTGCCGGTCTTGGCGAAGCGCTCGTCGATCGCGTCCATGCCCTTGAGCGAGCTCTCGAGATGGGCCTTGCGGTCGCCGTACTCCTTGTCCCACTTGATCCACGCGTCGCTGTACAGCATTCCGGCGCGTCCCGCGAAGACCATCTTCGGGACGGGCTCGGGCGGGATCGCCTTGAGGTCGAGGTGGTACTGGGCCTTCGACTCCGCGAGCACCATCCGGTTGGCGTCGTCGCGGACGCCGGAGGGGATGCCGTCCAGGGCGCCGATGGAGGCCGGGTAGAGCGTCGCGTACTCGTCGCGCTGCTCCTGGGTGAGGCCGTTCCACCAGTCGGCGTTCTCCTTGGGGGACTTGCCGTGGGGGATCTTGTCGTCGTCGGCGTACTTGCCGGCCGCGTCCTGCAGCGCCTTGGTGTCCTTGGCGGCGTCGGCGAGGGTCGCGTCGCTGACGGTGAGGCCGGGCTCGGCCTTCAGGTTGCGCAGGGCGCCGGCGTAGCGGCCGTCGATCTCGGTGGCCTCCCGGACCGCGTCGCCGATGCGCTGGGCGATGTCCTCGGCCTTGCCCTTGTTCTCGTCGCCGCTGCCGATGCCCTCGGCCTTGCCGGGGAGGTACGGGAAGGGGGCGCCGTCGTGGGCGGTCTGGTCGCCCTTGAGGACGTACGACTGGGTCGGGTAGCTGACCGACCCGTCTTCCTTCACGGTGAACTTGAGGTTCTCCGCGTCCTCCAGGGCCTGCTTCAACTTCTTCTGCGGCGCCGCGAGTTCGGCCGCGAGCCCGTTGAGCGCGGTGCGGACGAGTCCGCACTCGGTGTGCAGGTACTGGTAGTTGCGGGAGAGCTGCTGGACGTCGCCGCCCGCCTTGTTCGCCGTGTCGCCCTTCTGGGTGTCGTGGATCCGGGCGAACATCCCGTTGTCCACCCGGTCCTTGTCCGCGTTGGAGCGGGAGCTGATCTTGCCCCAGCCGTCGGCGGCGTCGGTGTACTCGTTCAGCTTCACGTCGCGCAGCTGCTGCCAGGTGGGCACGGCGGTCAGCCTTCCTTCTTCGGGCCGGACTGCTTGTCGCCCTCGGCGGCGACCTTCTGCTGGGTGTCCAGCTCGCGCTCGCCGAAGTCGCGCCCGGCTGCCTTCAGGGCGCCTTCGAGGCGGCCGCACTCGTCGCGGACGTTGGTGAGGCGGGTCTTCCAGGTGCCGAGGATCTCGGTGAGCGCGGCGGAGGAGTCGAAGCCCGCGGTGCCGCCGGTGACGCCCTCGTTCGCGGTGTCGAGGTCGGTGACCGAGGTGGTCGTGGAGGTCTTCAGCTCGCCCGCGGTGTTCCCGGCGCTGTGCCAAGGGCCCACGTCGGCCTTGAGATCGGGACCTCCGCCGCCTCCGCCGTCGGGCGCCGGGACCCCCGCGAGGCTCATCGCCGCGGGCTGTTCGCCGATGATTTCCTGCCATTTGGCGTTGAGCGCCATCTTTCACCCCCGTGGTGGCCGGATTGCTTCCGCGAACCTAGCAAGAGAGTCCGTGCCGTGCGAAGAAGAGTGCGCGGGGCATCCATGCGCCCCCCGGGCGGGCGTCCGGTCGATAGTCTGGGCCCATGTACGGCTACGACCAGAATCCGGGTGCCCAGCAGCAGTACGGCCAGCCCCCGCAGCAGCCGCCGATGCACGGCGGGATGCAGGGCGGCGCGCAGGCCGGCATGCAGGGCGGCATGCAGGGCGGGTACGCCCAGCAGCCGCCGCTCTACCCGGAGCCGTCGCCGCCCTCGCTCGCGGACGCCGTCCGGGCCTTCACGACCGGCACCCTCGCGGCCGAGGACTTCCAGCAGATCTTCGCGACCTCGAAGGTCTACTGCCCGCGCGGGGACAACCCGGGCTTCCTCGCCCTGCACAACACCCAGCAGCCGGTGATCCCCATGTTCACCTCGCTGAAGGAGCTGCGCCGGTACGCGGGCAAGGAGTCCAAGTACTTCGTGATCACCGGGGCCGAGGTGATCGACCTGCTGCCGACCGGGTACGGCTTCGTCCTCGACATGGAGGGCGACCACCGCATGGTCTTCGACGCGAAGGCCGTGGAGCAGATGGTCGACTTCGCGATGCGGCGGATGTACGGCTGACGGACGCTGGTCGTATCGGCCGAAGTCGGTCGACGGCCGGAAGGTGTGGGGACGCCCGGGAGGAATACCTCCCGGGCGTCCCGCGTTCCAGGTGGCAGAAAGTTCAAGCTTCAACGAAAGTGGAAGCGAAGCAGTCGTACGAGCTTCAACTAAAGTGGTCGTACAGAAGGAGGCCCGCCATGCCCGCCGTGACCGTCGAGAACCCGCTCACCCTGCCCCGCGTCGCCGCTCCCGCCGAGGCCGTCGCCCGGCCGGTGCTCGCGGTGACCACCGCGCCCTCCGGCTTCGAGGGCGAGGGCTTCCCGGTACGCCGCGCGTTCGCCGGGATCAACTACCAGTACCTCGACCCGTTCATCATGATGGACCAGATGGGTGAGGTGGAGTACGCGCCGGGAGAGCCCAAGGGCACCCCGTGGCACCCGCACCGCGGCTTCGAGACGGTCACCTACATCATCGACGGGATCTTCGACCACCAGGACTCCAACGGTGGCGGCGGCACCATCACCAACGGTGACACCCAGTGGATGACCGCCGGCTCCGGCCTCCTCCACATCGAGGCCCCGCCGGAGCAGCTCGTCATGAGCGGCGGCCTCTTCCACGGCCTCCAGCTCTGGGTGAACCTGCCCGCCGCCGACAAGATGATGGCCCCCCGCTACCAGGACATCCGCGGCGGCCAGGTCCAGCTCCTCACCTCCCCCGACGGCGGCGCGCTGCTCCGCGTCATCGCCGGCGAGCTCGACGGGCACCAGGGCCCGGGCATCACCCACACGCCGATCACGATGATCCACGCGACCCTGCGCCCCGGCGCCGAGATCAGCCTGCCGTGGCGCGAGGACTTCAACGGCCTCGCGTACGTCATGGCCGGCCGCGGCACCGTCGGCGCCGATCGGCGCCCGGTCCACGTGGGCCAGACCGCCGTCTTCGGCAAGGGCGGCGCGCTCATCGTCCGCGCGGACGAGAAGCAGGACGCGAACACCCCCGACCTGGAGGTCGTGCTCCTGGGCGGACAGCCGATCCGCGAGCCGATGGCGCACTACGGCCCGTTCGTCATGAACTCCCAGGCCGAACTGCGGCAGGCCTTCGAGGACTTCCAGGCCGGCCGCCTCGGCACCATCCCGGCCGTCCACGGCATGGGCGAGTAGCACCCGTACGGCCGGAGCCGTCACGGGTACGGGGCGCGAGGACGCCCTCGTACCCGTGACGGCTCCTCCGTTCCCGGCCTGCCGCCCCGCGGCGGGCGCCGTCGCCCGTCCGGCCCCCACCGCAGGACGACACGCCGGGCGGCGTGGTCCGGTGGACGGGTGTCCACCGATCGCCCGCCGCCGCTGCTTCCCGAGGGTGCCCGCCGCACCGCGGCCTGGTGCGCCGTCGCCCTCCTCGTCGCCGGGGTCGCGGCGGTCTTCATCTGGCTCTGCGTCGTCTTCAAGACGGCCGTCACCCCCGTCCTGCTCGCCCTCCTCGGCACCGCCCTGCTCGGCCCGCTCTACCGCCGGCTGCTGCGGATGAAGGTGCAGAAGTCGCTGGCCGCCGGGCTCACGGTGATCGCCGTCGTGACGGTCGTCGGCGGCGCCACGTACATCGTCGTCGCCGCCCTCATCGAGACCGGCGACCAGATCATCGCCTCGCTGCGGCAGGCCGCCACCGACATCGCCGACCACCTCGGCGCGGCCGGCACCTCCCTGGACGACCTCGCCAAGAACGCCAAGAAGCTGCTGGAGAAGTTCGGCGGGACCGCCGCCTCCGGAGTGATCTCCGGGCTCAGCGTCGTCGGCCAGATGCTCGCCGCCGCCGTCCTCGCCCTGCTCCTCATCTTCTTCTTCCTGCGCGACTCCGACCGGGCCGTCGACGCGCTGCGCTCGCTCGCCCCCCGCTCCACCGGCGACATGGTGGAGGCCATGGGGCGGCGCGCCTTCGAGGCCGTCGAGGGCTTCATGCGGGGCACCACCTTCGTCGCCTTCGTCGACGCCGTCCTCATCGGCATCGGCCTGCTCGTCCTCAAGGTGCCGGGCGCGGTGGGCCTGGCCGCGCTCGTCTTCGTCACGGCCTACATCCCGTACCTCGGCGCCTTCCTCTCCGGCGCCGTCGCCGTCCTCGTCGCCCTCGCCGACCGGGGCTTCGTCATCGCGCTGTGGGTGCTCGGCGTCGTCCTCGCCGTCCAGGTCCTGGAGGGGAACGTGCTCCAGCCCATGGTCCAGAGCCGGACCGTGCAGATGCACCCGGCCGTGGTCATGCTGGCGATCACCGCCGGCGCCTCCGTCGCCGGCATCCTGGGCATGCTGCTCGCCGTCCCGCTGACGGCCGCGGCGTTCGGGGTGATCGGCGAACTGCGCAGCCGGTACGGGAGCCAGGGCGGGCGGGACGTCCAGGACAGCGGGAGCGGGTGATCAGGCCGGCAGGGGACCTGGCTCGAAGGAGGCGAGCAGCTGTTCCAGGGCCGCCTGGTCGGGGCCGACGAACGGGTCCGCGTCCGGCGCCATCGTGAGCGTCTCGATCATCCGGCCGGTCATCCGCACCGCCGGCGGCAGATGCGTGCTCAGCACGATCTCCGGGTTCATCTCCCGGACCAGGTCCACCCACAGCCCGTACTTCACCGGGTCCACGATCTGCACCCACGGGCTGTCGATCATCGCCCACAGCAGCTGCGCGCCCCGCAGCTCCTCCGGCTTCAGGTCGTTGGCGTGCCCGGAGCGCGCGAGCTCCTCGGTGGGCATCGGGCCGCCGAAGCAGTCGGAGCTGAAACAGATCCGGGTCTTCTCGTCGTAGAAGCCGACGGTGGCCGGGTTGTCGAAGAGCGGCGGCCGGAACGCGTCGAGCGACCGGTCGCCCACGTCCAGGCGTTCGCCCGGGTTGAGGAAGTACACGCGGTCCATCGGCAGGGCCCGCTCGGTCGTCATGATCCCCGCGCCGACGAAGGTCGTCACCACCTTCGCCCGGGGCGCCGCCTCCAGCAGCGCGAAGAGCCCGCCCGTGTGGTCGCGGTCCGGGTGGGTCAGCCAGATCCAGCGCACGTCGGCCGGGTCCACGATGCCGCCGAGCACGGCGAGGAAGTCCCGGTCGGCGACGGACAGCCCGGTGTCGACGACCACCGGCTCGCGGGCGGTGAGGACGAAGGCGTTGACGGGGATGTGGCCGATCCCCGGCACTTCGAGACTGTCCCCGAGGACGGTGACGTCACTGCCGACCCTGTGCGTGTCCATGGCGGGCTCCAGGTCCCCCGGCGACCGTACGGAACCAGTCTCCTCCGGGGGTGGGGAGGGCGCGCGTTACGGGGCGGGGGTGGGGGGCTGGTCGGCCTGGTCGGGCAGGCCCTGCTCGTTCGCCGCGTCGGCCTGGTCGGGCTCGTCGGGTAGGCCGGGCGCGTCGGCAGCGTCGGGCAGGCCGGGCTTGTCGGCCGCGTCGTTCTCCTCGCCCTGGTCGGTCTCCTCGGCCGGGCCGGGCTCGTCGAGTTCGAACCAGATCGACTTGCCGTCGCCCCGCGGGTCCACCCCCCACGCGTGCGCCAGCATCTCCATCAGCCACAGCCCGCGCCCGCTGGAGGCCATCTCGCCCGGGTGCCGCTTGTGCGGGAGCTCGTCGCTCGCGTCGGAGACCTCGACGCGGAGCCGGCGGGACGTCCCGCCGCACACGACCTCGGCGACGAGCAGCGCGTCGCCGTCGGTGTGGACCAGCACGTTGGTGAGCATCTCGGAGACCATCAGGACCGCCGAGTCGACCTGGTCCTCGTCCGACCAGTCGTGCAGGAGCTGGCGCAGTTGCTCGCGGGCGGCGGCGATCCGCTCGGGCTCGGCCTGGGCGACCGTCATCATCGTGCGGCGCGGGGCCGGCAGCGTCGCCGCGCCCTGCCGGGACAGCAGCAGCACCGCGATGTCGTCCTCGCGGCGGTCGGCGAGCGGCCCGGTGGTGTGGTGCGAGCCGGGCCCGTGGACGGCCTCGACGAGGCGGTCGGCGAGCCCTTCCAGGTCCTCGCCGTCGTCGGCCTCCAGCAGCTTGCGGACCCGCTCCCAGCCGGAGTCCAGGTCGTGGCCGCCGGTCTCCAGGAGGCCGTCGGTGCAGATCATCAGGGTCTCGCCGGGCTCCAGGGTGAGCCGGGTGGTGGGGTAGTCGGTGTCGGGGTCGATGCCGAGCGGCAGGCCGCCCGCCGTGGGCCTCAGGAGAACCGTTCCGTCGGTCATGCGCACCGCCGGATCGGGATGCCCGGCGCGGGCGATCTCGACCACCCCGGACTCCAGGTCGACCTCCAGGTACAGGCAGGTGGCGAAGCGGGGGCCGCCGTAGGGCCCGGAGTCGTCGGCCCCGTAGCCTCCGACACCCCCGCCTGTGCCGTCCGTGCCCTCGGTGCCGTCCGTGCCCTCGGTGATGCCGTACAGGAACCGGGACGCCCGGGAGAGCACGGCGTCCGGGCGGTGCCCCTCGGAGGCGTACGCCCGCAGGGCGATCCGCAGCTGCCCCATGAGCCCGGCCGCCCGCACGTCGTGGCCCTGGACGTCGCCGATCACCAGGGCGATCCGGCCGGCGCCGGACCCGCCGGGCAGCCGGATCATGTCGTACCAGTCGCCGCCGACCTGGAGACCGCCGCCGGTGGGCACGTACCGGGCGGCCACCTGGATGCCGGGGATGCCGGGGCCGAGCACCGGCATCATCGTGCGCTGGAGCCCCAGCGACAGCTCCCGCTCCGACTCGGCCACCCCGGCCCGGGCCAGCGCCTGGGCCAGCATCCGGGCGACCGTGGTGAGCACCGAGCGCTCGTCGGGCGTGAAGGCGACCGGGTGCTTGAACGCGGCCATCCACGCGCCCATCGTGCGCCCGGCGACGACCAGCGGGACGAAGGCCCAGGAGCGGCGGCCGAAGCGCTGGGCGAGCGGCCAGGTCATGGGGAATCGGCGCAGGTACTCCTCGGGCGTCGGCAGGTAGATCGCCCGCCCGGTCCGCGCCACCTCCGCCGCCGGGTAGTCGGTGTCCAGGGTCATCGAGGTGAAGGGGCCCTCGTCGCCCTCGCTGTGCCCGTGGTGCCCGATGATCGTCAGCCGGTCGCCGGCCAGGCCGAAGACGGCGAGCCCGTCCGGCGAGAAGCCCGGCATGGACAGCGAGGCCGCCACCCGCAGCACCTCGGCCGTCGACCGGGCCTCCGCGAGCGCCCGGCCCGCGTCCAGCAGGAACGCCTCGCGGGAGCGGCGCCAGTCGCCGGTGATGGGGGTGGAGGCGGCGGTGCCGGGCTGCGGCTCGGCGACCTCCTGGAGGGTGCCGACCAGCTGGTAGTCGTCGCCCTCGATGAGCGGCTTGGACCTGCTCCGTACGGTACGGAGCACCCGGCCCTGCTCGTCCATGATGCGCAGCCGGGCCTCGGCCAGGGTGTCCTCGGCGACGGCCAGGTGGACCACGCCGTCGATCTCGTTCCAGTCGACGGGGTGGAAACGGGAGCGGACGGCCGCCTCGGTGAGCCGCACGGACTCCGCGGGCAGCCCGAGGAGCCGGGCCGCCTCGGCGTCGAGGGTGACCACCCCGGACGCGTTGTCCCAGCGCCACAGACCGGTCGCGATGGCGGCCAGGACGTCCTCGGTGCGCATTGCCCCACTTTATGAATATCGGACTGCAAGTCGCCACTGAGAGTATTCGAATCGCGATCATGGGTGGCCCGGTACCCTGGGACGGCTGGACGTGTGTCCGTCCGGCGCCCACCAAGGATCCCGAAGAACTGGATGAACGACGATGCATCGGTACAGGTCCCACACCTGCGGCGAGCTCCGCGCCTCTGACGTCGGTACTGACGTCCGGCTGAGCGGCTGGCTGCACAATCGGCGCGACCTGGGCGGCATCCTCTTCATCGATCTGCGCGACCACTACGGCATCACGCAGCTGGTCGCCCGTCCCGGCACCGCCGCGGCCGAGGTCCTGGACAAGCTGACCAAGGAGACCGTCGTCCGCGTGGACGGCAAGGTCGTCTCGCGCGGCGCCGACAACGTGAACCCGGAGCTCGCCACCGGCGAGATCGAGATCGAGGCCGCCACGGTCGAGGTCCTGGGCGCGGCGAAGCAGATCCCCTTCACCATCAACGCCGACGACGGCGTGAACGAGGAGCGGCGCCTGGAGTTCCGCTTCCTCGACCTGCGTCGCGAGCGCATGCACCGCAACATCATGCTGCGCTCCGCCGTCATCGCCGCCATCCGCTCCAAGATGGTGGCCCTCGGCTTCAACGAGATGGCGACCCCGATCCTCGCCGCGACCTCCCCCGAGGGCGCCCGCGACTTCGTCGTCCCGTCCCGTCTGAACCCGGGCAAGTTCTACGCGCTGCCGCAGGCGCCGCAGCAGTTCAAGCAGCTGCTGATGATCTCCGGCTTCGACCGCTACTTCCAGATCGCGCCCTGCTTCCGCGACGAGGACGCCCGCGCCGACCGCTCGCCGGGCGAGTTCTACCAGCTCGACGTCGAGATGAGCTTCGTCGAGCAGGAGGACGTCTTCCAGCCGATCGAGAAGCTGATGACGGAGCTCTTCGAGGAGTTCGGCGGGGGCCGCCACGTCAGCTCCCCCTTCCCGCGGATCCCCTTCCGCGAGTCGATGCTGAAGTACGGCAACGACAAGCCGGACCTGCGCACCGACCTGGAGCTCGTCGACATCACCGACGTCTTCGAGAACTCCGAGTTCAAGGCCTTCGCCGGCAAGCACGTCCGCGCGCTCGCCGTGCCGGAGACCGGCGACCAGCCCCGCAAGTTCTTCGACTCGCTGGGTGACTTCGCGGTCTCCCTCGGCGCGAAGGGCCTGGCCTGGGTCCGGGTCGGCGCGGAGGGCGCGCTCACCGGCCCGATCGCCAAGTTCCTCACCGAGGAGAACGTCAAGGTCCTCACCGAGCGCCTCGGCCTGGCCGACGGCCACGCCGTCTTCTTCGGCGCGGGCGAGTTCGACGAGGTCTCCAAGATCATGGGCCCGGTCCGGGTCGAGGCCGCCAAGCGCGCCGGCCGCTTCGAGGAGAACGTCTTCCGCTTCGCGTGGATCGTCGACTTCCCGATGTACGAGAAGGACGAGGAGACCGGCAAGATCGACTTCTCGCACAACCCGTTCTCGATGCCGCAGGGCGGTCTGGAGGCCCTGGAGACCCAGGACCCGCTGGACGTCCTCGGCTGGCAGTACGACATCGTCTGCAACGGCATCGAGCTGTCCTCCGGCGCGATCCGGAACCACGAGCCCGAGATCATGTTCAAGGCGTTCGAGATCGCGGGCTACACGCGCGAGACCGTCGAGACCGAGTTCGCGGGCATGCTCCGTGCCTTCGAGTTCGGCGCCCCGCCGCACGGCGGCATCGCCCCCGGCGTCGACCGCATCGTGATGCTCCTCGCCGACGAGCCGAACATCCGCGAGATCATCGCCTTCCCGCTCAACGGCAACGGCCAGGACCTCCTGATGGGCGCCCCGACGGAGCTCGACGAGTCCCGCCTGCGCGAGCTGAACATCCAGCTCCGCAAGCCGGTCACGAAGGAGAAGCCCTCGGACGACCGCCCGGTCACGGAGTCGGTCCACCCGGACGCGGCCCGCTGAGCCTGACGGCCTGACGAAAGGGCCCGGAACCGATCCTCGGTTCCGGGCCCTTTCGTTTGCGGGGGATACGGCCTACGCGTCCTCGTCGGCGAAGATCTCGTCGACGCCGGAGACACTGACGGCCCGAGCGACCCAGCGACGCAGCACCTCGGGATCGTCGCAGCCGGTGATGCGCTCACGGGCGGCGTCGGAGACGTCGAGTCCGCGCTGCTCCAGGATGATCAGTATGGCCTGGGCCGTGCCCTGGGCACGGCCCTCGTCCCGGATCTCCTCGGAGATGACCGACGTGTAGAAGGAGAGGTCCACGGCCACCAGGTTCCTCCAGAGCTCTAGGGCCGGTCGCTTCTCCAGCCCCTGGGTGGTGAATTCGATGATCGGGTCGGCGACGTCCTCGGGGACGTCCCGCAGAGCGGTGGAAAGTGCTTTCAGTATGGCACCGATGTCCGGATCGCCCGCGTGCGTGATGGCCGACAGGGTGGTCAGTGCGAGGTCCGCGCGGGCCTCGGCGGGGTCGGTGATCACCGGCATGTTGTGGGGGCCCACGACGAGCGGCCGCAGGGTGAGCGTGGGCAGGTCCGGCGGTCCGCTGGACACCGGCCGCCCGGCCCATTCGGCGGTGGCCCGGTCCTGGCACACGACCAGCAGCGCGGTCGGCAACCGGTACTTCGTCCAGAGGTACGCGGTGTAGTACGCCCAGCTCGCCGGCTTCGCCGGGTCCTTCTTCCCTTGGGCCTCGATGGCGAGGAGGAGGGAGCCGTCCTCCGCGCTGTCGAGGCGCAGAAGGGTGTCCAGCCGCCGCTCGACGGGACTCGCCTCGGTGAGGTCCGTGGGCATGACGGTCACCTCGACGGGCGAGGGCAGGGGTAAGCCGAGCACTCCGGAGAGGCGGCTGAAGAGGTGCAGGTCGTGCTGGAAGATGCGGTGCATCGCTTCGTGCGGGGAGCTGACCACGGGGTTCCTTGAGGGGTCGGTCCTTCTCCTGGTCCGGTCGGGACGAGCGTAGGGAGAGCGGCACGGGCGGGTCCTATGCTTCTGGCATATTCGCTCGTACGGGTGACCGGGCTGGCCGGAGAACGGCGAAGGCCGCCGTCCCTTGGGGGAGCGGCGGCCTTCGGAGTGGGGTGGGTCAGTCCTTCTTCGGGTCCTCCAGGCGGGGGAACAGGACCGCGCCCTTCGTGACCGTCGTGCCGGCCGGGAGCTTGCCCCAGTCGCCCGCGTGCTGGACCGGCTGGGTGGCCAGGGCGCCCAGGGACGCCTCGGCGCCCAGGGAGTCCCAGAGCGCCTGCGAGGTCTCCGGCATGATCGGGTTGAGCAGGACGGCGACCGCGCGCAGGGACTCGGCGGCCGTGTAGAGGATCGTCGCCAGGCGGGCCCGGCCCTCCTCCGACTCGTCCTTCGCGACCTTCCACGGCTCCTGCTCCGTGATGTAGCCGTTGACCTGCTTCACGAAGTCGAAGATCGCCAGGATGCCGCCCTGGAAGTCCAGCTCCTCGCCGATCTTCCGGTCGGCCGTCGCGACGGCCTTGGCCAGGCCCTCGTGGACCGCCTTCTCCGCGTCGCCGTCCGCCGTCGCCGCCGGCAGCGCGCCGTCGAAGTACTTGCCGACCATCGCCGCCACGCGCGAGGCGAGGTTGCCGTAGTCGTTGGCCAGCTCGGACGTGTAGCGGGCGGAGAAGTCCTCCCACGAGAACGAGCCGTCCTGGCCGAACGCGATCGCCCGCAGGAAGTACCAGCGGTACGCGTCCACGCCGAAGTGCGAGGTCAGGTCCTGCGGCTTGATGCCGGTCAGGTTCGACTTCGACATCTTCTCGCCGCCGACCATCAGCCAGCCGTTGGCCGCGATCCGCCCGGGGACCGGCAGGCCCTGCGCCATCAGCATCGCCGGCCAGATCACCGCGTGGAAGCGCAGGATGTCCTTGCCGATGAGGTGGACGTTGGCCGGGAAGGTCTCCGCGAACTTCTCCGGGTTCTCGTTGTAGCCGACCGCCGTCGCGTAGTTCAGCAGCGCGTCGACCCACACGTAGATCACGTGCTTGTCGTCCCACGGCACCGGGACGCCCCAGTCGAACGTCGAGCGCGAGATGGAGAGGTCCTCCAGGCCCTGCTTGACGAAGTTCACGACCTCGTTGCGGGCCGACTCGGGCTGGATGAAGCCCGGGTTCGCCTCGTAGAACTCCAGCAGCTTCGGGCCGTACTGGCTCAGCTTGAAGAAGTAGTTCTCCTCCTTGAGGATCTCCACCGGCTTCTTGTGGACGGCGCACAGCTTCGTGCCGTCCTCGGCCTCGATGAGATCGCCCGGGAGCTTGTACTCCTCGCAGCCCACGCAGTACGGGCCTTCGTACCCGCCCTTGTAGATCTCGTCCTTGTCGTACAGGTCCTGCACGAACTCCTGGACGCGGTCGGTGTGACGCTTCTGCGTGGTGCGGATGAAGTCGTCGTTCGCGATGTTCAGGTGCTCCCAGAGGGGCTTCCACGCCTCCTCGACCAGCTTGTCGCACCAGGCCTGGGGAGTGACGTTGTTCGCCTCGGCCGTGCGCATGATCTTCTGACCGTGCTCGTCCGTGCCGGTGAGGTACCACACCTTCTCACCACGCTGGCGGTGCCAGCGGGTGAGCACGTCGCCTGCGACGGTCGTGTAGGCGTGGCCCAGGTGAGGAGCGTCGTTGACGTAGTAGATGGGGGTCGAGACGTAGAACGCCTTCGTGCCCTGCTTCTCGGATCCAGTGGCCGCCATGGTGCGAATTTTAACGGCCGGAAGAGGGTCTCCTCACACGGTTAAAACGGGGGCTCGGGGGGTAAGCCGTCCGGCCTGCCCCCCGGGCCCCCGTTTCGGCGGGCGGGACGGGGCCCGCCCGCCGCCCGTCAGAGCGCCGGGGCGTCCGCGAGCAGCCCGCGGTAGAACGCGGCGTGCGGGGTCTCCAGCGGGGCCGGGCCCGCCAGGTGGACGCCGGTCCTCGGGGCGGTGGCGGGCAGCTTCCGCAGGTAGTCGAAGGCCTTGCCGTCCTCCTCGCCCCAGGCCGTGAACCGCCAGTGCACCGGGCGGTCCGCCGCCTCCGCCAGCGCCTGCGTGGCGGCCGTACGGGACTCGGGCGCGCCGTCTGTCTGGAACACCACCAGGGCCGGGCGGGCCGGGTCGTTCTTCTCGTGGTGGGCCAGGACCTCCTCGATCGCCCGGTGGTAGTTGGTCCTGCCCAGCCGGCCGAGCGTCGCGTTGACGGTCTCGACGCGGTCCGGGGTGAGGTCGGCGGGGCGGAGCTCGACGGTGCCGTCGATGTCCGTCGAGAAGAACACCGCCGTGACCGCCGCGTCCTCGGACAGGTGCGCGGCCAGCGCCACGGTCTGCTCGGCGAGCCGCTGCACGGACCCGTCCTTGAAGTACGGCCGCATCGACCCGGACCGGTCCACCACGAGGTACACGGCCGCCCGGGCCCCCTCCAGCCCCTGCTTCTTCAACACGGCACCGGCGGCCTTGTACGCGTCCACGAGCTGCGGGGCGACGGCCTTGACCTGGGCGAGGGAGAGCGCGGGGGCGGGGGCGGGGGCCTCGGCGGCCGGCTCGACGGGGGTGTCGGTGGCGGCCGGCTCCTCCTCGGCGGCGGGGGCCTCGACCGGGGCCGTGGCGACCACGGCCTCCGGGGCTGCGCCCGGCTCGGCCGGCTCCGCCGTCTCGGCGGACGCGCGGGCGGCGGGGATCTGCGCCGAAGCCACGGCGACACGCTCCTCGCCGTCCGACCCCTCGACCGCGATCTCGGCAGGGGCCTCCGGCGCGGCGGTGTCGGTGTCCACGGCTGCCGTGGGCTCGACGGCGTCGGCGTCTGCGGTCGCCTCCGGCTCGATGGTGTCGTCCACGGTGGCTTCCGGCTCGGCGAGCTCGTCCGCGTCCACGGTGGCCGCATCCGCGACCACCGCCGCGTCGACCGTCGCGGCGGGCTCCTCCACCTCGTCCGCCTTGGCAGGCGCCTCGGCGTCGGCCGGGGAGTCCGAGGCGTTTGCGTCAGCCACCGGCGCGGCTTCGGTCTCGGCGGTCGCCTCGGCGGCGTTCGTGTCTGCCGTCGTCTCGGCGTCGGCCGGGGAGTCCGTCGCGTCCGCGTCAGCTGCCTGCGGGGCCTCGGTCTCCGCCGGGGTCTCGGCGCTGTCCGTGTCCGCCGTCTGCGTGGCTTCGGCCTCGGCGGTGTTCGTGTCTGCCGTCGTCTCGGCCTCGGCCGGGGAGTCCGACGCGTCCGCGTCAGCTGCCTGCGGGGCCTCGGTCTCCGCCGGGGCCTCGGCGCTGTCCGCGTCCGCCGCCTGAGTGGCTTCGGCCTCGGCCGTCGTCTCGGCGGCGTCCGCGTCTGCCGTCGTCTCGGCCTTCGCCGGGGAGTCCGTCGCGTCCGCGTCCGCCACCTGCGTGGTGTCGGTCTCGGCCGTCGGCTCGGCGGCGTTCGTGTCTGCCGTCGTCTCGGTCTCCGCCGGGGCCTCCGTCGCGTCCGCGTCCGCCACCTGCGTGGTGTCGGTCTCGGCCGTCGCCTCGGCGCTGTCCGCGTCAGCCGTCTCCGTGGTGTCGGCCTCGGCCTCGGCCTCGGCCGTCGGCTCGGCGGCGTCCGTGTCCGCCGCCGTCTCGGTCCCCGCCAGGGGTTCCGACGCGTCCGCGTCCGCCGTCTCCGCCGCCGTGTCGCCGGCCGGAGTGGTCTCCTCCGTCTCGGCCGCCGCCGACGGCTCGTCCGCCTCAGCGGTCGCGGGCGCCGTCGCAGCCGGCTCCTCCGCCTCGCCGGTCGCCTTATCGGCAGCCGCGCTCACCGGCGCCTCGGCCGGCGCCCCGGGCTTCGCCGAAGCCTCGGCCTCCGCCTCCGCCGAAGCCGCCGGAGCCTCGACCTCCGCCTCCGCCGAAGCCTCGGCCTCCCCCGACGCCCCCTCGTCCGACGCCCGCCGTGCCGCCGGCACCTGCGGGTTGTCGAAGGAGGCTGCCACCAGGTCGGCCGCCGCGCGTTCGGCGGGGGATTCTTCCGTGGTGGTCGTGGTGGATCCCTTGGCCTCGCCCGGGCCCGACGACTGGGCCGGTACGGAGGTTGCCGGGGCGGAGGACTCTTCGGCGTCGTTCGCGCGGTCTCGGCCGAATACCTTGCGCAGCAAGCTCCGAATACCCATGGGCGAACCCCTTCGCATGAGTTGGGCGTTATGCGTCCTTCATCCCTGGCCAGGGCGGACACGTAAGGTTAGCGGCCGCGCCCGCCCGGCCCTACGACCCGGGCTCCCCCGGTCGCCGTGCATTCATCCGGCGTTCACTCCACCGCCTCCGCTGTGCAGATGTGCGCACATAACGTCACCGCCGGACGATGATCGACACCCCGGAGGACGACGTGCGCAACCTGCTGCCGATGCTGAGCAACCACTCGCATGGAGGCGGGCGTTCCGCCATGACCTGCCGGTTCCGGTGTGGTGACGCCTGCTTCCAGGAGGTGCCCAACACGAGTGGCAACGAGTACGTCGGCGACGTCATAGCCGGTGCGCTCTCGCGCCGTTCCGTGATGCGTGCCGCCGCGGTCGTGACCGTCGCCTCCGCCGCCGGGACCGCGCTCGCCGTCGGCAACGCGCCCGCCGCCGAGGCGCACCAGCGGCCGAAGCCGAAGCCGGAGGCGGGCGGGGCCCGCGGGCTCCGGTTCACCCCGGTCGCGCCGAACACCGCCGACCGGGTTACCGTCCCCTCCGGCTACGAGCAGAACGTGGTCGTCCGCTGGGGCGAGCCCATCCTGCGCGGCGCGCCGGCCTTCGACCCGGAGAAGCAGACGGCGAAGGCACAGGCCGGGCAGTTCGGCTACAACAACGACTTCCTGTCGCTGCTGCCGCTGCCGGACGAGCACCACCGCCAGGTGCTGGTGGCCAACCACGAGTACACCGACGAGGTGCTGATGTTCCGGGGCTACGACCCCGAGAACCCGACCCGCGAGCAGGTCGAGATCGCCTGGGCCGCGCACGGCCTCGGCGTCGTCGTGGTCCAGGAGGAGCACCGCACCGGCAAGCTGACGGCCGTCACCCGCCACCGGCTCAACCGGCGCCTCACCGCCACCAGCGTGTTCGAGGCGACCGGTCCCGCCGCGGGCAGCGCCCTCCTGAAGACCTCGGCCGACCCCTCCGGCCGCAAGGTGCTCGGCACGCTCAACAACTGCTCCGGCGGCACCACCCCGTGGGGCACCACGCTGCACGGCGAGGAGAACTTCAACCAGTACTTCGCCAACGCGTCGAGCGCCACCGACAAGCGGTACGGCATCGGCACCGGCGCCAGCGAGCGCAAGTGGGAGCGGTTCGACAAGCGCTTCGACCTGAAGCAGGAGCCGAACGAGGCGCACCGCTTCGGCTGGGTCGTCGAGCTCGACCCGTACGACCCGGAGTCGACGCCCCGCAAGCGCACCGCGCTCGGCCGGTTCAAGCACGAGGCCGCGCAGCCGCGGATGACCGCCGACGGGCGGGCCGTGGTCTACATGGGCGACGACGAGCGGTTCGACTACTTCTACAAGTTCGTGTCGAGCAAGCGGATGAAGAAGGGGCGTTCGCGGGCCGCGCACGCGCACAACCTCACGCTGCTCGACGAGGGCACGCTGTACGTCGCCCGGCTGACCGGCGACAGCCCGGCCGCCGAGATCGACGGCAGCGGCAAGCTCCCCGCGGACGGCGAGTTCGACGGCAGCGGCGTGTGGATCCCGCTGGCCACCGCGGGTCCGGACGGGGCGGTCTCGCACGTGCCCGGGATGACCGCCGAGGAGGTGTACGTCTTCACCCGCCTCGCCGGCGACAAGGTGGGCGCCACCAAGATGGACCGTCCCGAGGACATCGAGCCGTCCCCGCGCACCGGCCGGGTCTACGTCGCGCTCACCAACAACTCCAACCGAGGCAAGGGCACCAACCCGGGCGCCGACGAGGCCAACCCGCGCAACCTCAACAAGCACGGGCAGATCCTGGAGCTCGCCGAGCACTGGGACGACCCGTCCTCGGACGGCTTCGCCTGGCGCCTGTTCCTGGTCGCGGGCGACCCGAACGACCCGGCCACCTACTTCGCGGGCTTCCCGAAGGACAAGGTGTCGCCGATCTCCTGCCCCGACAACGTCGCCTTCGACCCGCACGGCAACCTGTGGATCTCCACCGACGGCAACCAGCTCGGCTCCCACGACGGCCTGTTCGGCGTCGCCACGCACGGCGAGCGGCGCGGTGAGCTCAAGCAGTTCCTGACCGTCCCGACCGGCGCCGAGACCTGCGGCCCGATCGTCCAGGACCGCCGGGTCCTGGTCGCCGTCCAGCACCCGGGCGAGATCGACGGGGCCTCCGTCGAGAAGCCGGCGTCGGTGTGGCCCGACGGGCCCGGCCGGATCGTCCGGCCGGCCGTCGTCTCGGTGTGGCGGGCCGACGGGCGCGACATCGGCGTCTGATCCCGGGAGGGGGAGGGCCGAGGCCGGTCGGCCGGACGCGTCACGTGACGCCCAGGCCCTCCCTGAACCGTACGAACTGTTCCTCCGGCTCCCCGGTGTACACCCACGGCACCCACGCCGCCCGGGCCCCGAGGAGCCCGAGGAGCTCCCGCGCCAGCTCGACCTGGCCCGCGTAGCACGCGGCGTGGGCCAGGTAGTTGAGGTCGGCGACCTCCTCGGGGGCCACCGGGCGGCCCGGTTCGCGTCCGCCGATCCAGCGGGCGTACGTGCGGCGCAGCTCGGTCACCGCGAGTTCGTGTTTCCAGTGCTGGTCGAAGCCGCGCACCGGGCCCCGGCCGAGTGCCCCGTCGGCGATGTAGCGGTACTCCTCGACGCGCGCGACCTGCACCAGGACCGGCAGCGGCGAGCCGGGCGGGGCGACGCCCGCCGCGTCGCGCGCGAAGTCGTACATGGCGCCGTGGGTGCCGTGCCAGCGCGCCGACCAGTAGCGCAGCACCTGGGTGTGGCCCTCGGTGTTGTACGGGTCGCGGCGCCGCAACTCGTCGAACCAGTGGCGCAGTTCGCGGCGCGGCACCCCGCCCTCGTACAGCCGGGCGACGGACAGCAGCGACACCCACGGCATCGGGTCGGCGGGTGCCGCCCCCGCCGCCGCGTGGCAGGCGTCGACGGCCGCGTCGATCCGGCCGCGGTCGACGGCGCCGCCCCGGCCGGCGGCGATGGCGACGTCGAAGACCCGGACGACGTCGGTGGCGGCCCGCAGGACGGCCGCGTCGGGGCAGCCGGGTTCGGCGGCCCGCCAGGCCTCGACGGTGGAGCTGCCGGCGGCGGCGTGCGACAGGAGCCGCAGCCGGTGGGTGCGGCGCGGCCAGTCGTCGCCGGTGGCCCGCAGCAGGTCACGGACGCCCTGCCAGCGTCCGATGACCATGTCGTGGCGGGCCTCGGTGAGCGCCCGGTCGCCGAGGTCCGGGTCGAAGTCGGGTGTGAAGCGCGCCGGGCGCGACGAGCGGGACGGTCTGCGGAGAGCGGCCATCCGTTCCTCCCTCGAAGGCAGTGGCCGTCAGAAGTCCGTGGCGAACGACTCGTCCGAGCGGCGGGCGCGCGGCGAGTCCGGTGAGGCGAAGGGCGCGGCGGCGGCGAGCGCGCGGACCGCGTCGAGGCGGGCGGGGCGGTAGTAGGCGCTGCCCTTGGCCCAGTACACGAGCATGGGCACGACGCCGAGGGCGAGGCCGCCGAGGCCGATGGTCAGGGCGGTCGTGGAGAGCTCGCCGAGCGACTGGACGAAGGCCCACAGCATGAAGGCGGAGCCGAGCAGCGGCCACACCCCGCCCAGGACGAAGTCCCGTACGGAGCTGAGCAGCAGCGACTTGTAGGCGACGACGGCGGCGATGCCGGCGAGGCCGTAGTAGAACGCGATCTGGAGCCCGATGGCGCTGACCGCGTCCTTGAGGACCTGCTGCACGGAGCCGGCGACGGCCGCCGCCGCGAACATGACGAGCGCGGCGGCGCCGACCGCGACGATCGCCACCCAGGGGGTGTTCCAGCGCCGGTGCACGGTGCCGAGCGCGGCCGGCATGGTGCGGTCGCGACCCATCGCGAACAGCGAGCGGGTGACCTGGATGAGGGTGGTCTCCAGGGTGGCGACCGTGGACAGCAGCACGGCGAGGACGAGGAGCTTTCCGCCGGTGCCGGGCCAGATCTCCTCGCCGAGGACGGCGAGGACGTTGGCGCCGGCGCCGTCGATCCGCTCCGCGCTCAGCAGCACGTTGACGGAGACGGTGAACGCCTCGAACAGCAGGAAGACCACGCCGATGCCGACGAGCGCGGCGAGTCCGGCGGTGCGGCGGCTGTCGCGGGTCTCCTCGCTGAGGTTGCTGGTGACGTCCCAGCCCCAGTAGTAGAAGGCGGCGATGAGCGCGCCGGACGCGAAGCCGGACGTGCCGTCGAAGTGGCCGAGGCCGAACCAGGACCAGTCGAAGGCGGTGGCGTGCCCGCGGTGCGCGACGGCGCCCAGCACGAACGCGACGAGGATCAGCAACTCCACGCCGGACAGCAGGAGTTGGGCGTGAACGGTGAGGCGGGCGCCGCCGAGGACGACGAGCAGCATCATCAGGAACCAGCCGGCGCCGACGGCGCAGGACAGCGCCGTGTTCCCGGCGAGTTCGGGGGCGAAGAGGGAGAGCGTCAGCGAGCCGGCGGGCAGGGAGCCGGCGACCATGAAGACGGTCGTGGCGAAGACCAGGGCCCAGCCGGCGAGGAAGCCGAGGAAGGGGTGGAGGGTGCGGCCCACCCAGGAGTACCCGGCGCCCGCGTTGACGTCGATCCGGCCGAGCCGGGCGTACGCGAGGACGATGCCGAGCATCGGTATCGCGCAGTAGAGCAGCGCGGCGGGCCCGGCGAGGCCCACCGCGCCGAAGAGGACGGCGGTCGTGGCGGCGAGCGAGTAGGCGGGGGCGCTGCCGGCCACGGCCATCACGATGGTGTCGAAGGTGCCGAGGGCATTGGGCTGGAGACCTCTGCCGGAGGTGGTGCGCATGGCGGTGTCCTCGGGGAGGGGAAGGACGGGGGACGCAGGCAAGTGACCGTGCCACCAGGACGCTTGTGGCCGGGGACGGGGGCGCGGATCACGGTGAGTCGAGCGCATCGTAGTCGTACGCGTGGATTCCGGTAACGGCGGCGGGAGGGTTCCGTTCCGCAACCGCCGGTAAGGGCTTCCGTACGCCCTATTGGCGAGGTTTGAACCCTTGTCGTCCCCAAGAGGCGTGCTACGGCGAGGCGATGGCGCGGGCCGCCCGCACCTCCTGCCGCAGCGGGTCCAGGACCCCCTCCTCGTCGCCGCCGAGATCGGCCCGGACCTCCACCAGGACCCGGCTGGACCGCAGCCCCTCGGCGAGCTCGCGCAACTGGCCCTCCACGGCGGCGACCTCGGCCGGTTCGGGCGGGGGCGCGCCGTGGTCCACGCGGATCCGGGCGGCCGTGGTGGCGTCCACGATCCGCTCCACGGCGATCGCCAGCGGCCACCACGCGGCGGCCAGGTCCCCGGCGGGCGGCGGTTCGGTCAGGGCCCGCTGGAACTCGGAGCGCACGGCCGACATGTCCCGGTACAGCGCGCGGCGGGCCCGGTGCCGGCGGGCCGGGTCGTCGCCGGCGGGCGGGCGGAAGGCCAGCGACACGTACCCGGCGGTGTCGGCGACGGCGTCCGCGAGCCGGTCCGCGACCCGGGTGTGCCAGGACTCGGGCCACAGCAGGTAGCCGGCGACCAGCGCGATCCCGCAGCCGATCAGCGAGTCGTACAGCCGGGGCAGCACGAGGTCGAAGCCCTGGTGGTTGAGGAGGTCGGAGAGGAGCAGGATGACCGGGGTGATGGCCGCCGTCTGGAACGCGTACCCCTTCGCCGAGAACGCCGGGATCAGCGCGGCGAGCAGCATCATCACCGGCACGTCCCACCAGCCGCGCGGCACCGCCGCGAGCAGCGGCGCGGCGATCAGCAGCCCGGCGGCGGTGCCGAGGGCGCGCAGCACGGCCCGGGAGAAGACCGAGCCGAAGTCGGGTTTGAGGACGAAGGTGACGGTGAGGGCGATCCAGTACGAGCGGGGGACCGGGATCAGCGAGACCAGCGCCTGGGCGAGCCCGATGCACAGGGCGAGCCGCAGCCCGTACCGCCAGGACGCCTCGGAGAACAGCACCGCGCGCGCGGTGCGCCGCACCCGGACGCGGAGCGCGGCGGGCCGCCCCAGCCGGTCGTCGATGTTGTACGGGTTCGGCTCCGCCTTGTGGACGACGGTCGCCGCGTAGCGCAGGGCCGCGTCGACGGCCTTCTCGGAGGGCCGCCGGGCCTCCGGCAGCGCGGGTTCGGGCGCTCCGGCGCGGCCCTGCTCGACGGCGTCGGCGAGCGCGCGCACGGCGGCCGGGATCTCCGGCGGCAGCGGCCGGTGGAAGCGCCGCGCGGCGAGGTGGGCGGCGGGCGCGGCCTCCAGGAGCGGGATGACCGCGTTGAGCTGGGAGAGCAGCCGGGCCAGGCTCGGCGCCCGGCCGTGCTGCCGGGCGCGGCGGGCGAGCAGGAGGTCGTAGGACTGGTTGAGGGAGGCGGTGACGGTCTGCCGACGCTCGTCGTACGTGTCGGTGCCGGCGGCGTCGAAGAGTCCGGCGACGGCCCGGTAGGTCCCGGCGACCGCCGTCCGTTCGGGCGTGCCGCCGCGCAACGGCCAGCCCAGCAGGGTGAGGACGAGGACCACGACCCCGCCGAGGGTCAGCAGCAGCGGCGCCTTCCACCAGGGGTCGGGCATCGGCAGGCCCGCGCCGACGACGGCGTTGAGGAGCAGCAGCAGCCCGGAGACGGAGGCGACGGCGCCGATCGAGGAGATCATCCCGGAGACGAGCGCGATGAGCGTGAGCACGACGACGGCGAGCCAGCCCTGCCCGAAGACGAGGGTGCCGAGCGTGACGCCGAGGGCGCCGAAGAGCTGCGGGACGGCGATGTTGAAGATCCGCATGCGGTACGCGTCGGCGGTGTCGCCGATCACCCCGGAGAGCGCGCCCATGGACACCAGCGCCCCGTACGCGGGCTGCCCCGCGGCGAATCCGACGGCCAGCGGCGCGGAGAGCGCGACCGAGGCGCGGAGCACGGCGGCCCACGGGACGGGGGTGGACTGCGGGCGGAGTCCCGCGGTGAGCCAGGAGGGCGGGGTGAGCCGGGGTGGAGCGCTCCGGGCGGGTGGGGTGGGCCGTGCGGGTTTCGCCATGCTTTCCAAATCAGGACGAAGGGGGGCGTCCGGAGGAACGGCCCCCGGATCAGCTGCGGTAGCCCTCGACCTCCGACGGGGGACGGAGGGCGGCGGTGTCCGGGTCCTCGCCGTACTCGGCCTTCGCACGGCGCTGCCGCAGCAGGTCCCAGCACTGGTCCAGCCGGACCTCCAGTTCGGCGAGGCGGGCGCGCTCCTCGTCCAGGAGGCCCCCGGTGCGCAGGCGAAGGGCGCGCTCCTCCTCGACGAGGGTGCCGATGTTCTCGAGGATCTCGTCGTTCTCCATGCCTTCAGCGTGGCCGATGGGCGCCCGCCCCGCAGGTCGAGCGCCCGGGCCGCCGCCGGGGCCGGTGGTGTCTCAGTGGCGTACGGCCTGCTGGATCTCGGCCTTCGTCTCGCCCGTGAGAGTCCGGTTGCTGCGGGCCGTGCCGGACTTGGACTTCCCGGCCTCCACGCCGTCGATGTTCAGGACGACGGCGTCGAGCAGATTGCCGCCGGAGTCCCGGAAGTTGACCCAGACCGTGTAGTCGGCCGTCTTGTCCTTCGGGTTGGTCGCGGTGACCTCGGCGACCGTCCGGTCCCCGTCGGCGGACGTCGGCCCGGCCTTGACGTCGCCGGTCGCGTTCACCCCGTCCTTGACCTCGTTCATCTTCTCCTGGGCGGCGGACGCGGCCGCCGCCGTGGCGGAGGAGACGATGCCGCCGGCCGCCTCCTTGGCCTGGTCGCAGCCGGTGGCGGCGAGGGAGGCCCCGAGCAGCAGCGCGACCGCGCCCGCCGTGGCGCGCACCCGGGTCACCGGCGCTCGCCGCCGTCGCCCTCGTCCGTGGCCAGCGCCCAGATCACGAAGACCGAGACGGCCATGGAGAACAGCGCCCACCAGGGCTGGTAGGGCAGGAACAGGAAGTGGGCGAGGACGTTGAGGGAGGCGAGCGCGATACCGGCGACCCGGCCCCACTCGGCGCCCTTGAGGATGCCGTAGCCCGCGATGGCGACCACGATGCCGAGGACGAGGTGGATCCAGCCCCACGTCGTCAGGTTGAACTTGAAGACGTAGTCGCCGACGCGGGTGTAGACGTCGTCCTCGGCGATGCCCGCGATGCCCTGGAAGATGTCCATGATGCCGGTGACCAGCATGAGGACACCGGCGAAGAGGCTGCCTCCGGCGGCCCAGCCGCCGGAGCCCGACGAGGTGTTCTTGTGCGGTGATGCGGTGTTCTGGCTCATGGCCCCATCGTCGGAGCGCCCGCCCGCGAACCTTCAGTTGAGCCGTACGGGTGAGGGCGCCCGGCAGCCGACTTCCTGCTCCTTACTCCCTGCCGACCCCCTGCCGACTCCCTGCCGATCCCCTGGCACCCAAGATCCTGGACATGTAGCATCCAGAATATGAGGATGAACGAGGGCGTCGAATGGGCGCTGCACAGCTGTCTCAACCTCGCCTGGATCGGCGAGGACCGGGCGGTCACCGCGGCCCGTCTCGCCGCGTACCACGAGCTGCCCGCCGCCTACCTCAACAAGCAGCTCCAGGCACTCGTCCGGGCCGGCGTCCTCAGCTCGGTCTCCGGCCCGAAGGGCGGTTTCCGGCTCGCCAGGTCGCTGGACCGGATCACCCTCATGGACGTGGTCGCGGCGATCGAGGGCCCGGACGAGGCCTTCCGCTGCACCGAGATCCGCGGCCAGGGGCCGGGGGCGGCGGGACCGTCCTCCGCCGAGTGCGCCATCGCCGGCGCGATGGGCCGCGCCGAGCTGGCCTGGCGGCGGGAGCTGGCCGGCCGGACCCTGGACGACGTCCGCGCCCAGGCCGAACGGCAGGCGCCGACCGCCCCGGACCGCATCCGCCGCTGGCTCGCCACGACGGGCTGAGCGCGGCACCGGGCCCAGCGCCACGGGTCCGCGTGCGGAGCAGCCGTACGGCTCCACGTACCGCCAAAACACCCCGCCCCACACCCCGCCCCACACCCCGCTTCACATCAGGATTCCGGACATCGGATGTCCGGTTCACGGGAGGACTTCGGCTCATGAGCGCGACCCACGACCAGCGCACGATCACCAACCCCGCGACCCTGCACGACCCGGCCCCCTTCGGCTACAGCCACGCGGCCTCCGCGCCGGGCGAACTCGTCTTCATCGGCGGCCAGTACGCCTCCGACGCCACCGGCTCCCCGCTCCACCCCGAGGACTTCGCGGCCCAGGTCGACCTGGCCTTCACGAACCTGCGGCACGCGCTGGAGGGCGTCGGACTCGGCTTCGAGCACGTCGTCCGGCTCGGCTCGTACATCGTCGACCACGACCTCGCCAGGCTGGAGGTCCTCGGCAAGGCCCTGCACGGGGCCTTCGGCGACCGGCTGCCCGCCCAGACCCTCAGCGGCGTCGCGTCCCTGGCCCTGCCCGGCATGCTCTTCGAGGTCGACGCGGTCGCGGTGCGCCCGGCGGAACCGGCGGCCGGCTGATCCACTTGCGGGGCGCCGGGCGCGGGTGTGCCCTGGAGGGTGCAGGAACGGTTCCGGGGAAAGGAGCTCCCGCCATGGCCGCACACGCAGCGGTACCCGCCCGGCGGCTGCCGAACACACACGGCTGGGCCGTGCCCGCCACCATCGGCATCCTCTACGGTCTCTACGCCCCGGTCATCGTCCGCGACGGCGGCGCCCTGTCCTGGGGCCAGTTCTGGCTCGGCCTGATCAGCGCCGTCGTCCTCGCGGTGGCCATCTACGGGCTGCGCCGCTACGGCGGCCGGCTGCGGCGCGAACTGCGCGCCGTGGCCTGGGGCGCCCTCACTGGCATCGCGATCGGCTTCCTCTACAGCCTCTCCGGCGCGAGCATCTACTCGTCCTCGCTGCTCGGACTGATCGTGGCGGGGGTGAACGGCGGCGCCGCCTTCTACCTCTTCTACACCCACGAGGACGCGGCCGGCCGCCCCGCGCCCTACTGACCCACCGCCCGTTACCGGGCCCGCCCGGCGCGGCGACGGTGGTACGCCACCGCCACCGCGCCGAGCAGTACGGGCCAGGCGGCGAGCGGCAGGTAGCAGCCGAGGAACAGGGCGTCCTGGGCGGCGGTGAGTTCCGTGCCGTCGCCCTCGCCGAGGCCCGCGTACACCGCGTACCCGGACCAGCCGCCCGCCGCGAGCAGCCCGGCGGCCCCCGCGAGCGCGGCCCCGGTCGCCGCCCGCACGCCCACCGGCCGGCCGCCGACCAGCGGCAGCCACTCCGGGAACACCTCGCCCCAGTCCCGTACGAGACCGAGCGTGAGCAGGGCCAGCAGCTCGGACAGGACGGTCAGTCCGATCATGTACGCCAGCATCCCCGGCCCCGGATCGCTGTACGGGGAGTGCGCGGCGACCGGAATCCCGAAGGCCAGGGCGAGCCGCCACAGTCCGGCGGGCAGGACCAGGAGGGGGACGGCGTGCGCGGCGACGGCGGCCCAACGGGGCACGCCGGGAAGGGCGTTCATCCTCGACATGCGTCAAGGCTGCCGCCGGTCCTCACCCGGGGTCGTCGCCCCGCCGTGCCGACCGCCTCCCCCGCACGGGGGAGACGGTCTCCTTCGCCGGGGCGCCGGGGCGCCGGGGCGCCGGAGCGCCGGAGCGCCGGGGCGCCGGGCCCCGGGGTCTCCGGGTCCTCGGGACCCCGGGCCCGGCCCTACTCCTCGCCCGGGATCTCCCCGCGCACGACCACCACCGGGCACGGCGCGTGCTGGGTGACGTGGGAGGAGACGGAGCCCAGGACGGCCGCCTTGAAGCCGCTGTAGCCGCGGTCGCCGACCACGAGCAGCGTGGCGCCCTCGGCCTGGTCGATCAGGGCCTGGGGCGCGTTGCCGCCCACCACGGTGCGGGTGACCGCGGCGGCGGTGGCGGGGGCGAGGGCCTGGTCGAGGGCCTGGTCCAGGATCTGCTTCGCGAGCCGTTCCGGGTCGAACTCGGGCGGGACCCCCGGCATGAGGGTGGCCCAGGACGCCGGGTACTCCCAGCTGATCACCGTCTGGAGGGAGTCCCCGGTGAGGGCGGCCTGCGCCGCCGCCCACTTCAGTGCCCGCAGGGACGGAGCCGATCCGTCCACACCCACCACGATCCTGCCGCCGGCCATGACCGACCTCCGTTTCGCTGTCGGGAGGCCCCGTGCGGGGCCCTCCCGACCAACGTAACAAATAGATCAATCCAGCCGCAGGTCGGCCAATTGGCGCTCGAACGGGACGATCTCGTCCAGTCCGTCGAGACCGTCGAGTCCGTCGGTGGCGGCCTCGTCGTCGCGGCGGCGCGGGCGGGCCGCGACCATCCCGGCGAACTCCTGCCCGGCCCGGGTGATCCGGGAGGGCAGCCCCTCGGTGTACTCGTCGCCGCCCGTGCCCCAGTCCTCCGAGGCCGCGTAGACGGCCGTCGGGGCGACGGCGGCCCGCAGGTAGGCGAAGAGCGGGCGCAGGGCGTGGTCGAGGACGAGCGAGTGGCGGGCGGTGCCGCCGGTCGCCCCGATCAGGACCGGGACGCCGGTCAGCGCGGTCGGGTCGATCAGGTCGAAGAAGGACTTGAACAGGCCGCTGTACGAGGCGGTGAAGACCGGCGTCACGGTGATGACGCCGTCGGCGCCCGTCACCGCGTCGATCGCCGCGCCCAGCTTCTCGGAGGGGAAGCCGGTGACGAGGTTCTTCGCGATGTCCACGGCCAGGTCGCGCAGTTCGACGACCTGGACGTCGACCGCGTACTCCTGCTCGGCCAGCCGGTAGCGGGCCGCCTGGAGGAGCCGGTCGGCGAGCAGCCGGGTGGAGGACGGGGAGCTGAGGCCGGCGGAGACGGCGACCAGCTTGAGCGTCTGCATGGTGTTACGACTCCTTCTCGGTGCGGTGCGCGGTCACGGCGGGGTGCAGCGGGGCGGTCTCGGGGACGCCGGCCGGCCGCAGGTTCGCGAACTCCTTGCGGAGCACCGGGACGACCTCCTCGCCGAGGATGTCGAGCTGCTCCAGGACCGTCTTCAGGGGCAGACCGGCGTGGTCGACCAGGAAGAGCTGGCGCTGGTAGTCGCCGACGTAGTCGCGGAAGGACAGGGTGCGCTCGATGACCTCCTGCGGGGAGCCGACGGTCAGCGGGGTCTCGCTGCTGAACTCCTCCAGGGAGGGGCCGTGGCCGTAGACCGGCGCGTTGTCGAAGTACGGGCGGAAGTCCCGTACGGCGTCCTGCGAGTTCTTCCGCATGAAGACCTGGCCGCCGAGGCCGACGATCGCCTGCTCGGGCGTGCCGTGGCCGTAGTGGGCGTACCGCTGCCGGTAGAGCCGGACCATCTTCTCGGTGTGCTGCTTGGGCCAGAAGATGTGGTTGGCGAAGAAGCCGTCACCGTAGTACGCGGCCTGCTCGGCGATCTCCGGGGAGCGGATGGAGCCGTGCCAGACGAACGGCGGGACGCCGTCGAGCGGGCGCGGGGTGGCCGTGAAGCCCTGGAGCGCGGTGCGGAACTTGCCCTCCCAGTCGACCACGTCCTCCCTCCACAGCTTGTGGAGGAGCGAGTAGTTCTCGATGGCGAGCGGGATGCCCTGGCGGATGTCCTGGCCGAACCACGGGTAGACCGGGCCGGTGTTGCCGCGGCCCATCATCAGGTCCACACGGCCGTCGGCGAGGTGCTGGAGGGTGGCGTAGTCCTCGGCGATCTTCACCGGGTCGTTGGTGGTGATGAGGGTCGTGGAGGTGGAGAGGATCAGGTTCTCGGTGCGGGCGGCGATGTGCCCGAGGAGGGTCGTCGGGGAGGACGGGACGAACGGAGGGTTGTGGTGCTCGCCGGTCGCGAAGACGTCCAGGCCGACCTCCTCCGCCTTGAGCGCGATGGCGACCGTGTTCTTGATCCGCTCGTGCTCGGTGGGGGTACGGCCGGTGGTGGGGTCGGCCGTCACGTCGCCGACGGTGAAGATCCCGAACTGCATCGTGCTCACCTCTCGCGTTTCCCGATGCCATCCGCATCAGTGGTTGAATCTTAAACCATCACGTGGAACGGCGCACCCCACCCCGCTATTCCCGGCCCCCGGCACCCGCGCCCGTACCCTGGAGGACATGACGGATCCCGGCACCGACACCGAGAGCGGCACGGACGGCGGCGCCGCACCCGGCAAGGACAGCGGCAAGGACAGCGGCACGGACAACCGCACCGACGACCGCACCGACAGCGGCACGGACATCGAGCGCTGGAAGGAGCGGGGCGTGATGCTCCGCGTCTTCGTGTACGTCTTCGCGACGCACGCCTTCGCGGGCTTCGTCTGGCTCCTCTTCTACGTCGGGCAGAACGCCCAGAAGTGACCGCGCGCCGACCGCGCGGCAAGGCTCCGCCCCTGCTCACGTAGAGTCCCGGGCGTGAACGCTGCGATATCGGTGTCGGTCGTCGGAATCGGCGCGGACGGCTGGGACGGGCTCCCCGAAGCCTCCCGCCGCACCCTGCGCGCCGCCGAGGTGCTCATCGGCGGCCCCCGCCAGCTCGACCTGCTGCCCGCCGCCGACTGCGCCGGCACCCGCGTCGCCTGGCCCACCCCGCTGCTGCCCGCCGTGCCCGGCCTGCTCGCCGCCCACGAAGGACGCCGGATCGCGGTCCTCGCCAGCGGCGACCCCATGTTCCACGGCATCGGCCACACCCTCGCCCGCACCCTCGGCCCGGACCGGCTGCGGGTCCTGCCGCACCCGTCCTCCGTCTCGTACGCCTGCGCCCGGCTCGGCTGGCCCCTGGAGGCCACCGAGACCGTCTCCCTCGTCGCCCGGCCGCTCGACGCCCTCACGGCCCGGCTGCACGACGGGCGCCGCCTGCTGCTCCTCGGCGAAGGGCCCGAGTCCCCGGCGCGGGTCGCCGCGCTGCTGCGCGCCCGCGGCTGGGGCGGCACCCGGATCCGGGTCCTCGAACAGCTCGGCTCCCCGCGCGAGGCGCTCCTCGACGGCACCGCGGCCCACTGGCCGCACGAGCGCGTCGACCCGCTCCACGTGATCGCCCTCGACTGCGCGCGCGACCCGGAGACGCTCCGGCTCGGCGTCACGCCCGGACTGCCCGACGAGGCGTACGAGCACGACGGCCAGCTCACCAAGCGGTACGTGCGCGCCGCCACGCTCGCCGCGCTCGCGCCCGCCCCGGGCGAACTGCTCTGGGACATCGGCGGCGGCTCGGGCTCCATCGGCATCGAGTGGGCACGGGCGCACCGCGACTGCCGGGCCGTGACCGTGGAGCGGTCCGCCGAGCGCGCGGCGCGCATCGAACGCAACGCGGCGGCCCTCGGCGTACCCGGCCTGCGGGTCGTGACGGCCGCGGCACCGGCCGGCCTCGCCGGCCTGCCGGCCCCCGACGCGATCTTCATCGGCGGCGGTCTGACCGCCCCCGGCCTGCTCGACGCCTGCTGGGACGCGCTCCCGGCCGGCGGCCGGCTCGTCGCCAACACGGTGACGATGGAGTCCGAGGCGCTGCTCGCCGAGCGCTACCGCCGCCACGGCGGCGAACTGGTCCGGCTCGCGGTCGCCGCCGCCGTGCCGGTGGGCGGCTTCACCGGCTGGCGCCAGGCGATGCCGGTCACGCAATGGTCCGTAACGAAGGGTTGAACACCGACATGACCGTCTACTTCATCGGCGCGGGCCCCGGGGCGGCCGACCTGATCACCGTGCGCGGCGCGCGGACCCTGGCGAAGTGCGGGGTCTGCCTCTACGCGGGCTCGCTCGTCCCCACCGAACTCCTCGCCGAATGCCCGCCGGACGCGAAGCTGGTCGACACGGCCCGGATGGACCTGGACCAGATCGTCGCCGAGATCGCCGCCGCCCACGAGGCCGGCCAGGACGTGGCCCGCCTCCACTCCGGCGACCCGTCCGTCTTCAGCGCCATGGCCGAGCAGATGCGCCGCCTCGACGCGGCGGGCATCCCCTACGAGGTCGTGCCCGGCGTTCCCGCCTTCGCGGCGGCCGCGGCGGCCCTCAAGCGCGAACTGACCGTCCCGACCGTCGGCCAGACCGTCATCCTCACCCGCATCGCCCAGCAGGCCACGCCCATGCCGGAGGGCGAGGACCTGGCGACCCTCGGCCGCAGCGGCGCCCTCCTGGTCCTCCACCTGGCCGCGCGCTACGCCGACCGCGTCGTCGCCGAGCTCGTCCCCCACTACGGCGAGGACTGCCCCGCCGCCGTCGTCGCGATGGCCAGCCGCCCCGACGAGGTCGTCCTGCGCGGCACCCTGGCCGACATCGCGGACCAGCTCAAGGCGTCCGGCATCACCAAGACCGCCGTGATCCTCGTGGGCCGCACCCTGGCCGCCTCGGAGTTCCGCGACAGCCACCTGTACGACCCGGCCCGGGACCGCCACACCTGCTGAACGGGCGGCGGCCCGGGCACCTCACCTCAGGTATTGGGCCGCTTCCCGTGGTTGGCACCCTTCTTCTTCCGCGCCCGGCGCTTGTTGCCTCGCTTCGACATGGCGTTCCTCCCGGTCTGCTGGGGACTCTGCGGGGGTTTGCCCTGGCAAGCCTAGGTTCGGGGGAGGAGGGGCGCATGTCGGCCCGGTTGTCAGTGCGGTGCGCTGCAATGGGTCCATGACCGTCCACGACGTGGCCCGGGCGCTGCCGGGCATAGCGGAACTGCGCGACCACTGCCGGGGCCTCGCGATGCTCGACGCCGTCCTGAGCCCGGAGTGGGAGCCCCGCTACCACTCCTTCGACGCGCACTGGGGCGAGGGCGAACAGCGGGCCTCCATGCGCGACGGGTCGGGCGACGAGTACGCCGTGGTCTTCTCCCCCGCGGGCGCCGTCGCCGAGGGCTTCGACCACGAGTCGCCCATGAGCCCCTGGGCCCGCGTGGACGGGGACCCGGAGGTGTGGCCGGGAGTCCTCGACGAGCTGCCGGCCGCCTTCCACCCGTACGTCACCCGCCCCGAGGACGAGCCGCCGTCCGTCACGGCCTGCCTGTGGCGCACACCGGACGACCCCGCCTGGCGCACCGGCACCATCGACTTCCCGCCCCGCGAGGGCGACGACGCGCCCGACGGCGCCCCGTACGTCTTCGAACTCCTCGTGGACCGCTCCCCGGAGGCGTACGCGGAGTGGGCCGCCGACTACTTCGAGACCGAGGTCCCCGTCGAGGCGGTCCGCCACGTCCTGGCCCTGCGCCCGCTGACCGGGACGGTCGTCGCGGCCCTCAACCCGGCGCTGGACCCGGCCGCCCTGGCGAAGGACATCGCGGAGATCGGCTACCCGGAGACCTGGGACCCGGAGACCTGGGACCCGGAGACCTGGGACCCGGAGACCTGAGACCCGACGACCTGAGACCCGACGACCTGAGACCCGGCCGCCCACTCCGGCGCCAGCACCGCCATCACCGGCGCGTCCACCCGCTCGCCCTCCCACCGCAGCGCCCCGCGCAGGACCCCCTCCGCCCGGAAGCCGGCCTTCTCGTAGGCGCGGCGGGCGCGCGGGTTGAACGCGTACACCTCCAGCCACACCCGGTACAGCCCGAGGCCGTCGAAGGCGTGCCCGAGCATCAGCCGGGTCGCCTCGGTGCCGAGCCCGCGCCCGATGCCCTCGGGGGTGAAACAGATCCGGAACCCGCAGCTCTCGTTCCCCTCGTCCCACTCGTTGAGCACCACCTCCCCGACCACCCGCCCCGTGGCCCGCTCGACCACGGCAAGGTCGAGCCGCCCGTCCTGCCCGCCCCGCGACCCGTACCACTTCCGCAGCGCCGGCTCGTCGAAGCGGGTGTGGAGACCGGTGAGCCGGGCGATCTCGGGGTCGCCGAACATCGGCAGCAGCGCGGGGACGTCGTCCTCGGTGACGGGACGCAGGGTGACGAGCTCGCCGGCGAGCGTGGGCTTGTGGAGGAAGTCGGCCATCCGAGGATTGTCGGTCGCAGCGGCTCCGCCCGTCGTGACCTTTTCCCTTGGGGGATGGCGGTCAGAGGATCTCGTATGCGACCTCAACCACGGACTGGCACATCAAGCCCGGTCGTCGGCCTGTTCTCCGTTGCCGCCGTCGATGACGGTGAGTCCTCCGGCTTTCTTGGCGTCCGCGTAGGGGTCGGGGGTGCCCTCGGGGATGTTCTGGATGGCTTGGCCCTGGGCTGCCCCGTTGCCGTTGAACACGAAGTCCGCGCGCAGACGCCAGTTTCGGCCATCGGGGTAGATGAACCCCTGGTCGGAGAGCTGGCGGAGAGCGCGAGAGACCGAGGACTGGGACATACCGACCTGCTCGGCGAACTTGGTCTGGCTCTCGACGATGACGAGGCCGTGGTCCTTGCGGTTCTGGATGCCGCACATCTTGTGGAACAGCTTGAAGGCCGCCGCGCTGAGGTCGGCGTCGGCGAGGGCCAGGTGTGCCGCGTATCCCATGGTGGTGAACCCTCCTCCTCTGAACCAGAGGCCGGATGCGACCGATACCGACGAATGGACGGTGAGGTCGTTCACCTCGCCCGTCGACCGGTTGACGGTCTCGATCCGGGTCACCTTCCGCCCTGCACGCACAGATTACCCCCCACGGGTGAAGAGAAGACGAGCAGCGATGCATCAGCTCATGCGTCCCTGACGAGTCCTCATCCAGAACTGGGTGAAACTCTACTCTGCGCTATTCAATTCTGGGTAGTAGCATCCAGCGGCGGGTGACCTTTCGGGTAGGCGTGCAGCTCAGCGGCCTGCCGTGGTCCCTCCGTCTTAAGCAGGTAAGGCACCCGCCGCGCGGGAGCGCCTGCGGGTCGCCATGGGCGGAGGCCGTGGCATCAAGGAAGCGTGGCCGAGGGCGGACGTGGTTGCTGGAGACACACGTGGCGGACGACCGTCCGGCTCTCCCGCCGTCGTGGCGGGCTTTCGTGGGCTGAGGTCACGACGGGGCTCCATGGAGGCTCGCGCTGCAGGGCCCGAAGGCGGCGGCGGGAAGGGGCTCACGCGGGCGCCTGGCCGCCGGTACCGTTCCCCGTATGGCGTACGAGCTGGAGGAACAGGAGGCCATCGGCCGCCGGATCAAACGGCGGCGACTCGGCCTTGGCATGGCGCAGGCCGACCTCGGCCAGGCCGTCCGCAAGTCGCAGGCATGGGTGTCGAAGGTCGAGGCGGGCCGGATCGAGCTGGACCGGACCGGGCTGATCAACATGATCGCGGCGGCACTGCACTGCCACCCCAACGACCTCATCTCCCGCCCCTATCTGGGCAGTCCGAGCGATGAGCAGTGGCAGCCGGCGGCGGCGTCGATCCTGCGTGAACTCCGCCGCTACGACCTGACCCCCGTCTTCGACGGCATCCCGCGCTCCTCGGCCGCGCTGTGGGCGGACATGACGCGACTTCACCGGCTCCGTGACTCGGCCGCGAACGTGGCGATCCTGCGCAGCCTTCCGGACCTCCTGCGCGAGGCCCACGCCCTGGCCGACCGGTCCCGTGGACACGAGCGGGAAGAGGCATTCGGGATCTACGCCGTGTGCTGCAAGTTCGCCCACACCTCCGCCCACGCGCTCGGGCACTCCGAACTGGTCGCCACCGCGTGCGACCGGGCGTCCTGGGCGTCGCGACTGTCGGGCGACCCGGTCCTCCCGGCCGTCGCGGACTGGATGCGGGTCTGGGACATGTGGGCCACAGCCGACTGGTCCGACGCCATGGCGCTCGCCGACAAGGCATTGGCCGGCATCGAGGCCGAGTACGAGCGCGGAGAACCCCGAGCCCTGCGGGCCTGGGGGGCCATCCAGCTCCGCGCGGCCGTCTCCGCCGCCCGGGCGAACAACAAGGCCGAGACCGAGCACCGTATCGGCCTCGCCCGCCAGGCCGCCGACCGCGCCGACGCCGCCGGTAGCGAGCCGTTCGACGACCGGCACTCCCTCACCTTCTCCTCAGGGAACGTCACGATCCACGGCATCAGCGTCGCCCTGGAGATGAGCGACCAGCGCCGGGCCCTGGCCCTCAACCACCAGGCAGACCCTGGCCAGATCGAGGCCCTGCCCCACTCCCGCCAGGGACACCACCGCATGGACCTCGCGCGGGCCTACCTGTGGGACGGGGACCGCCGCCGTGCACTCACCGAACTTCGCCAGGCCGAGGACCTCGCACCGCAGCTCGTCCGGAACCATCCCATCGCCAGGGCCACGCTGCGGAAGATCGTGTACGCCGAACGGGCCGCCACCCGGCAGCAGTTGCGCGGGATGTCGAGCCGTTTTCACCTTGATGACCAGGACCTATTCTCCTGATTCATACTCAGCCGTCGCCAGCTCCGTAGCTTCAGGGGTATGACCACGGACGGACCCGCACCGCACGTCACCGCACCGGCCTGGACGCCGCGGCGCGGAGACCTCGCGTACGACACCGGCGCCTCCCGCACCGGTGTCGTGACCGCCTTACCCGAGGACACCGGCACCACCACCTACCAGCTCTCCCCGGAGTGCGGCGGCACCGGCTGGACGGCCCCTCGCGAACGGCTCCGGCCGAGCGGAGCCGCACAGGCCGCGGTGCTGTACGTATGCGCCGAGCGAGGCGGACGGCTGCAGCCGAACCTCGCCGTCGAGCGAGCGGAGTCCGAGGGGCGCATGTTCGCCGAACTCCACGGCCTGACCCTCGTCGAGACGATCACCGACACGTCCGGCGAGCCGGACCCCCGGCTGCGTGACGGCTGGCCGCGTGTCCGCGAGCTCGCCGTGACCGGCCGGGTCGCGACCGTCATCGTCCGATGGCCCGCCACCATCTCCACCGAGCACTCCCACGAGCTGAGAGCCCGCGAGATCAAGTGGCTCCAGGGTCACGGCACGACCGTCCGCTACTCGTGGCCGCCGCTCGCCGACCCGGGCATGGGCTGATCCCCGGCCCCCATGAGTTCGCCGGTCTGTCACGTGGACAGGTAGCCGGCGATGAGGGGTGGGCCCGGAGGAGATCCCCGTTCTCCACCAGGCCGGGTCCGCCCCGTCTGCACCACTCGAACCCAAGCGATCGAGAGGAGCATGACCATGACCATGTCGGCCATCGAGCCGGAGGTCGTCGAGGCCTCGGACTTCCGAGACCCCCGGGCCTACGTCAAGCCGGAGGTGTGGGACCGCGAGATCCAGCTGCTCATGCGGGACCACCCCTTCGACGAGGTGATGGCGACCCGCCTGTTCCACGCGGCGGTGTCGTATCTGATCACCGCGATGGAGAAGTGGGGCCAGGGCCTGGAGATGTGCTGCGGCCGGATCGTCGACATCGCCGTCCACGTCCTCATCCTCGACACCCGCAACTACCGGGAGTTCTGCGCCGAGCACTTCGACGGCGGGTTCCTGGAGCACATCCCGGAGATCGCCTTCAAGTGCGACGGCTCCGTCGAGCGGACTGCGCAGATCATCGCCGACAACGGCTTCTCGGTGGACTGGAAGCTGTGGGAGGCGGACTACGCCAAGTGCGGTCCGTGCTCTCCTGGGGCGAGCTGCCACTAGCCCGTAGCCCCGTACCAGGGCCCGGGGGCGCCTCGCGAGCCCCCGGGCTCCCCGTTCGAGCGGCACGCTCGGATTCGCCGACTTCTTGGGTGGAGGCGCGAGTAGCTTGGCGGCCCTCGCCGTCCGGCATGCGCCTCCCGGAGGAACCTGAACATGCTCAGCGCCGCCCCGACCACCCCGGCCGAATACTGGGACACGTACAAGCCCCACCGGGGGGAGGGAGAACAGCCCCGGCCCGCGGCTGGTGCCTTCGACTGGACCGGGCTTCCCGGGCACGGGCCCGGCGTCGAACGCCTCGGCAGTCCGGCGACCGCCCTGGACCTGGGTCCGGCGGAAGGCGAGAACGCCGCGTTCCTCGCCCGCGCCGGGGTCGAGGTCACGGCCGTCGACTTCTCCGCCGCCCAGATCGCGCGCGCCCGCCGCTTCTGGGACGGCGCACCGCGTCTGACGTTCGTGCACGCCGAGGCGGGTGCCTACCTCGACCGGGAAGAGGGGCGGTTCGACGCGATCTACTCCACGTGGGGGGCCGTGTGGTTCACCGACCCCGACGAGCTCTTCCCTCGCGTCGCCGCCCGCCTCGCGCCCGGCGGGGTGTTCGGCTTCTCGCACCGCGAACCGGCCGTCGGGCAGTACGGGGCCCAGCGGATGGGCGGGAAGTGGCTGGAGGGCCGCGAGGCGGAGCTGACCGTCCTGCGCTGGCAGTACACCGCCGAGCAGTGGGCCGACATCCTCAAGCGACACGGCTTCGCGCACGTGCGGGCCGAGGTGCTGCCGAACCCGGACCCGGCGGCCCTCGGCACGCTCCTGGTCACCGCCAAGCCCTGAAGCGCGCGTGGCCTACGGCCCCGCCACCTCCGAGCGCCCCACGACCACGCCCGCACGGTCGATGCACACCACGTCCACCGCCACCGGCGCGCCCCGCAGGACCGTCAGGGCCTCGTCGCGGGCGCGGGTGGCGACGAGGTCGCCGAGGGGGACGGCGGCGGATTCGCAGAGGCGGAGGGCGGCGAGGCCCGTGTTGGCGGTGGTGATCTCGGTGGCGAGGGCGTCGGAGGCGCCGCCCGTGCGGGCGAGGGCGGCCAGGAAGGGCTTGTCGACCTGGGAGCGGGCCGAGTGCAGGTCCAGGTGGCCGGCGGCGAGTTTGGAGAGCTTCGCGAAGCCGCCGCAGATCGTGAGCCGGTCCACGGGGTGGCGGCGGATGTACTTGAGGACGGCGCCCGCGAAGTCGCCCATGTCGAGGAGGGCGAGCTCCGGCAGGTCGTACAGCGTCGTCACCGTCTTCTCCGAGGTGGAGCCGGTGCAGCCCGCCACGTGGGTGAGTCCGGCCGCGCGGGCCACGTCGACGCCCCGGCGGATGGAGTCGATCCACGCCGAGCAGGAGTAGGGGACGACGACGCCCGTGGTGCCGAGGATGGACAGGCCGCCGAGGATGCCGAGCCGCGGGTTCCAGGTGGAGCGGGCGATCTCCTCGCCGTCGTCCACGGAGAGCGTGATCTCCACGTCCCCGCTCCCGCCGTGCGCCGCCGCGACGGCGGCGACGTGGTCGCGCATCATCTGCCGCGGGACCGGGTTGACGGCCGGTTCGCCGACCTCCAGCGGCAGGCCGGGGAGGGTGACCGTGCCGACGCCGGGGCCCGCCCGGAAGACGACGCCCGCGCCGGGCGGCAGGAGCCGCACGGTCGAGCGGATCAGCGCGCCGTGGGTCACGTCGGGGTCGTCGCCCGCGTCCTTCACCACCCCGGCCGTCGCGGAGCCGGCCGTCGTCGACTCCACCGCCAGCGCGAAGGCGGGCGTCTGGCCCTTCGGCAGGGTGATCGTCACCGGGTCGGGGAACTCGCCGGTGAGCAGCGCCGTGTACGCGGCGGTCGTCGCCGCCGTCGCGCAGGCGCCGGTCGTCCAGCCGGGGCGCAGGCCCGTGTGCTTGAGTTGGGCCTCGCGCCCGCCGCCGGAACTCGTCGCACTCACGGATGGACTCCCATGCACGTACTCATACTCGGGGGAACGACCGAGGGCCGGGTCCTCGCCGGGCTCCTCCACGGGGCCGACGGGGCCGGGGACCTCCGGGTCACCAGTTCGCTCGCCGGGCGGGTCGCCACGCCCCGGCTGCCGGCCGGCGAGGTGCGGGTCGGCGGCTTCGGCGGGGCGGAGGGGCTGGCCGCGTGGGTGCGGCAGCACGGCGTGGACGCGGTCATCGACGCCACCCATCCCTTCGCCGAGCGGATCAGTTTCAACGCGGCCCGGGCGGCCGCCACCGCCCATGTTCCCCTGCTCGCGCTGCGCCGTCCCGGCTGGGTCCCGGTGGCGGGGGACACCTGGCACGAGGTGGGCTCGCTCGCGGAGGCCGCCGACGCCCTCGGCGGCCTCGGTGACCGCGTCTTCCTCACCACCGGCCGGATGGGCCTCGCGGCCTTCGCCGACCGCCCCGAGTGGTTCCTGGTCCGGTCCGTCGACGCCCCCGAGGCGCCGATGCCGGCCCGTACTGAAGTCCTCCTGGAGCGGGGGCCGTTCAGCCTGGACGGGGAGCGGGAACTGCTCGCCCGGCACCGGATCGACGTCCTCGTCACCAAGGACAGCGGCGGCGCGGCGACCGCCCCGAAGCTCACCGCCGTCCGCGAGGCCGGCGTCCCGGTCGTCGTCGTGCGCCGCCCGCCGGTCCCCGAGGGCGTGCCGACGGCGGCGGCCCCGGAGGAGGCCGCCGCCTGGGTACGGGCCGTCGGCGCGGCACGCGGTCAGCGCGCGACAGACCCCGGCGCAGGTCTTTCAATGGAGGAATGAGCACCGTTCGATGGCTTGCCGCGGCGGGACTGACGGCGCTCCTGGGCGCCACGGCCCCGGGGCCTTCCCCGCCGCCGCCCCAGCCGCCGCCCCAGCTCGACGACGCGGACGTGCAACGGGCCGTCGACCGGCTGGACGGGGTCGTCGAGGCGGCCATGAAACGCACCGGGGTGCCGGGCGTGGCCGTCGCCGTCGTCCACGACGGGAAGGTGGTCAAGATCCAGGGGTACGGGGTGCGGAAGGCCGGCGAGAAGGCCGCCGTCGACGCGGACACCGTCTTCCAGCTGGCGTCCGTGTCGAAGCCGATCGCCTCCACGGTGGTCGCCGGGGCCGTCGGCGTCGACGGCTGGAGCACCCCGGTCGCCCCGCACGTGCCGGGCTTCCGCCTCAAGGACCCGTGGGTCACCTCGCACGTGACGGCCGCCGACCTGTTCTCGCACCGCAGCGGCCTGCCCGACCACGCCGGGGACCTCCTCGAAGACCTCGGCTACGACCGGGCGTACATCCTGTCCCACCTGCGCTACGAGCCCCTCGCCCCGTTCCGGGCGAGCTACGCGTACACCAACTTCGGCCTGACGGCCGCCGCGCAGGCCGTGGCGGACGAGAAGGGCGTGCCCTGGGAGAAGCTGGCCGCCGACACCCTGTACAAGCCGGCCGGCATGGACCACACCAGCTCGCTCTTCGCGGACTACGCGCACGCGCCCGACCGCGCCTACGGGCACGTGAAGGCCGCCGACGGCACCTGGCAGGCGCGGTACGTGCGCGACCCGGACGCCCAGTCCCCGGCCGGCGGCGTCAGCTCGACCGCCCGTGACATGGCGACCTGGCTGAAACTGCAACTCGGCGACGGCAAGCTGGACGGGCGGCAGATCATCGCCGCCGACGCCCTCCAGCGCACCCACTGGCCCGAGGCGATCGCCAACCCGCCGCACGCGCCGGCCGCCAGGACCGGCTTCTACGGCCTGGGCTGGAACGTGAGTTACGACGACGCGGGCCGCCTGCGGCTCTCGCACACCGGGGCGTTCGCCCTCGGCGCGCACACCAACGTCACGATGCTGCCCGGCGAGGACCTCGGCATCGTCGTCCTCACCAACACCGCACCGGTCGGCGTCGCCGACGCCGTCGCGCTCGACTTCTTCGACATCGCCGAACACGGGCAGCCCACCCGCGACTGGATGCCGCTCGTCAACCAGCTGTACGAGCAGGAGGCCGACGCGGGCCGCTCGAAGACCGACTACACCCACCCGCCGACCGGCGCCGCCCCCGGGCAGCCGCCCGCCACCTACAAGGGCACGTACCGCAACGCCTACTACGGCCCCGCCGAGATCGTCACGGCGCCGGACGGCACCCTCACCCTCCAACTGGGCCCGAAGCCCCAGTCGTACCGCCTGACGCACTACGCGGGCGACACGTACAGCTTCGAGACGGCGGGCGAGAACGCCGTCGGCCGCACCGGCGTCACCTTCACCCCGGACGGGAAGTCGTTCACCGTCGAGTACCTGGACGGGGAGGGGCTGGGGACGTTCAGCCGGTAGCGCCCGGCGTTCCCCCGCCCCTCCCGCCCCTCCCATCAGGGAGCACCGCTATCCGTAACGCCGAGGCGTCCACGCGATCGTGCGCCCGTCGCCCCGCTCCGTGACCCGGGTCTGGGAGGAGCCGATGAGGAGGAGGGTGCGCATGTCGACCTCGGACGGGTCCAGGGTCTTCAGGGTCAGTACCCGTACCGACTGCTCCGGGCCGCCGACGTCGCGGGCGACGACCACCGGGGTGTCGGGTGAGCGGAGTTCCAGGAGGAGTTCGCGGGCGGCGGCGACCTGGTGGGTGCGGGACCTGGAGCCGGGGTTGTAGATCGCGAGGACCAGGTCGGCCTCGGCGGCGGCGCGCAGGCGCTGGGAGATGACCTCCCAGGGCTTCAGGCGGTCGGAGAGGGAGATGGTCGCGTAGTCGTGGCCGAGCGGCGCGCCCGCGGCGGCGGCGGCCGCGTTGGCGGCGGTCACGCCGGGCAGGACGCGGACCGGTACGTCGGCGTAGCGGTCCTCCGAGGCCACCTCCAGGACGGCCGTCGCCATCGCGAACACGCCCGGGTCGCCGCCGGAGACGACGGCGACGCGCCGCCCGCGCCGGGCCAGGTCGAGGGCGAACTCGGCCCGCTCCGACTCGACCTTGTTGTCCGAGCCGTGCCGGATCTGCCCGGCGCGCAGGACGGGGACGCGGTCGAGGTAGGTGGTGTAGCCGACGAGGACGTCGGCGTTGACGAGCGCGCCCCGCGACTCGGGCGTCAGCCAGGGCGCCCCGGCCGGGCCGGTGCCGACGACGACGACCTCGCCCTTCTCCCGTACCGGCGGCTCCGCGTCGATACGGGAGGGCAGCACGGCCACCGAGAAGTAAGGGACCGAGTCCGGGTCCACCGCGTCGAGGCGTCCGGTGCGCTCGCCCGCCATGAACGCGCGCTCCACGTACCGGGCGTCCTCCAGGCGCCCGGCCCGCTCCAGGGCCCGCCTGACGGTGGGGAAGGTGCGGCCCAGCTTCATCACGACCGCCGAGTCCGTGCCCGCGAGGCGGGCCGTCAGCTCGTCCTCCGGCAGCGTGCCGGGGACGATCGTCAGCACCTCCTCCGCCTCGCACAGCGGCTCCCCGAGGCGGGCCGCGGCGGCGCTGACGGAGGTGACGCCGGGGATGACGGTCGTGTCGTAGCGGTGCGCCAGCCGCTTGTGCATGTGCTGGTACGAGCCGTAGAACAGCGGGTCGCCCTCGGCGAGGACGGCGACCGTGCGGCCCGCGTCGAGGTGGGCGGCGAGCCGGGCCGCGGCCTCCTCGTAGAAGTCGTCGAGCGCGCCCCGGTAGCCGCCCGGGTGGTCGGTGGTCTCGACCGTGAGCGGGTACATCAGCCGCTCCTCGATCTGGTCCTCGCGGAGGTGCTCGGCCGCGATGGAGCGGGCGATGGACCGCCCGTGCCGGGCCGAGTGGTACGCGACGACGTCGGCCCCGGCGATGGCCTTCACCGCGGCCACCGTCATCAGGTCCGGGTCCCCGGGGCCGAGCCCGACCCCGTACAGCTTTCCGGTCACTGCTGGATCTCCGCTTCGTGCGCGAGGGCGTTGAGCGCCGCCGCGGTCATGGCGCTGCCGCCCCGCCTGCCCCGTACGACCAGGTACTCCAGGCCGAGTTCGTTGGCGGCCAGCGCGTCCTTGGACTCGGCGGCGCCGATGAAGCCGACCGGGATGCCGAGCACGGCGGCGGGCCGGCCCGCGCCCTTCGCGATCATCTCCAGGAGGTGGAAGAGAGCGGTCGGCGCGTTGCCGATCGCGACGACCGAGCCCTCCAGGCGGTCCCGCCACAGCTCCATCGCGGCGGCCGACCTGGTGGTGCCCAGCTCGGCGGCGAGCGCGGGCACCGACGGGTCGGACAGGGTGCAGACCACGTCGTTGCCGGCCGGCAGCCGCTTGCGGGTGACGCCGCTGGCGACCATCTGGGCGTCGCACAGGATCGGGGCGCCCGCGCGCAGGGCGGCGCGTGCCGAGGCCACGACGCCGGGGGAGTGGGCGATGTCCCGCACGAGGTCGGTCATGCCGCACGCGTGGATCATGCGTACGGCGACCGTGGCGACGTCGGCGGGCAGGCCCGCGAGGTCCGCCTCGGTGCGGATCGTGGCAAAGGAGCGGCGGTAGATCTCCGCGCCGTCCTTCTCGTACTCGAACATCCTGTTGCTCTCGCTCATCTCGTGGGGGTCGCCGGGCCGCGGGCCGCCGCGACCGCTTCGGACAGGGAGGTACGGGGGGTGGGGACGCCGTCGACCAGATAGCCGCCGTCCTCGGTGGCGAGGACGTCGACCCAGGCGCCGTGCGGGTGCCCGCAGCGGCGGGCGCACCCCGAGAGGTGGACGGGCAGCCGTCCGTGCGGGGCGAGGGCCGCGTCCCGCCGCACGTCGGCGAGGGACTTGGCGCAGCCGGGCCGCCCGGTGCAGGCGCTCACGCCGGTGCCGGGGGCGTCGGGCCGGGTGATCAGGCCGTACGCGGCCGGCTCGGCGAGCCCGCCGGGCGGCCCGACGACCACCGCGCCGCGCCAGGGCGTGAACCGCACCTCGCGGGCCGGCAGCAGCGCCCGCAACTGCGCGGCGGTCAGCCGGCCCAGCGGCGCGAGCACGTACCGGGCGTCGTCGCCCAGCGGCCCCGGGGCGGGCGGGTCCCCTTGGGGCAGCGGCGGTACGGGATGGGGGACGGGCTCCGCGGCGAGCCCGGCGCGCGCCAGGGCCGCCGCCAGGTCCGGCGCGCACCCCTCGGGCAGCTCCCGCACCCGCCAGGCGCCGGTCCCGGCGGCCTCGGCGGCCCGCAGGAACGCGTCGGCGGCGGCGAGCGCGGCGCGCGGGGCGTCGGCCGCGGCGACCCGGACGGCCTGCGGGCCGAGGCGCACCTGGGCGCGGACCTCCCCGCCGCCGGGGGGCCCTTCTGCGAGCAAGGTCACATCGCCGCCGAGCCCCGCGACGTCGCCCCGCCCGTCGTCCAGGACGAACAGGAACCGTCCCGAGAGCGCCGCCGTCCACGCCTCCGCGCACAGCAGCGCGTCCAGCTCACGCGCCCACAACTGCGGCTCGGCGCCGCCGAGTCCGTCCAGGCCGGCGGCCGGCGAGACGACGATGTTGCGGATCCGTTCGTGGCGCGGCGAGGGCAGCAGCCCGGCCCGGTCGAGCAGCGCGGCCAGCTCGGCGCCGCAGCCCTCGCCGAGCCCGCGCAGCTCCGCGTTGCCGCGCGAGGTGATGCTGACGCCACCGTCCCCGAGGGACTCGGCCGCCTCGGCCAACGCGAGGACCTGAGACTCCGTCAAACGCCCGCCGGGCAGCCGGAGTCGGGCGAGCCGCCCGTCGTCCGCCGCGTGCAGTCGCAGCGCACCCGGACAGGCGTCGCCGCGGTCCCGTATGAGAGGTTCGCCCGGTTCGGGCGAGGTACGTGGGGTGGCCGACATGGCGGCGAGCATACCCACGGCACGATCCCCTCCCACCTGCCGCGAACCGGCCACGGGAGGGGCCGGGGGCCGCCTCGGGCGGGGCCTGGGCGGGCAACGGGCGGGGCCTGGGCGGCCACGGGCGGGGCCTGGTCCGGCCACGACTCGGGCCCGAACCCGCCACGACCCGGCCCCGAACCCGCCACGACTCGGGCCCGAACCCGCCACGACCCGGCCCCGAACCCGCCATGACCCGGGCCACGACCCGCTCCTGACCGCCGCCCCCGCCGCCCCCCGCCCCAGGTGTGATCCGCCCGACCCCCCGGCTCTCCCCCGCCGCGCCCGCTCACGATCTAGGATGCAAGCGGCATGGGGTCCCAGGACCCCGGGGAGGAAGCCCGGTGAGAATCCGGCGCGGTCCCGCCACTGTGAGCCGGTCCGGAGGTTTCGGGGCGGTGAGTCAGGAACTCCCGCCGTCCATACGACCACCCGGGGCGCGGACAACCCCGAGGAAGGGCCTGAGCTCGCCATGCTCCTGCTGCTGTCGCACTCCGACACCGACCTGCTCAGTGCCCGAGCGGCGAACGCCGCCGCCGGGGAAGGCCCGGTGGAGTACCGGTACGCCAACCCGGCCCGGCTGCCGCTGGCCGACCTCCCCGCGCTCCTCGACGGCGTCGAGCTCGTCGTCGTCCGTCTCCTCGGCGGTCTGCGGTCCTGGGACGAGGGCCTGGACACGGTCCTGGCCGCCGGGAAGCCCGTGGTGGTGCTGAGCGGCGAACAGGCCCCCGACGCGCAGCTGATGGAGACCTCGACCGTCCCGGTCGGCGTGGCCACCGAGGCGCACGCGTACCTGGCGCACGGCGGCCCGGGCAACCTCGGGCAGCTGGCCCGCTTCCTCTCCGACACGGTGCTGCTGACAGGCCACGGCTTCGAGCCGCCGGCCCCCGCGCCGACCTGGGGCCCCCTGGAGCGGATCCCGGGCGCCACGCCCGAGGGCGCCCTCACGGTCGCCGTGCTCTACTACCGCGCCCACCACATGAGCGGCAACACCGCCTTCGTGGGCACCCTCTGCGACGCGATCGAGCAGAAGGGCGCCCGGGCGAAGGCCCTGTACGTGGCCTCCCTGCGGGCCCCGGAGCCGGAGCTCCTCGACGAGCTGCGCGGCGCCGACGCGATCGTCACGACGGTCCTCGCGGCGGGCGGCACCAAGCCGGCCGAGGCGCAGGCCGGCGGCGACGAGGAGGCCTGGGACGCGGGCGCGCTCGCCGCCCTGGACGTGCCGATCCTCCAGGCGCTGTGCCTGACGGGCTCGCGCGCCGCGTGGGAGGAGAACGACGAGGGCCTGTCGCCGCTGGACGCGGCCAGCCAGGTCGCCGTCCCGGAGTTCGACGGCCGGCTCATCACCGTCCCGTTCTCCTTCAAGGAGATCGACGAGGACGGGCTGCCCGCGTACGTGGCGGACGCCGAGCGCTCCGCCCGCGTCGCCGGCATCGCCGTCCGGCACGCCCGCCTGCGGCACATCGCGAACGGCGAGAAGAGGCTGGCGCTCGTCCTCTCCGCGTACCCGACGAAGCACTCCCGCATCGGCAACGCGGTCGGCCTGGACACCCCGGCCTCCGCCGTGGCGCTGCTGCGCCGGCTGATCGCCGAGGGCTACGACTTCGGCCCGGTCGAGGACATCCCCGGTCTGGTCTCCGGCGACGGCGACGAGCTGATCTACGCCCTGATCGAGGCCGGCGGCCACGACCAGGACTGGCTCACCGAGGAGCAGCTGGCCCGCAACCCGGTCCGCATCCCGGCCGCCGACTACCGGCGCTGGTACGCCGAGCTCCCGGCGGAGCTGCGCGAGCGGGTCGAGGAGCACTGGGGTCCGGCGCCGGGCGAGATGTTCCTGGACCGCTCCCGCAACCCCGAGGGCGACATCGTGCTCGCCGCGCTGCGCCGCGGGAACCTGCTGGTCCTCATCCAGCCGCCGCGCGGCTTCGGAGAGAACCCGATCGCGATCTACCACGACCCGGACCTGCCGCCCTCACACCACTACCTGGCGGCCTACCGCTGGATCGCCGCCCGCGCCGAGGACGGGGGTTTCGGCGCGGACGCGATGGTGCACCTGGGCAAGCACGGCAATCTGGAGTGGCTGCCCGGCAAGAACGCCGGCCTGTCCGCCGCCTGCGGCCCGGACGCCGCGCTCGGCGACCTGCCGCTCGTCTACCCGTTCCTGGTGAACGACCCGGGCGAGGGCACCCAGGCCAAGCGGCGCGTGCACGCCACGCTCGTCGACCACCTGGTGCCGCCGATGGCCCGCGCCGACTCGTACGGCGACATCGCGCGCCTGGAGCAGCTGCTCGACGAGTACGCGCAGATCAGCAGCATGGACCCGGCGAAGCTGCCGGCGATCCGCGCGCAGATCTGGACGCTGATCCAGGCGGCGAAGCTGGACCACGACCTGGGCATGGCGGACCGCCCGGAGGACGACGGCTTCGACGACTTCCTGCTGCACGTCGACGGCTGGCTGTGCGAGGTCAAGGACGCGCAGATCCGGGACGGTCTGCACGTCCTGGGCGGCGCCCCGGCCGGTGAGGCCCGGGTGAACCTGGTCCTGTCGATCCTGCGCGCCCGGCAGATCTGGGGTGGCACGCAGGCGCTGCCGGGCCTGCGCGAGGCGCTCGGTCTGGACGAGTCGGCGGCGACCCGCACCACCGCCGACGAGGCGGAGGCGAAGGCCCGCGAGCTGGTCGAGGGCATGGAGGCGGCGGACTGGTCCGTGGACGCGATCGGCTCGGTGGCCGCCGCGTACGGCGCCGAGGTGCACGCGGTGCTGCGCTTCGCCTGTGAGCAGGTCGTCCCGCGGCTGGCCGCCACCACCGACGAACTCACGCACGCCGTCCACGCGTTGAACGGCGGCTTCGTCCCGGCCGGGCCCTCGGGCTCGCCGCTGCGCGGCCTGGTCAACGTGCTGCCGACCGGCCGCAACTTCTACTCGGTCGACCCGAAGGCCGTGCCGTCCCGCCTCGCGTGGGAGACCGGCCAGGCGCTCGCCGACTCGCTCCTGGAGCGCTACCGCACGGACAACGGCGGGTGGCCGACCTCGGTGGGCCTCTCCCTGTGGGGCACGAGCGCGATGCGCACCGCGGGCGACGACGTCGCCGAGGCGCTCGCCCTGCTGGGCGTCCGCCCGACCTGGGACGACGCCTCCCGGCGCGTGAACGGCCTGGAGCCGATCCCGCTCGCCGAGCTGGGCCGTCCCCGCATCGATGTGACGCTGCGCATCTCCGGCTTCTTCCGGGACGCGTTCCCGCACGTCATCGGGCTGCTCGACGACGCCGTACGGCTGGTCGCGGGCCTCGACGAGGGCGCCGAGGACAACTACGTACGGGCGCACGCCCAGGCGGACCTCGCGGAGCACGGCGACGAGCGGCGCGCCACCACCCGTATCTTCGGCTCCCGGCCGGGCACGTACGGGGCGGGTCTGCTCCAGCTGATCGACTCGCGCGACTGGCGCACCGACGCCGACCTGGCCGAGGTGTACACGGTGTGGGGCGGTTACGCGTACGGCCGCGGTCTCGAAGGGCGCCCGGCGCGGGCCGAGATGGAGACGGCGTACAAGCGGATCGCGGTCGCGGCGAAGAACACGGACACGCGCGAGCACGACATCGCGGACTCCGACGACTACTTCCAGTACCACGGCGGCATGGTGGCGACCGTCCGCGCGCTGAAGGGCACGGCGCCCGAGGCGTACATCGGCGACTCCACCCGCCCGGAGACGGTCCGCACCCGCACGCTGGTCGAGGAGACCTCCCGGGTGTTCCGCGCCCGGGTGGTCAACCCGCGCTGGATCGAGGCGATGCGCCGGCACGGCTACAAGGGCGCGTTCGAGCTGGCGGCGACGGTCGACTACCTCTTCGGCTACGACGCCACGACGGGCGTGGTCGCCGACTGGATGTACGACAAGCTGACCGAGGCGTACGTCCTCGACCCGGAGAACCAGGCCTTTCTGAAGGAGGCCAACCCCTGGGCGCTGCACGGCATCGCCGAGCGTCTCCTGGAGGCCGAGTCCCGCGGCATGTGGGAGAAGCCGGACCCGGAGACGCTGGCCGCGCTGCGGCAGGTCTTCCTGGAGACCGAGGGCGACCTGGAGGGCGCGGCGGACCCGGCGGACACCGACGGGCACTGATGGGCACTGATGGGCACTGATGGGCACCGGGACGGGCCCTGACGGACACCGACGGCCGCCGGGACGGGCCCTGACGGCCGCCGGGACGGGTACCGGCGGGCGGTGACGTCCGGCGGGGAGTGCTGGGTTACGCTCCCGGTCCGCGCGCGTCGTGCGTGCGGATCGGGACGGTGACCTGGGGTGGGGTGGTGGGCGTGCGTGCCCGCGGAGCGGTGACGACGGCGCTGGTGCTGGGTCTGGGCCTGGCCTTGGGCGCGTGCTCGGGCGGGGGTGACGGGGACGGCGGGGGTACGTCTCCGAAGCCGAAGGCCCCGAGGTCGGCGCACCCCACCACGACGGCGCCCCCGGCGCCTTCGGCGACCCCGTCCGGGGACCCGGACGCGGAGCCGGGCGGGGACCCGACGTCGGATCCGGCGGCGAGCGCGACCCCGTCGAAGGTCCGGATCACCCCGGGGACCGGCGGGCGGTCGGCGAAGCCGTACCGGCCCGGGACCTCCGGCGGGGTGAAGAAGAAGACGGCGGCGGAGCCGCAGCACCCGTACGCGGGCCCGAACCCGCCCCCGGCGCCGGACCGTCCGGCGCCGCCGCCCTACACGCCGCCGCCGGGGTACCGGCCGGGCGATCCCGTCACCGTGGTCCCGGTCCCCACCTTCGAGCAGACCCCGTTCACACCGGACACGGTGCGCTGACCCACGGTTCCAGCTCCACCCGCCGTCCCCGGAAGCCGTGCCGCAGCCGCCGGTCGTGGCTGACGACCACCAGCGTGCCCGGGTAGTGGGCGAGGGCGGCTTCCAGCTCCTCGACCAGGCCGGGGGAGAGGTGGTTGGTCGGCTCGTCGAGGAGGAGCAGGTCGGCCGGGGTGGTGACCAGGCGGGCGAGTTCCAGGCGGCGCCGCTGCCCGGCGGACAGGTCCCGGACCGGGGTGCCGAGGTCGGCCGGGGCGAACAGGCCGAGCCCGAGCAGTTCCGCCTCCCGGCCCTCGCCGAACGCGGCGGCCAGGGTGCGCGGGTCGTGCGCGGCCGTGGGGTCGCCGGCGGTGTCCTGGCGGAGCAGGCCGGCCCGGGCCGGGGCGCTCACCGTGCCCGCGTCGGGGGCGAGTTCGCCCGCGAGGACCCGCAGCAGGGTGCTCTTCCCGGCGCCGTTCGGGCCGGTGACCAGGAGCCGTTCGCCCGGTTCGAGGCGTAGGGCGTCCAGTCGCAGCCGGCCGTCGACCCGGATGCCCGTCAGGTCGACCGCCGCCGCCGTGCCCTCGATCCGGGCGGCGAACCGCAGCGGGTCGGGGGGTCGGGGCACCGGGTTCTCGGCGAGCCTGCGCTGCGCCTCGCGGGCGGCCCGGATCCTGCTCATCGCGCCGTGCGCCCGTGACCGGGCCCGGAACGCGCCCGCGCCGCTGAAGGCGGCGGGTGCCTTGCGGGGGATCGCGGAGAAGCGGTCGATGGTGCTGTCGGCGCGCGCGGAGTGCCGGGCCCATTCGGCCCGCCATTCCTCGTACTCCCGTTCCCTGCGGGCCCGTTCGGCGGCCCGGCCGGTCAGGTAGCCGCCGTAGCCGTTGCCGTGGCGCCGTACCGTGCGGGTCTCGTGGTCCACCTCCAGGACGGCGGTGGTGACCCGGTCGAGGAAGGCCCGGTCGTGGGTGACGGCGACGACCGGGCCGCGGTGGGTGCGCAGCCGTTCCTCCAGCCAGTCGACGGCCTCGTCGTCGAGGTCGTTGGTCGGCTCGTCGAGCAGCAGGAGTTCGGGGTCGGAGGCGAGGGTCGCGGCGAGCGCGAGCCGGGAGCGGCGTCCGCCGGAGAGGGTGCCGAGCCGCCGTTCGCGGTCGAGCGGCTCGCGCTCGCCGAGCCGCCGCAGCACGCTCTCCACCCGCCGGTCGGCGTCGGCTCCGCCGCGGGCCTCGTAGGCGGCGAGCAGGGCGGCGTATCCGGCGAGGTCGCCGGTGCGGCCGAGGGCGGACTCGGCGGTACGGATGGCCCGTTCCAGGGCCCGTACGTCGGCGAGGGCGAGGTCGATCGCCGCGCCGACGCTCGCGGTGCCGGGCAGGTCCAGGGTCTGGGCGAGGTGGCCGAGGCCGCCGGGCGCCTCGACGGTGACGGTGCCGTTGTCGGCGCTCTCCCGGCCGGCGAGCAGCCGCAGGAGCGTGGACTTGCCGGAGCCGTTGTCGCCGACGACGCCGATCCGTTCGCCGGAGCGGACGGAGAGGGAGACCCGGTCGAGGACGAGCCGGGTGTCGTAGCGCTTGGTGACGTCGGTGAGATGGACACGGAACAAGGGCGGCCTCCCGGGGCTGGACGACAGGGACGGATCTCGCGGGACGAGCCGGACGAGCCGGGGATCGGCGCGGCCCACTCAGGATCTCATCGAGACGAGACGGTTCGTCTCGTGATCTCGACGTGCCTACCGTACGTCTTGATGCCCGTTCAGGCAAGACGTTGCGTCTCGTCAGGTGGTGGGTGTCAGTGCGGGGGCGTCGCCCCGGCCCGCTCCCCCAGCACCCGCACCGCGTCCACGATCAGGTCCCAGAAGCGGTCCGGGTCCGCCTCGATGCCGACCTCGGCGTTGGCCGGCAGGCCGGTCACCCCGTCCAGGTCGACCACCGTCGCCCCGCGCGTGTACGTGCCGGCGAGCTCGACCGCCACCGGCGCCCGCACCAGGCTGACCAGCGCGGGGTCGATCAGATGGGCCACGGTCAGCGGGTCGTGCAGCGGCGGCGCGTCGAAGCCGTACACCTCGCGGTAGGTCCCCGCGAAGTACGTCAGGAGCTCGACGCACAGCAGCCCGAGCGGGGTCCCGAGCCCGGCGAGCCGCGAGAGCACCTCGGGGGTGGCCCGGACCTGATGGGTGACGTTCAGGCCGAACATGGTCAGCGGGATCCCGCTGCGGAAGACGAGGTCCGCCGCCTCCGGGTCGCAGTGGATGTTGAACTCGGCCGCCGGCGTGGTGTTGCCCCGCCCCGTCGACCCGCCCATCAGCACGATCCGCTCGATCCGGGCGGCCAGTTCGGGGTGGGCGAGCAGCAGCGCGGCCACGTTGGTCAGCGGCCCGGTCGGCACGAGGGTCACGGGCGCCGGGTGGGCGAGCAGGATGTCCCGGGTCAGCGCGAGGGCGTCGCGCGGGTCCTGCGGCACGGGCGGCTCGCCCTCGCCGAAGCCGGGCCCGTCGAGCCCCGAGTCGCCGTGGATGTGCTCGGCGACGCGCGGCGCGCCGTACGGCCCGGCGTGCAGCGGGCGGTCCCGGCCGGCCGCGATCGGGACGCCGTGGATCCCGGCCACGGAGCACACCCGGCGCGCGTTGAGCGTGGTCTTCTCCACCGTCTGATTGCCCGCCACGGTGGTGATGGCGAGCAGGTCGACAGCCGGATGGGCGGCGGCGAGCAGGATGTTGAAGGCGTCGTCGTGTCCGGGATCGCAGTCGAGGATCACGGGTACCGGCATGCGCCCACCGTCCCACATCGCCGCCCGTACGTCACGGTCCCGGGCCCCTCGTCCGTTCCCGTGCCCTAGGGGTTCTTCGCGTCGTGCGCCGCCTTGACCGCCGCCGCCGCGTCCACGTTGCCGAGTCCCAGTTTCACCAGGTTCCGCGGGTTGCCGGCGGTCTGCTGGATGGTCCGGCGGACGGCGGCCGGGTCCAGGCCCTGCCGGTGCAGCAGGGCGGCCACGGCGGAGACGTACGGGGAGGCCATCGAGGTGCCGGAGAGCTCGCCGTACCCGGAGGGGTTCTTGAGGCTCTCCTTCGTCGGGTACGTCGGCAGTGTGGACAGGATGTCGACGCCGGGCGCGGAGACGGCGTTCTGGGCGCCGAAGTTGGTGAAGGAGGCGGGGGCGCCGTCCTCGTCGGCGGCGTTGACCACGAGCACCGGGGTGTCGAGGGCGTACGGCTGGAGGACCGTGGAGTCGTTGCCGGCGGCGGCGACCACGACGGCGCCCTTGGCGTCGGCGACGGAGATGGCCTGGTTGAGGACGCCGCCCTTGAGCAGCCGGGCCATCAGGCCGGACTCGCCGAGGGAGAGGTTGATGACGTCGGCGCCGTGCTGGGCGGCCCAGACGATGCCCTTGGTGATGTTCTCGTCGCTGCCGCTGCCGTCCGCGCCGAGGACCCGCACCGGCATGATCTTCGCGCCGGGCGCGCCGCCCGAGACGCCGACCCCGTTGTCGGTGTGGGCGGCGGCGATGCCGGCGACGTGGGTGCCGTGGCCGTTGAGGTCCTTGGGCTCGGTGTCGTTGTCGACGAAGTCGTAGCCGTCGACCAGTCGCCCCTTCAGGTCCGGGTGGTCGAGGTCGACGCCGGTGTCGACGACCGCGATGACGGTGTCGTCGCCCCGGTCGGTGGACCAGGCGTCGGGCATCTTCAGGGCGTCGAGGGCCCACTGGTCGCCGCGCAGGGGGTCGGGTGCGGCGTCGTCGCTGCCGCACCCGGTGGTCACGGCGGCGGTGAGGACGGTCAGGGCCGTGAGGGCGACGAGGGTGGCGCGGGCGGGCCGACGACGCATGCAGTTCTCCCCATTCACACGTATTCGTACGGGTTTAGGCCAGTCAGCGGTCAGTCAACAGGGAGCGGGGGAGTTCCGCATCCGGAGCACGGCGGCCACCCCGACCCCTACTTGTTCTAGTAGAGTGCGAACAAGTAGAACCGCCCATGGGAGCCATGGGAGCCAGGGGAGGATCCTGTGAACCGTGCCACCACCCGGCTGCGGCTGCTCGCCGCACTGCCGTTCCTGCTCGCCCTCGCCGTCGGCCCGCTGCTGTTCGCGCTCTGGCGCGACCGGCTGCCCGACCGCCTCGCCACCCACTTCGACCTCGACGGACGCGCCGACGGCTTCACCGCCGCCGCCGGGTACCTCGTCATCGGCTCGGCCCTGCTGCTCGCCCTCGGCGTCGGCTGGACCCTCTTCGTCCGGCGCCGGGCTCTGTGGGGCGCCTGGGCCACCGCCGGGTTCACCGGCGGACTGCTCGCCCTGCAACTCCGCGCCAACCTGGACGTGACCGACCCGGCCGAGGCCCGCCTGCGGATCGCCGTACTGACCGTGGCCCTGGCGATCGGCGCCCTGGCCGGCGCCGTCGGATGGGCCCTCGCCCGGCTCGTCCCCGCGGAACCCGCCCGGGAGGTGTCCGTGCCCGCCGACGCGCCCCGCCTCGACCTCGCCGCCGGTGAACGCGCGGGCTGGGCGCGGACCGCGGGCTCGCTCCCGATGACCCTGCTCGGCGCCGCCTTCCTGCTCGCCGTGCCCGTCGTCCCCTTCTTCGCCCCCTGGCCGTACGCGCTGATCCCGCTGGCCGTCGGCCTGCCCGGCACCGCGCTGAGCCGGGTCCGGGTCACCGCCGACCGGCGCGGCCTGACCGTCCGCCCCGCCCTGGTGGCCCGGCCCCGGCTGCGGGTGCCGCTCGACGACCTCACCGGCGCGACGACCCGGGACGTCGACCCGATCGCCGAGTTCGGCGGCTGGGGCTACCGGGTCCGGCCCGGTTCGTCCGGCGTGATCCTGCGCTCGGGCCGCGCGCTCGCCGTACGGCGCCGTGACGGGCGGGAGTTCGTCGTGACCGTCGACGACGCCACGACGGCCGCGGGCCTGCTCAACGCGCTCGTGGAGCGCGCGGGACCCGGACCCGGCACGAGCACCCCCGGCACCTCCGCCCCCGGCGCCCCCGGCGCCCCGGCCCCCCGGAAGGACTGACCGTGCTCTTTCGGGTGGATCCCGCCTCCTCCGTCCCCCTCGGCGACCAGATCGCCGGCTGCGTCCGGGGCGCCCTCGCCGACGGCAGCGCCCTGCCCGGCGAGCGACTGCCCGCCGCGCGGGAGCTCGCCGACTCCCTCGGGGTCAACGTGCACACCGTGCTGCGCGGCTACCAACGGCTCCGCGAGGAGGGCCTGATCGAGCTCCGCCGCGGCCGCGGGGCCGTCATCGTCCCGGGTGCGGCGGCACCGGGACGCGCCCAACTCATCGACCGGCTACGGGAACTGGCCGCTGAGGCGCGGCAACTGGGGCTTACGGATGATGAGTTCCTGGAGCTGGCGCGCGCGTCTCTTGGGTGAGGGGTGAGGGGGGCGGATTCCAGCGGGCAGCGGGCAGCGGGCAGCGGTCGGCGGTCGGCTGGTGCGGCGGCCGGTTGGCGGCGGGGCCTCAGCCGGCTGCCGGGCCGCCGGGCCGCCGGGCCGCCGGGGCGGCGGGGCGGCGGGGCGCCGGGCCGGCGGGTCCTCAGCCGACCGCCGCCCCCAGCCGCACGTTCCACCGCCCCGACCGCCCCGACAGCTCCACCGCGTGCAGCGGGCGCACGTCGAGGCGCCAGAAGGTGGAGTCGGGCGCGCCGAGCGCGTGGCTGACGGCCGCGCGGACGACGTCCGGTTCGGCGAAGGCGTGGACGGGGCCCGGCTCCAGGGCGTCCAGCCAGCCGGCGACCCGGGCGCGCAGCTCCCGCAGGGACTCGCCGCCGTGCGGGGCGGCGGCGGGGTCGGCGAGCCAGGCGGCCACCGACTCCGGTTCCTCGCCGGTCAGTTCGTCCAGGCGGCGCCCCCGCCACCGGCCCATCGCGCAGCCCGCGAGGGCGGGCTCGTCCCGTACCGAGGCCGGGTCGAGGCCCAGGGCCTCGGCGGTCGCCCGGCACCGCCCGGACGGCGAGGAGACCACCCGTACCCCCGCCGGAAGCGCCAAGGGGCCCGAGGTGACGGCCTCGACCGGCCCGCCGTCGTCGAACCGGGCCTCGCGCAGGGCGGCCGTCATCGCCGGGGAGACCAGCGTGAGCCGTACGGACAAGGGGCGCACGGGCATGGGTGATTCATCCCTCAATTCATCGGCCGTCTCCCGGGCGCCCTTGGCGCGGAGTGACGGGCGCGGTACGGTCAGGCGTCAATTCCACAGAACGACGACGGCGAGACGGAAGTCCGGTGCAAGTCCGGCACGGTCGCGCCACTGTGAGCCCGCCCCGGTGTTCCCGGGAGGGGTGAGTCAGACCCGACGACCGTCGTCGCGCACCACCGTATGGGACGCGAGTTCCCGAGGAGGTTCCACCATGGCCGAGGCCATCGCGTCGCCCGCCGTCACGTCCACCCCGTCCATCGCCGTTCCGGTTTCCCTGCCGGTCCGCGCGGTGCTCCCGTGGGCGGCGTTCGCCGGGATCCTGATGCTCGTAGCGCTCTACTTCGTCGGTGCCGAGCAGGGCGCCACGTCCCTGTTCGCGGGCAGCGACGTGCACGAGTGGGTGCACGACGGGCGTCACCTGCTCGGCTTCCCCTGCCACTGAGGGGCACCGCGCACATGTCACCCACCGCTCCATCCACCGCTCCGTCCCCGGCTCAGTCCCCCGCCGCCCCCACGGGTTCGCTCGTGGGGCGGCTCCTGGTCCGCGGCATGCTCGCGGGCCTGATCGCCGGACTCTTCGCCTTCGGCGTCGCCTACGTCGCGGGTGAACCGTCCGTCAACGCCTCGATCGCCGTCGAGGAGGCCGCCGCCAAGGCGGAGCACGCGGCAGCCCACAGCCATGGCGCGGGCCATGGGCAGGCCGCGGCTCCCGCCGAGGAGGAGGAAGAGATCGTCAGCCGGGACCTCCAGTCCACGGCGGGTCTCGCCACCGGCGTCCTCGTCTACGGCGTCGCCCTCGGCGGCATCGCGTCGCTGGCGTTCTGCTTCGTCCTGGGCCGGGTGGGCCGTTTCAGCCCGAAGGCGACCGCGGCGCTCGTCGCGGCGGCCGCCTTCACCACGGTCTATCTGGTGCCGTTCCTGAAGTACCCGGCGACCCCGCCGGCCGTCGGCAACCCGGACACCATCGGGCAGCGCACCACCCTGTTCTTCCTGATGATCCTGCTGAGCGTGCTGCTCGGCGTCGCGGCGATCGTCGCGGGCCGCCGGCTCGCCCCGCGCCTCGGCAACTGGAACGCGACCGTCGTGGCGGGCGCGGGCTTCGTCGCGGCGATCACGGTCGCGTGCCTGTTCCTCCCCGGGAACGGGGACTCGGTACAGGCGTCCTTCCCGGCCGCCGTGCTGTGGGAGTTCCGCCTCGCGACCCTGGGCATCCAGGCCGGTCTGTGGGTGGTCTTCGGACTCGCCTTCGGCCTGCTCGCGGAGCGGCTCCTCGCCCCGCGTCCGGCCCCGGCACAGGTGGCACAGCCGGCCCCGGCCGCCTGAGCCACGCCCGTACGCCTCGTACGGCGCGTACGGCGCGTACACCTCGTACGCGGTCATCGGCCCCGTACCCCTTCCGTGGGGGTACGGGGCCGACGCGTGTCGTACCTTTCCTGTGAGGTCAGTCCAGCTCGCGGACCGGCGCCCCCGCCAGGAACGCCTCGATGTCCTCGACGGCCTGCCCGAAGTAGCGCGCGTAGTTGGCCTCGGTGACGTACCCGAGGTGCGGCAGCGCGAGGACGTTCGGCAGGGTCCGCAGCGGGTCGTCGGCGGGCAGCGGCTCCGTCTCGTACACGTCGAGCCCGGCCCCCGCGATCCGGCCCTCGCGCAGCGCGCCGAGCAGCGCCGCCCCGTCGACCAGGCCCGCGCGGGAGGTGTTGACCAGGTACGCGCCGGGCCGCATCGCCCGCAGTTCCGCCTCCCCGAGCAGGCCGCGGGTGCGGTCGGAGAGCACCATGTGCAGGGAGACGACGTCGCTGCCGGCCAGCAGATCGGGCAGGCTCTCCGCCCGCCGCACCCCGTGCTCGGCGGCCCGCTCCTCGGTCAGGTGCGGGCTCCAGGCGACCACGTCCATGCCGAACGCGAGGCCGATCCGCGCCACCCGGCCGCCGATCTTGCCGAGGCCCACGAGCCCCAGGGTGCGCCCGGACAGGTCGAGGCCGAGCGTCGACTGCCACGGCCCGCCCTCGCGCATCGCCCGGCTCTCCGTGTGCACCTGCCGGGCCAGTCCCAGGATCAGCGCCCAGGTCAGCTCGGTCGGCGGTTCGGAGCCGCTGGCGGTGCCGCAGACCGTGACGCCGCGGGCGCGGGCGGCGGCGACGTCGATCGAGACGTTGCGCAGGCCCGAGGTGACGATCAGCCGCAGCCGGGGCAGCCGGTCCAGGAGGGCGGCGTCGAGCGGGGTCCGCTCGCGCATCACCACGAGGATCTCGCAGTCCTCGACGGCGGCGACCAGCGCGTCGCGGTCGGCGAGGTGTTCCCGCAGGACGCGGACCTCGACCCGGTCGTCGAGCGGGCTCCAGTCGGCACAGGACAGGGCGACGCCCTGGAAGTCGTCGAGGACCGCGCAGCGCAGCTTCGCGGCGGGCGCGGCGGACGCGGCGGGCCCGGAGGAGGCGGCGGACGCGGTCGAGAGATTCGGCGTACTCGGCATGGACGGCGTACTCGGCGTGGACGGCATGGAGCGCATGATCCCAAATGGCCCCGCTCGAAGCGACAGACGTTCGCTCACCGCACACAATCGGGGTGATCGGGCCCGGCGTCCCGCCGTGCGACGCCGGACGGACTCCGGAGGCGGTATGACGACCGGTGGTGACGACGAACTCTCCGTGCTGCGGGCCCGGGTGGCCGCTCTGGAGGCGGAGGCGGTGGCCCGCCCACCGGCCCCGGCCCACCACCGGGTACGCGCGTTCTTCTCGGCGCTCCTCATCGTCATCGGCTGCGTCCTGGCCCCGCTGAGCCTGGTCGCCGCCTGGACGGCGGACCTGCTCGGCAACACCGACCGGTACGTGTCCACGGTGGCCCCGCTCGCGAAGGACGCCGACGTCCAGGCGGCCGTCGCGACCCGCGTCACCAACGTGGTGATGGAGCACATCGACCTCACCGACCTCCTCGAAGGCGTGGCGCCCGCGCAGCGCCCGGTCCTGGAGAAGGCCCTGGGCAAGCTGGGCAACTCGCTGGAGGGCGCGGTCGGCAGCTTCGTCCACGAGAAGACGCAGGACGTCGTGGCCTCCGGCACCTTCCAGAACATCTGGAACGAGGCCAACCGGGCCGTCCACACCTCCCTCGACCGGGCCCTCACGGGCAGCGACGAGGGTGCCGTGAAGATCGAGCAGAACACGGTGACGCTGGACCTCGCGCCCGTCGTCGACCAGGTCAAACAGCGGCTGGTGGACTCCGGGCTGACCGTGGCGGGCAAGATCCCCGAGGTCCACACCGACTTCACCCTCGTGCAGTCCGACGACATCGGGAAGGTGAAGACCGGCTTCGCGCTCCTGCAGAAGATGGGCTTCTGGCTGCCGGTGATCGCCGTCGTGCTCATCGCGGGAGGCGTCCTGCTCGCCGCCCACCGGCGCCGCAGCCTGGTCGCCGGGGCCCTCGGCGTCGTGGCCGGGGCGCTGGTGCTCGGCGTCGGCCTGACCGTCTTCCGCACGGTCTATCTCAACGCCCTGCCCAACGGCGTCTCCCCGGCCGCCGCCGGCTCCGTCTACGACATCCTGATCCGCTACCTGCGCACCTCGGTGCGGATGGTCGCGGTGCTCGGCGTGGTCGTCGCGCTCGCCGCCTGGCTCTCCGGCTCGGGGAAGTACGCCACGCTGGTACGGGGCGTGTGGCACTCGGGCATCGGCGCGGCCCGCACGACCGCCGACCACGCGGGCTTCCGCACCGGCCCGGTGGGCCCGTTCGTCGGCCGCTACCGCCGGTGGATCGTCTGGGTGCTGGTGGCGGCGGCCGTGCTGACGTACGTGCTGTGGTCGTACCCCACAGGCTGGGTGGTCGTCGGCCTGGCGCTGGCCCTGCTCTTCGCCTTCGCGGTGACGGAGTTCCTGGCGGAGGAGCCGGCGGCCCCGAAGAACGGACGGGACCCGGCGGGCGGACCGGGCCCGACGGGCGGACCGGGCGGCGGCGCGACCGGCGGCCCGGACGACAAGGGCACGGGATCGGGATCGGGACCGGCCACGGGACCGGGCGGCGGCGCGACCGGCGGCCCGGACGACAAGGGCACGGGATCGGGATCGGGACCGGCCACGGGACCGGGAACGGGCACCGGCACCGGCACCGGCACGGGACCCTCCCTCACCTCCAATTGATCCGCGTCCGTACGGCCCGCGCCGCCTTCCACCCGAAGCTGACGGCGTACGCGGAGACGGCGGAGTGCGCGGGCCGCAGGCGCAGCAGCAGTTCGCCGTCGCTGGGCCCGACCCGTACGGTGTGCAGCCGCTTGGCCGTGCCGGGCAGCGCGACGGCGTGCTCGTCGGCCCGCTTGCTGACCTTGCCGCCCAGGGCGTTGCCGAGGGCGCCGCGGGCGGTCAGGCCGTGGGCGGTGCAGCGCAGCGAGAGCTGCCAGTCGCCCTTGGGGAGCGGGCCGCCGCCGTCGGCGCGGGTCAGGTCGAGGGAGGCGCGGAAGCAGGCCCGCCCGTAGTCGTACGTCTCCTTGCCGCGGCTCACCGTGAGGTGCGGCGAGGGGGTCTGTTCGGCGGTGACGGCGAGCTCGCGCCCGCTGGCGGTGTGCCGCAGGACGAGTTCGGTGACGAGGTCGTCGGTGTCGACCTGGTCGAGGTAGGCGTACCCGGAGAGTTCGAGCACGGTGCCGTGCCAGGCGAGCCGGTCGACCCGGCGGCGCGGGCTGGCGCCGAGCGTCTGGCCGGTGATGTCGCACAGTTCCCCGTACGCGGGGGAGCCGGCCGGCGGGTAGGGCGGGGCGGCGTACATCCGCCCGTCCCGGACGAGCGCCTTGCCGGGCCGGCCGGCGAGCTGCCAGCGGACGACGGCGGCGAGCTCGTCGACGAGTCCTTCGCGCAGGCAGTGCGCGATCAGCTTCTCGTGGACGGGCATCCGGGCGAGGACGCCGGGCCCGATCCACTCCCGGGCGTGGGGCCGGGCGAGTTCGACGAGCAGTTTGCGCTCGTCGGCGTCGGCGTCGAGGAAGCCCTGGTCGAAGCGGCGGATCATCTCGACGTTGACGTGCCGGCCGACGAGGTGGTCGCGCAGCGGCCCGGGCCCGGTCATCCCCTTCACGAGCTCGACCATCTCGGCGGCCTGCCGGAGGGCGGTGCCGAACTCGATGCCGTCGGCGGTGATGTTGCCGTCGTCGCCGCGTTTGACGACGTAGTAGCAGTCGTAGTCGCCGACGATGGAGATGACCTTGCTGTGCAGGTAGGCGCGGGCGACGAAGTGCTGGTCCTCGCTGATCCGCATGTGCTCGGGGAAGCGGAGGCCGTGCTTCTCGATGACCTCGCGGCGGAACAGCTTGAACGGCATGAGGGTGTAGTAGACGTCGCCCTTGGACAGGTCGGCCCGGTCGACGTTCTTCGCGAACACCTGCTTGGGCACCCGGCGTCCGACCCCGACGAGTCTGGCGAGGACGGTGTCGGAGCCGTTCCGCTCGGCCATGGCGACGAGCCGCTCCAGCGCCTCGGGGCCGAGGCAGTCGTCGCCGTCCACGAAGAACACGTAGCGGCCGGTGGCATGGTCGAGCCCGACGTTCCGCGGCCGGCTCGGACCGCCGGAGGCGGCCTGGTGCACGACCTTCACCCGCCCCGGATGCCGCGCGGCCCACTCGTCGAGCACCTCGCCGCTCCCGTCGGTGCTGCCGTCGTTCACGGCGACGACCTCCAGGGCGTCGAGCCCGACGGTCTGCTGCTCGATCGAATGGAGCGTCAGCCGCAGGTAGGGCATCGCGTTGTAGACGGGCAGCACAACGGAGACCGTTGGCTGAGCCGGGACCTTCATCGTTCGCCCCCAGGTGTGCGGATCCTGTGAACCATCCGGCCGTTAAACGAGCGAGGTCCGCCTTGTGTCACTCTGACGGCGGACGTCGGACTTCTTCCCCGTGGGGGAGACGGGGGAAGGGGCGGCCGGGTTCCATGGGGTTCCGCCCTTTTGTGCGGGACATCCGGAATGATCATGCTGGGCGGGGGTGCCGACAGGGGCTGGCGTCGGTGCCGGGCCGGCCCGGGGATCAGGGGACGTCGACGCCGTATCCGCGGACGAGTGTCTCCAGGTCGTGGTCGTAACCCTGCCCGACGGCGCGGAAGCGCCAGATGGGGCCGCGGCGGTAGATCTCGCCGAGGAGCAGGGTGCGTTCGCTGGTGGCGGCGTCAAGGGCGGCCTGTGCGGTGACCGGGGCGTCGACACCCGGTGCGAGGGTGACCTGGACGGCGCCGATGTCGCCGAAGGTGGCCGTGCCGTCGATGGCGGCGGCGATCGCGATTCGGCGGACGGCGGGGGGCAGTGCGGTGAGGTCGACGGCCACGGACTGCTCGGTGGGTCCGTCGCACAGCAGCCTGGTGGCACCGTCTGGGCTCTCCGGCGCACCGTAGAAGACGAAGTCGCCGTCGCTGGAGACCTGTTCGTCCTCGTCGAGGACGAAGGCGACGACGTCGATCTCGCCCCGGGTCTGACGGGCCCAGGACGCGCTCACGTGCCAGCCGCCGGCGGAGGGCAGGTCGATGACTCCGCCGCGCGGCAGCACTCGCCCCGCCGTCCCGGGACGGCCCGGGCCGTCCCCGGGCTCGATGGCGGGCGCACCGAGCCACTCCGGGCCATGGACCGGCAGTCCCATCGACGTGACGCGGGGCATGCGGCGGTCCCGTTCCCCGTCGGCGAGGACCACGACGTCGGTGACGCTCGCCGAGAGGTAGATCGCGGCGGCTCCGCCCAGCTCGACGACCCGGCCCCGCGCGGCGGACGCCTCCTCGTGCGAACCACCCAGGACCAGGACCCGGCGCCGCCCGAAGGGCTTGGCGGCAGGGGCGGGTTCGGGCTGCCGGGGTGCGGGGACTGCGACGGGAGCGGCGGCTACCGGCGGGAGCGGTACGGGCGGCGTGGCCGGCGCGGACGATACGGGAGCCACGGCCGGCGCGGACACCACGGGAGCCACGGGCGGTACGGGAGGAGTCGTCGCCGTGGCAGCCGCCTGCGCGGTGGCGGGCATCGCCGGCGCGGCCGGCTGCTCGTTCCGTCCGTGCTTCTCGTGGGGCGTTCCCGGGCGTACGTCCGCCAGCAGCGCAAGGAACGTGTCCTCGTCGACGACCGGGACGCCCTCGGCGATCGCGCGCCGGGCCTTCGCCGAGTCCGAGGCGGCGTCGTTGGTGACCAGCAGGCTGGTGTGGCGGCTGACGGAGGACATGACGTTGAGACCGGCGGCCACGGACCGGACCGTCAACTCGGCCCGGGAGAGCGCCGTCTCCCCCGTGACGGCGACCTTCATGCCCTGGACGAGAGGTCCGCCCGGACCGAGCCGCCCGGGGTTCCGGAAGGCGCACGCGGTCTTCGGCGGCTTCGGCGCGAACCGGGGGTCCTGCCGGGGCGGGCAGGGCACCAGGGGCAGCGGGAGGTCCAGCCGTACGGCCTCGGCCAGGGAGGCGCGGAAGATGCCCGCGAGGACGCGGGTGTCGTCCACCGCGTCGTGGGCCCTGGTCTGCGCCACTCCGTAGTGCGCGGCCAGCGACGCCAGAGTGAGGTCGTCGGTGGGCGGTTCCACGCGCCGGTTCAGGGCCAGGGTGCACAGACGCCGTGCGACGGGCAGGGCGAGCCCTGCGCGGGCGAACTCGTGGGCCAGGAAGTCGTAGTCGAACTGCGCGTTGTGGGCCACCATGACGCGGTCCCGCAGCAGTGCGCCGATTCGTTCCGCGACCTCCGCGAAGGCCGGTGCGCCGCGCAGCCGTTCGACGGTGAGACCGTGGATGTGGACCGGGCCCGGATCGCAGCCGGGGCCGGGGTCGACCAGGGTGCTGAACTCCTCGGTCGGCGTGCCGTCCGGGCCGAGGGTCACCACCGCGACCGAGAGGATCCGGTCCCGGCGTGCGACCAGCCCGGAGGTCTCGACGTCGACGAGTGCCCAGTCGTGCGCGTAGTCGGGGAGGTGGGACACGTCGAGAGCGGTGGCTGCGGAAGGCATGTCGGCAGGATGATCCCGGCCCGCGTACGACTTCAACCTGAATGTCGATTTCTCCCGGAATGTCGCCACCGAGAGAAGCGTCACGGTTCTATGGTTTTCGGCAGCGGCGCCCTGTGGAGCGCCCCCCGAGCGGCTGGCATACTGCACGCGTAGCCCTTCGCGCATCCCCCGTCGCGAAGGGCTACACCCTTTGGGCGGGCCGGGTGGGCCGGACGTGGTGGGTTCGGGCAGGCGGCGTGGGTGGGGGTGTGCGGGTGGGGGCGCGCGTGGGTGTGGTGCACGGCCAGGGCACTCCCCTGTGGTGCCCCGGCCGTGTTTTTTGCAGTTAACAGTGACGTAGAGTGTTTACGCAAGCCCGGTACTTGCGCCGGTGCAGGATGCGAACGTAGGTAACCGGGATGGACATCGGCGACGAACACGTGCCTGAGCTGCAGTCGTTGCGGCAGAAGGTCGAGTACATGCTGGAGAAGACCTTCCCCGGCCAGAAGGTGTCCGGACGGACCTTCGCCGAGCTGGTCAAGGAGCGCGGCGGCTCCCTCTCCCACAGCTACTTCTCCAACATCCTGGCCGGGAAGGTCACCCAGCCCTCCGAGGAGATCCTCAAGGCGCTCGGACTGGGCTTCGGCGTGGACTGGCGCTTCTTCAAGGAGGAGTCCGAGGTCGTCGGCGACGTCGTCGCCGGGCTCCGGTTCCTCGCCAAGCGGCGTACCGGCGAGATCAGCGGCGTCGCGGGCCGCGGCGTCGACGACGACGGACTCCCCGCCGAGCTCCTGGAGTTCGCCCTCTCCCTGCTCGCGGACACCAAGGCCGAACAGCCCCCGGACCCCGCCGCCGAGGACGGGATCCGAGGGAGTTAGCGCACGCGCCTCCTGGCCGGCACCCCGCGTTGGCTAAACTCGCCGACCGCATGTCACACACGCGTGACGACGACCAAGAGGCCCCCATGTCCCTGCGTGAACTGCGCAAAGAGTGCGAAGCCGGGCTGGCTGACCTTCCCATCCCCGCCCCCTTCACCATCGAGGGCCTGGTGGCGAACATGGAGGCGGCCCGCGGCCGGACCATCGTCCTCCAGGAGCTGCCCGAACGACTGGCACGCGTCAACGCGGCCTGCGGCCTGCGCCTGAAGTCCGGCACCACCAGCTACGTGCTCTACCGCCGCCGCCCCACCGCGTACCAGACCCAGCACGTGATCCTGCACGAGCTGTGCCACGAGTGGTTCGACCACGGCACGAGCCTGGACGCCGACCGGCTGCGCCAACTGCTGCCGGTCTTCGACACCTCCCTCATCAAACGGGTCCTCGACTCCGACACGGTCCAGGCCCGCGCGCAGTACGACACCCACGACGAGCGGATCGCCGAGTTCGGCGCCTCCCTCATCCCCCGCATGGCCCGCGACGTGACCAGCGACGACATGGTCGGCCGCCTCGCCAACTCCCTCTCCCGACCGGTCGCCCACCGCCGGCGCGGCTTCTTCCGCCGCTCCTCCCCGTGACGCGCCCCCACCCCCCACCACCCGAGGAACCCACGTGACCGCGCTCGACCTCGCCGGCTACCTCATCGCCGGTCTGATGACTGCCGTCGCCCTGTGGCGCATGCCGGCCGCCCTCTGGGGCGACGAGGAGGACAAGCGCCGCCGCGCCCTGTGGGGCTGCTACGCGGGCTTCGCCGCCGCGCTGTGGACCAAGACCCAGGTCGTCCGAATAGGGCTCAACAACAGCCCCGTCGTGGACCTCGCGGTGCTCATCAAGCACTACACGTCCACCATCGCCATCCTCGCCATCCTCAGCTACATCGTCGCCATCTACGGGCACTTCCCCGAGGGCGGCCCGGTCCCCCGCCACGTGCGCTTCGCCCGCCTCATCCAGCAGGTGGCCACCAAGGCGTCCGTGGTCACCCTCGTCCTCCTCACCGTGCTCTTCTTCACGGTGGTGGACCGCTCGGTCCCCGCGGACCGCTTCGTCGCCGAACACGCCGGACAGTGGGGCGCCACGCTCTACATGAGCGTCTTCTACCTGTACTTGGGCGCCGCGTCCGCCGTCTGCGCCTACCAGTGGGCCCTCGCCACCGCCGACGCCAAGCTGCTCCACCTCCGGGTCGGCCTCGGCATGATGACCTTCGCGATGTTCATCGGCGTCGGCTACACCCTCAGCCGCACCCTCTTCCTCTGGATCAGCGTCGTCGACCGGCCCAGCGAGAGCTTCGCGCTCGCCTTCGACGAGGCCACCGAGGCCGCCCAGCTGGTCCTCTTCACCTTCTTCGCGCTGGGCGCCTCCCTCCCCGCCTTCAGCAAGGGCTGGCGCCGCGCCCGGCTCTGGCGGGCCCAGGTCAACCTGCACCCCCTGTGGCGCGAGCTCATGACCGCCTTCCCCGACCAGCCCTTCGCCCCGCCGGCCTCGCTCGGCCGCGAGCTGACCCGCTTCGACACCCCCGCGGACCTCCGCGTCGACCGCTGGGCCGCCGACATCGCCGACGCGGTCGAGAAGCTGCGCCACTACGTCCCCGACAGCCTGCTGACCGCCGCCAAGGACGCCGCGGCGGGGGAGGTCACGGCCCCCGCGAAGGCCGACGCGCTCGCCGACGCCTACTGGATCAAGGCGGCCCTCGTCGCCAAGGCCGAGGGCACGCCCGCCGGGAAGGCCGCCGCGTTCGAGACGAAGCACGCCACCGACCAGGACGGCGAGGTCGCCTGGCTGGTACGGGTGGCCGCCGCGTACAAGTCCATCCCGGACCAGCGCAGCCGCGGGGTCCTCGAGGCCGCCGGTCAGGAGGCCCACGCGTGACCCGCACCGACCACCCCCGGGCCGACTCCACGGGTACGTCCCTGACCGCCACGGCCCGCGTCGTCACCGACGTCCTCCAGCCCCGCAACGTCCTCCTCGCGGGCATGCTCGGCCTCGGCCTCGCCGCCGCCGGCCAGTGGACCGGCCTGCTGTGGGGCCTCCTCGGCGCCCTGTGCGCCGGACTGATCCCGGCCGGCTACATCGAGTGGGAGCGCAAACGCGGCACCTGGGGCGACCGCCACGTCGTCGACCGCACCCAGCGCGCGCCGATCTTCTTCGTCATCCTCGGCTCCATCGGCACCGGTTCGCTGGTCATGCTCCTCGGCGGGGCGCCGACGCCCATCCTGGTCGCGATGCTCGCCCTGTGGGTGATGACGATCGGCCTCCTCGCGGTGAACACCGTCTGGAAGATCTCGGTGGACTCCGCCGTGGCCTCGGCGGTGGTGGCCCTGCTGGCCGCCGTCCACTCCCCGTGGTGGCTGCTCGCCTCCACGCTGACGATCGGCGTCTGCTGGTCCCGCGTGGCCCTGGCGTACCACACGGTCGCCCAGACGATCGCGGGCGCGACCCTGGGCGCGATCACCGCAACGGCCTTCCTCTTCACCTGACTTCGCCCCGCCCCCACCGATGACTTCCCGCCCCGGGCCCGGTCCTACCTGCGACGGATCCGAACGAGGAGGCCACCATGTCCGAAACCCTCACCACCCACCCCGACACCGCCCGCGACACCGCCCCCGTCCCCGCCCGCGTCCCCGCCCTCGCCCTCGGCGCGGTCGTCGCGGGCCCCCTCTTCCTCGCGCTGGGCGTCGTACAGGGCCTCACCCGGGACGGCTTCGACTTCACGCGCAACGCGATCAGCCAGCTCGCGCTCGGCGACGGGGGCTGGGTCCAGACGCTGAACTTCCTGCTGACCGGAGCCCTGTTGCTCGCCGGGGCGGCCGGCCTGCGCCGGGCGACGGGCGGTACGTGGGGACCGGCCCTGGTCGGCGCCTTCGCCCTCTCCTTCTGGGCCGCCGCGGCCTTCCCGGCCGACGCGGGGGCGGGCTTCCCGGCCGGCGCCCCGGACGCGACGCCGATGAGCGGCCACGGCGCCGCCCACATGGCCGCGGGGACGCTCGGCTACCTCGCCCTGTGCGCCGCGTTCCTCGTCCTGGCCCGCCCGCTCGCCGCCCGCGGCCACCGCACCTGGGCCCTCGCCTCCCGCCTCGCCCCGGCCGCCGTGCTCGCCGGCTTCCTGGCCTCCGCCGCCTCCGTCCTGGCCTTCACCCTCGCGGCGGGCCTCGGCCTGTGCTTCCTGGCAGCGACGACGGCCAGACTGACCACGCCGTCGGCGCCGTGACCCATGCGTCGGCCCCGTGACGCACACGACGGCCCTGGGACTCACACTCTGGCTACGGGGCTCACACCCTGGCTACGGGACTCACCCCCCGCCCGGGCACCATCCTTCCCGTAGCTCGCCCTCAGCGGCAGCAGGAGGGGTCGGTGCCCGCCGGGCCCAGCAGCGGGCCGAACGTCCCGCGTCCCAGTTCCTCGGCGCGCGCCTGCCCGACGATGTCCCCGGGCACCTCAGGATGGGCCTTCGACCAGGCGGTGGCCGAGGCGTGGCCGGTGAAGAAGTTCAGCGCGTCGCAGCACACCGCCTCGGCGGGACCGGCGAAGGGCCGGCGGCCGACGAAGACCACGGCCGTCTCCGGCTCCCAGACCGTCGTCCCGTCCGTCGAGGTGACGGTGACAGGCGCGCCGGTGACCGGGTCGACGGAGGAGACCACCGTGTCCCGGCCGAGCATCGCCGCGATGCCGAGGGCGTCGACGGCGCACATCGAGAACACGTCCGTACCGCCGCCGATCCGCACCCGGTGCGGGGTCGGTACGGCGGAGAAGGGGTACGCCGCCCGGATCCGCCCGCCGTCGTCCAGGGTCAGGAAGTCCTCCCGGGCCAGCTCTTCCAGTACGTCCCGTACGGTCCGCCCGGAACCGGCCGCCGCGGTCTCCAGCTCCTCCGCGCCGGGCCCCCGGCCGGTCTCCGCGAAGTGCCGCAGTACGGCTTGCTGGACGGCCCGCAGCCCGCGCTCGGCCGGTGCCAGCCGCCCGCGACCCCCGCGACCGATCGGGTCGGTGTCGCGGGGCTCCTCGGGAAGGCCGGCGGCGGCCAGGGCCGTACGCAGGGCGGCCACGCCGGGCGCCCCGTCGACGCCCGCGTCGTCACGGTAGATGCGGCACGACACGCTGGGTGCCGTGCCCGCCACCGCGAAGGGGTCCACGCCGTCGACGAGGACGGTGGGCGAGCCCGTCATCCCCCACCGGGCCGCGTCCTCCTCCCCGTACACCTCGACGCGCTCGACCTCGACGGCCCTCCCGCTCAGGGCGGCGGCGATCCGCTCCTCCACGACCGGGCCGTTCGGGCAGCCGGGAACCGTCAGAACAGTGATCCGCATGAGTCGTCCTTCCCGTTCCTTCCCGTCCTCCCCGTCCTCCCCGTCGTCCCCGTCCTCCCCGTCCTCCCCGTCCGTCACGTCCACACCCGACGGTAGCCCTTCCGCGACGCGGGGGTGCCGAAGGCTCCTCAGGACTCGTGCTGCCGCCGCAGCGCGTCGGTGAGGGTCAGGAAGACGGTCAGGTTGGGGAAGCCGGGAGCCGGGAGCGTCAGCCACGGCTTGCGGTCGCCGCGACGGCGGATCTCCACGCGGCCCTGCTTCACGTCGATCCGTTCCACCTCCGGCCAGCCGATGCGGCGGTCGCCCTGTCCGATGCCGGAGATGTCGATGTCGACCACGCCGAAGCCGATCCGTTCGCCGGCTTCCAGCCGGGCGGCGTCCCGCGGCACCCGTGCGCGGCTGAACGCGTCGCCGAGGCCCTCGGCGAACGGGACCATCCCGCTGTACTCGTCCCCCAGCACGATCTCGGGGCCTTGCTCGGGCCGGATGGTCAGCCGGTGCGTGGTGGCGCTGGTGACCCCGTTGGTCACCTGGATGTCCTGCCGGGTGACCGAGGCGATCTCGTCCCAGGTGTACGCCTGCGTGTCCCCGCGGTCGATGTGCCGGAGGGCGCCGTGCTCGTGCCAGGCCACCCAGGTCTGGGGCGGCCGGGGACGGAACAGCCAGGTGAAGAGGAAGTACCCGACGAACCCCAGCGGGATCGCCGCGAGAACGAGCAGCGGAAGCGAGTAGTACCAGGCGCCTTCCTCCCGCTGGTCCTCGATCGCGTACGACAGGGCCAGCCACCCCAGGAACACGCCGAGCGCGCCGATGGACAGCACGCCACCCCACGGGAAGCGCTTCGGCTCGTTCTGCACCAACCCCTTGCGGGCCCCCAGCCCGTGCTCCTGCGCCGCGGCACGTAACGCGTGCGGGACCCGTGCGGTACTACGCTCCGGCGACACCCAAGCCTCCCCCACCCGGAAACCAGGGCCCCAGTATGAAGGTCCGGCGTTCGCGTGCGGTAGATCCGCCGTCGGTCTTCCAACGCGCGGCCGGAGGCGCACAGTTGGTCGGTTGCGCGACGACCGGGGCGATGACCGGGGCGGCGGCGAGGGCATCGGCGGGCACCTCGGCGGCCGTCAGAGGTCCGATATGCGATGGTTCGCGGCTGGTGTTCAGATGGACCGACAGGTGGAACGCGCGTGCGGAACGGAGCTTCAGGTACATGACCGAGACCCTGCCCTCCTTCGAGGACACGACCGACTTCGACAACGCCGACCGGGGCTTCCTCGGCGCCCTCGTCCCGGGTGTCGTGAAGGCCGACGACGGCCGGGTGATCTGGGACAACGACGCCTACGCCTTCCTGAGGGCCGACTGCCCGGACACGGCCCACCCCAGTCTGTGGCGGCAGGGCCGGCTCTCCTCCCGTCAGGGCCTGTACGAGGTCACGGAGGGCGTCTACCAGGTGCGCGGTCTGGATCTCTCCAACATGACGCTCGTCGAGGGCGAGCGCGGAGTGATCGTCATCGACCCGCTGATCTCCGTCGAGACCGCGGCGGCCGCCCTCGCCCTCTACAAGGTGCACCGCGGCGACCGCCCGGTCACCGGGGTGATCTACACCCACTCGCACGGCGACCACTTCGGCGGCGTCCGCGGCGTCCTCCCGCACGGCACCGAGGACGGCGTCCCGGTCCTGGCCCCCGCCGGCTTCCTGGAGCACGCGGTCAGCGAGAACGTGTACGCGGGCAACGCGATGGGCCGCCGCGCCAGTTACATGTACGGCGTCGGCCTCCCCGTGGCCCCCGACGGGCAGATCGGCGTGGGGCTCGGCCAGGGCACCTCCACCGGCACCATCAGCCTGATCCCGCCGACCGTGGACATCACGGAGACCGGCCAGGAGGAGACGGTCGACGGGGTGCGGATCGTCTTCCAGCTCACCCCGGGCACCGAGGCGCCCGCCGAGATGAACTTCCTCTTCCCCGACCACCGCGCGCTCTGTCTGGCCGAGAACGCCACCCACAACATGCACAACGTGCTCACCCTGCGCGGTGCCGTCGTCCGCGACAGCCGCATCTGGGCGCACTACCTCGACGAGGCCATCGAGTACTTCCACGGGAAGTACGACGTCGGCTTCGCCTCCCACCACTGGCCCACCTGGGGCCACGACAACGTGGTGGCGTTCCTCGCCGAGCAGCGCGACCTCTACGCCTACCTGCACGACCAGACCCTCCGGCTCCTCAACGAGGGGTACACCGGCGTCGAGATCGCCGAGCGGATCGAGCTGCCGCCCGCCCTGCGCAAGGCGTGGCACGCCCGTGGCTACTACGGCTCGCTCAGCCACAACACCAAGGCCGTCTACCAGCGCTACCTCGGCTGGTACGACGGCAACCCCGCCCACCTGTGGGAGCACCCGCCCACCGAACTGGCCCGCCGCTACGTGGAGGCGGTCGGCGGCCGGGCCGACGCCCTCGCGAAGGCCCGCGCCTACGCCGAGGACGGCGACCTCCGCTTCGCCGCCACCCTGCTCAACCACCTCGTCTTCACCGACCCGGACGACCGGGAGGCGAAGGACACGCTCGCCGGGGTGTACCAGCGGCTCGGGTACGGCGCCGAGAACGCCACCTGGCGCAACTTCTACCTGCGCGGCGCCCAGGAGCTCCGCCAGGGCGTCACCGGAGAGGTCGTCGACCTGGCCAACCCCGAGATGGTGATGGCCCTCACCGTCCCCATGCTGATCGACTCGATCGCCATCGCGATCGACGGCCCGCGCGCCTGGGACGACGAGCTCGTCGTCGACCTGGTCCTCACGGACGGCCCCACGGGCGCCGGCACCCGGTACCGGCTCACCCTCCACAACGGCGCCCTCACCCACCGCGAGGCCACGGCCCCGCCCCGTACCCCCGCCGGCCTCACCCTCACCCTCGGCAAGGCCCAGCTCCTCGGCCTGCTCGCCGGGAAGGGCGTCGACGAGCTCGGCATCGGGACCGAGGGCGACCCGGCCCTCGTCACCCGGCTCCTCGCCTATCGCTCGAAGCCCGACCGGAACTTCCCGATCGTCACCCCCTGACGGTCCCCGAGCACCTCACCCGCCGGGTCGGCGACACCTGCCGCTCCTGGGCCTCAGGGTGCCCCAGGGGCGAGGAGCCGCCGCAGTGCCGTCGGTGTGTGGCCGAGGTACTGGCGCATGGTCCGGGTGAGGTGGGCCTGGTCGGAGAAGCCCAGGTCGGCGGCGAGGGCGGCGAGCTTGTCCTCGCCCGCGTCCAGCCGGTCGAGGGCCCGGCCGACACGGACCCGGTTGCGGTAGCGGGTCAGCGAGACTCCCAGCTCGCTGGTGAAGGCGCGGCTCAGACGGTAGGGCGAGACGCCGAGGAGCTGCGCGAGCGGCAGAAGCCCCTCGGCGGCGGGATGGGCCTCGCCGATCGCGAGCCGGGCCGCGGCGACGAGCCTCGCGTCGTCCCGGCCGGGACGGACGCCGGCGGGCAGGGCTCCGTCGACGGCCTGGCCGAGGGTGGCGGAGAGCAGCCCGAGGAGTTCCTCCGTCACCGCGTGGTCCACGTCGCCGGTGCGGGCGGACGCGAGGACGCGGCGGTGGGCCAGGTCGAGGCGGGCGTCCACGTACACGCTCTGCCGGGCCGGGCGGGCGTCCTCACCGGCCACGGCCCGCCACAGCGGGGGCGTCAGGCTGATCGAGGTGCACTCGTCGCCCCCGGCGGCCGGGTGCGCGAAACGCTCCTCCTCGCCCGGCACGCCGAGATAGGCCGTCGTCGGGTCGACCTCGGCCGGGGCGCCGGCCACCTGCCTGCGGAACCGGCCGCGCCGCACGAGCACCACCCGGTAGTCCTCGCGCACCTCCGTCCGCGACCAGCGGGTGTGGTCGTCCCGGCAGCTCACCGCGGTGATGCGGAAGTCGGGCCGGGCGGCGAGGACGGTGGCGGTGAGCACGCTTCGACGCTACGCCGGGGGTCTGACATCGGCCCCGCCGCAAGGATGTTCAAGACGGGGACGTGGTGGGGCGAGCAACCTGGGCGGAGTTCGTCCTCCATCCCGTACCGCGCTCGAGGAGTTCCCGTCATGTCCGTTCTCGCACAGATCAGCACCGTAGTCATCGACTGTGGCGACCCGGTTCGGCTCGCCGACTTCTACAGCGGGGTCACCGGCTGGGAGATCATCCACAGCGGCGAGGACTACGCCTCCCTGGCAGGCGGGGAGCAGCCCGGCCTGGCGTTCGTACGCGTCGAGGGGTACGAGGCCCCGGGCTGGCCCGGCGATGCCCAGCACGCCCACCTCGACTTCACGGTCGCCGACCTGGAGGAGGCGGCCGGCCGGATCCTCGCCCTCGGAGCGTCGAGGCCCGCGTTCCAGCCCGGCAAGGAGCAGTGGGTCGTCCTCACCGATCCCGAGGGGCACCCGTTCTGCCTCACCACCGGCGCCTGACACGTCACTGACACGTCACCCGACAGGAGAAGGGCACATGGCTCACATCAACAAGGAATTCCTGATCGACAACTCCCCGGAGAAGGTCTGGGAGGCCCTGCGCGAGGTCGGAGCCGTGCACCAGCGCCTGGTGCCGGGCTTCGTCACGGACACCCGCATGGAGGCGGACACCAGGATCGTGACCTTCGCGAACGGTGTGGTCGTCCACGAGCTGATCGTCGACGTCGACGACGCGGCCCGCCGGGTGGCCTACGCGGTGGTCGGCGGCTCGATGAAGCCGAGGCACCATCACGCCTCGATGCAGGTCCTCGCCGACACCGCGGGGCGCAGCCGTTTCGTCTGGACGATCGACGTCACGCCGGACGAACTCGCCGCCCCCATCGACGAGATGGCCGAGCAGGGCGTGCGCGTCATGCGGGAGACGCTGAAGGCCGCCCCGGGCCCGGCGGGCAGGTAGGAACCTCGGGGCGAGTGGTCCAGAGGTTCACTGCCTGAAGGGCACGGCCGGGGCACGCCGCCGGAGCCGGACGCCTACGCGTCCTCGTCGAGCGGGAAGGTTTCGACCTCTCCGAAGTCGGGCGCCTGGAAGGGGTCCGTGGTGGGATGCGGCGATGCTGCCGCGGCGGTGCCGGGGGGCGCCCCTTCCGGGGCGGAGAACGGCGAGGTCAGGTCGATGAGAGGGGTCCTCTTCGGTGCGGGGCCAGGAACGGGTCCGGTGTGCCGTGACCGGGCACGGCGGTCCTACAGCTTGGTCATCTTGGCGTACGGACTCAGGATCCGTTCCTGCACCGAGCCGAAATCCACGACCGCCGCGATCCCGTCCTCGATGCCGACGACCCGGCCGAGGCCGTGCACGTCGTGGGTGACCTGGTCGCCGACGGCGAACTGCTTCGGAGGCGGCGCGACCGGGGCTTTGAAGGGGCTGGTGGGCAAAAAGCGCTTCGGTGCACTGGGCTTTGTCATTGCTGCCAGTATGCGCCCACGCGTCTCCGCCACGCCCGTTCCGTCCGCGGTACGCGGCAGCCGAGAAGCGTTCGCCGAGGACCGCCCCGCCGAAAAGCAACAGCCCCAGGCCGCTGACCTGGGGCTGCTCAGAAGAGCGGATGACGGGAATCGATCCTGGGGTACCTGCGGCACGCCCGGGACGTGCTCGCAGATGATCTCGGCGTCCCCGCCGTCCTGGACATGCTGGCCACCGTGGTGACGCGCGCCGACGTACCGGCCGGTGCCAAGTTCGAGACGTTCGCCCTGCTCGACCGTGTCCTCGGACTGGACCTCGCGCGCGAGGTGGGTCACCGGCACCGGGCGGCGCCATGACGTCGGGAGCCCGTGGGCGGTCCGGCTCAGCCGCGTTCTTCCTCTTCGGCCTCCATGCGGCGGATTCCCTGGTGGGTCAGGGAGACCATCGCGGGGGTGTTGCCCGGTTCCCAGTCGACGGTGATCAGGTCCTCGCCGGCGAGGTACGTACAGGCGGCGGCCAGGTCCTCCTCCGGGATGCGCAGGTCGTTCCGCAGCTTCCGCCCCGGGACTCCGAGGAGACGGTTGCCTTCGGTGGCTTCGTAGAGCGCGGTGAGGACCCGTTCGCGGTAGACCTGTCGCTCGCGGAGTGTCGCCATGACCGAGTCCTTTCCTGAGGGTGGGGAACGGCCGACACTCCTCACACCTCGTCGATGTGGGTGTCGGTGCGACAGGACGGTCTGCTGGTGGTGAGCCAGGAGAGGGCGGGTTCCGCGGCGGATGCGGTGTCGACGGTGAGGTGGAGCCGTGTGCCGCCTTCGGGCGCGGGATAGCTGCGCTGTTCCGCCCCGGCGAAGGAGCATCGGATGACCTGGGCGACCGCGCGGGCGGCTTCGGGGGTGGCGGCGACGATGCGGATCTCGGCGTGTCCGGCCGAGGGCAGGGCCGCGGTGTCGGTGGGGTACAAGGTGCGTGGTCCCTTCGGAGGGCGAGCGAGAGGCCGGCGGGTGGGTTGTCCCGGGTGTCGGGTGCCCCACCCGCGGCCTTCGGCCGGAGGAATGGTCCGGGCGGTCAGGGCCAGGTGCCCGTCACCTCGCGGCGGGCGGCCTGCTCCGTCGGGGTGGGGTGGTTGTGGCCGGGTGGCCGACGGATGGCCGGGAAGGGTTCGCCGAAGTGATGGTCGGCGATGCGTTCGTCGTGCTGGGCGTTGAGCCGGTGGATCAGGCGCGTGCCGAGCGCGATCAGCAGGGCGATGACGGCGATCGTGATCAGGGTCTCCATGGGGGTCACCTCCGCAGGTGCCTCGGCATGGGGATCATCCGCGCGCCGATGAGTGGGTGTCGCAGGGGCGCCGGGGCGGCCCCGCCGTCGGTCTCCCAGGCGTCCTCGCTGCTGCGGGCGTCCCGCATACGGAGGCCGGTCGCGGCTTCGTCGGACATCAGGGCACCGGCGGCCAGGACGCTGCCGGGGAGGGCGGCGGCCGTCATGAGCCGGGCGGCGGCGGATGGTTCGGTCTCGGGTGGGATCACCAGGAGATCGCAGCGGCCGACGGTGTAGGAGAGCAGGATCATCTTGTCGGGATCCTGTTCGGTGAACCAGCCGACGTGCACGGTGTGCCCGGTGACGGCGACCTTGTGCGGGACGACGGGCCAACGGGTGGGGTTCACCGCGACGCGCGTGATGCGTCCGAAGTGCTCCTCCAGCGCGTCGACCAGAGGCGGAAGTTCGACGGCCAGATCATGTGAACGAGGCCACCAGGCGCCGTCCAAGAGGCCGGCGAGTGTGGTCTTCGGTGTCAGCGAAAGGCGCGCCGAAAGCGTGGGTGCCAGAGTGGTGGTCATGACCGCGGACCCGTCTCCGGGCCGCCCTGCAGGGCGGCCCAGTGCCTTGATCGCCGGAAACGACGTCCGCGTGGGAGCGGGTGTTCGAGTTACTCCCGGTACCTTCAGCGTACTCCGCGCCGGGGCCTGACGAGCGGTGTCCGCCCGGCCGATCTCCGACCGGGAACGCCCGCCGGCCGGTGGTCGCGGGAGTCACCGCGGGCACGCGGGTTCCGCAAGAACCACGGCGGTGAGGCACAGCCCTTCGATCGGCATCGTGCCGTCATCCGCGCCACTCGAACAGGACGAGCGTCGCGTCGTCCGAGGTGGTTTCGTCGCGTGCCCGCTTCAGGGTGTGTGACAGGTCCCGGGCCACCGTGCGGACCCCATGGTCAGCCTGCTCCAGCTGGTTCACCCAGTCGATCAGCTGCTCCTCTCCGAACTGTTCCTGTCCGCTTTCGTGTTCTTCGATCAGCCCGTCGGTGAAGCAGAGGATGCGATCGCCCGGCTCCAGCGCCGCCGTGCTGATCTGCGGCTGGGCACCTCCGAAGCCGACCGGGAGGGTCGTGGGGCTGTCCAGGCGGCGTACGACTCGGTGCGCGCGGATCAGCATCGGCGCGGGATGCCCCGCGTTGACCCACTGGAGGCGCCCCGTTCCCGTGTCCAGGCGCATCATCTGGGCGGTCACGAAGTGGTCCAGGTCGAACTGTTCGGCGATGGCCCGGTCCATGAAGAGGTAGATCTCGGACAGTTCGATGCTGATCCGGCGGGCGTGGCGGTACGCGCCGATGGCCACCGTGGCCATCGTGGCCGCGTCCAGGCCGTGCCCCATGGCGTCGATCATGGCGAGGTGCAGGACGTCGCCGTTCAAGGCGTAGTCGAAGCTGTCCCCCGCCACGGCGTAGGCGGGCTCCAGGACTCCGGCGACCGCGACGCGCGGCATCACCATCGACAGCGGGGGCAGCAGGGACCACTGGATCTCCGCGGCGACGCTCATCGGTTCGCTGCGACGGGTGCGGAAGAAGAGATCGGTGTGGCCGTTCTTGGTCTGCATCATGTCGGCGATCAGCCCGGCGATCCTGCGCAGCAGGCGGCGGTCGTCGTCGTCGACGGCGTCCAGCGTGACGGCCAGAACGCCCGCCTGGTCGCCCCCGTCCAGCAAGGGCAGCAAGACCCGTACGCCGTCGGGCTGTACGAGTTCGACCAGGCGCGAGGTGAGGAAGCACCGGCCGGCGTCGGAGCCGTCGATGACCTGCGGTTCGCCGCCCGCCAGCCCTTCGCCCGGCAGGGGGACCAGCCTCTGTTGCCCGTAGTCCTGGAGCAGGATCTGCGGATCCCGTCCCCCCAGCCGTGCCACGGTGTCGGCGAGGACCGCCCCGACCAGATGCGGCGGCAGCTCGTGGGCCCGGTCCAGGAGCCCGCCCAGCAGCCCCTCCCCGAAGCTCTCCGAGCGATCGGGATCCCGGGGCGATCCGACTGTCATCCCGCTCCCTTCCGCAGGGCGGCGGACGGGCCGCGCAGCGCCCGCGCCACGGCCCGGCGGGCAGGGGAGCCGGGCCCGTACCGGAGATCTCGCCACCAGGATGCGCCTCGACGGCAGGGCACGCCACACGGATGCCACGGCACGACCCCGGCTTCGGGGGTGAGGCACCGGACGTCCCCTCCGGGCAACGACGAAGCCCCAGGTCGCTGACCTGGGGCTTCGTAAGAAGAGCGGATGACGGGAATCGAACCCGCGCTATAAGCTTGGGAAGCTCATGTTCTACCATTAAACTACATCCGCGAAAGTCGCCCCGAAGATCGGTGCGCCATCGTCGCACACTGTACCCCATGCGCCACTTGAGGCGAAGTTCATGCCTTTCCGGTGTGCGGAGTGCCGTCTGGAGCGGCGTCCTGTTGATCCCCTAATGTGGCTGTCTCGTCCACCACTTGCCTGCCGGGGAAGGGACTTGATCGGGTTGATCGAGCGCACCGTCGTCCGTTGTGCCGAGGGGCACGTCTTCAGCACCTCCACGTTCCCGTTGCAGCATCTCGACGCGGGGCGGCTCGGGCCCGGGCGGCTTGTCCGGTGTCCTCGGTGTGCGCGGCTGCGGCATGCGGTGCCCGTGGAGATCGGGCACCGCTGATCTGTCCGGAGGGTGCGGGTGCTTCCCGATTGGGGGAGCTCCGCACCCTCTGCGTATCGTGGGAGCGTGCTTCTCTCAGACAAGGACATCCGGGCCGAGATCGATGCCGGACGGGTGCGTATCGACCCGTACGACGAATCCATGGTGCAGCCCTCGAGCATCGACGTGAGGCTTGACCGCTTCTTCCGGGTGTTCGAGAACCACCGCCACCCCCACATCGACCCCGCCATCGAGCAGCTGGACCTGACGCGCGAGGTCGAGCCGGAGGGGGACGAGGCGTTCATCCTGCACCCCGGCGAGTTCGTGCTCGCCTCGACCTACGAGGTCATCACCCTGCCGGACGACATCGCGTCCCGCCTGGAGGGGAAGAGTTCCCTGGGGCGGCTCGGGCTCGTCACGCACTCGACCGCCGGGTTCATCGACCCCGGTTTCTCGGGGCACGTGACCCTGGAGCTGTCGAACCTGGCGACCCTGCCGATCAAGCTCTGGCCGGGGATGAAGATCGGGCAGCTCTGCATGTTCCGGCTGAGCTCGCCCGCCGAGTTCCCGTACGGCAGCGAGCGCTACGGCTCCCGGTACCAGGGGCAGCGGGGGCCGACGGCCTCCCGTTCCTACTTGAACTTCCATCGGACCCAGGTGTGAGGCGGTCGCAGGCATGAGTGAAGTACGCGAGAACCTGACGTACGAGGGCTTCGGCACCGCCGTCCGCGAGCTGGCGCAGACCATCGCCGACGACGGCTACGAGCCCGACATCGTGCTCTCCATCGCCCGCGGCGGCGTCTTCGTCGCCGGCGGTCTGGCCTACGCGCTGGACTGCAAGAACATCCACCTGGTGAACGTCGAGTTCTACACCGGGGTCGGCACCACCTTGGAGATGCCGGTCATGCTGGCGCCCGTGCCGGACGCGATCGACTTCAGCGACAAGAAGGTGCTCATCACCGACGACGTCGCCGACACCGGCAAGACGCTCAAGCTGGTCCACGACTTCTGTGTCGACCACGTCGCCGAGGTCCGTTCGGCCGTCATCTACGAGAAGTCGCACTCCCTCGTGAAGTGCGAGTACGTGTGGAAGAAGACCGACGAGTGGATCAACTTCCCGTGGAGCGTCGAGCCGCCCGTCGTGCGGCGTGAGGGCCAGGTCCTCGACGCCTGAGGTTTCGATGGTGTGCAAGGGAAGGCCCCCACCGGCTGTTCGCGCGGTGGGGGCCTTCTCGTGTCCGTGCGGGTGCCGCTACAGCGTGCCCAGCTTGATCAGGCTCAGCAGCGCCACCAGCTGGATCGCCGACGCGCCCAGCGCCTTGGGCCACGGGAGGTCGTGCGAGCGGCTCACCATCACCGTGAACAGCGCGCCGGCCGCCAGCCAGGTTGCCCAGCCGAGGACCTGCACCAGGCCGTTGTCGCCGCCGAGGAAGGCCGCGAAGAGCAGGCGGGGCGTGTCCGTGATCGACATGATCAGCATCGACAGGCCGACCGTCGGTTGCCAGGCCCCGTCGCCGCCCAGCTGGCGCGCGAGCGTGTGGGTCACCGTGCCCAGGATCAGGCCGCCGACCACGAAGGCGAGGGCCGTGATCAGGGCGGCCGAGACCGTCGGGTCGACCGTCTCGTTGCCGGTCTTCTCGAAGCCGAAGATCGCGAGGAGTCCGTAGAGGAACGTGACGATCAGCGCCGGGCCCCACACGGCGTGGTCCCGCATCTGCAGGAACGTGTCCGCGGGGCGGAGCACGATGCCGCTCAGGAGCTGCTTCCAGTGGAGCCGGGGGCCCGTCGGTACGGGGGCGGGCGCCGGCCCGCCCTGCGCGTACGGGTCGTCGATGCTGAACATCTGGGTGTGGCCCGGGTTGTTCGCCGCCGCGTACTGCTGCTGGTGCTGCTGCGGGTGCGGGTCGCCGAAGTACTCGGGCTCGCCGTACGCCTGCTGCTGGTGCTGCTGCGGGTACTGCTGCTGCGGGTACGACGGAGGTGCCGCGTCGTACCCGTACGGCGCCGGCTGCTGCGGGCGTTGCGGGCGATGCGGTTGTTGCGGTTGCTGCGGGGGGCCACCGGCCCGGCCGCGTCCGTTCCTGAATCCAGCCACGTCCATGAACGTACCCGGTCCCGCGGCGGGTTCGCTCATCGGAGCCGGAGTGCGGCAAAGCTGTGACATCCCCTAGGGGTCGGGCGGGGAGGCCGGGGGAGGCCGGTGGGAGGCCCGGGGGAGGCCGCTGGGAGGGGCGGAACGGCGGAGGGCCGCCTCCCGCTGCTGGAGCGGGGGGCGGCCCTCGTGCGTGGCGCGTGCGCGCGTACGGTCCGGTGTTACGCGGCCGGTTCGGGCTCCGGCTCCGGCTCGGGGGCCGGTTCCGGGTCCGCCGGGGTCTTCACCGAGTCGAGGAGCAGCTGGGCCACGTCCACGACCTGGAGGCTCTCCTTGGCCTTGCCGTCGTTCTTCTTGCCGTTGACGGAGTCCGTCAGCATGACCAGGCAGAACGGGCAGGCGGTGGAGACGATGTCCGGGTTGAGGGACAGCGCCTCGTCGACGCGCTCGGTGTTGATGCGCTTGCCGATGCGCTCCTCCATCCACATCCGGGCACCGCCGGCGCCGCAGCAGAAGCCGCGCTCCTTGTGGCGGTGCATCTCCTGCTGGCGCAGGCCGGGGACGGCGGACATGATCTCGCGCGGCGGCGTGTAGACCTTGTTGTGACGGCCCAGGTAGCACGGGTCGTGGTAGGTGATCAGGCCGTCGACCGGGGTCACCGGGACCAGCTTGCCCTCGTCGATGAGGTGCTGGAGCAGCTGGGTGTGGTGGATGACCTCGTACTCGCCGCCGAGCTGCGGGTACTCGTTGGCGAGGGTGTTGAAGCAGTGCGGGCAGGTCGAGACGATCTTCTTCGCCGACTTCGGCTTCTTCGTCTCCGGGTCGTCGTCGTCCTCGCCGAACGCCATGTTCAGCATGGCGACGTTCTCCTGGGCGAGCTGCTGGAACAGCGGCTCGTTGCCCAGGCGGCGGGGGGAGTCACCGGTGCACTTCTCGTCGCCGCCCATGATCGCGAACTTGACGCCCGCGATGTTCAGCAGCTCCGCGAAGGCCTTCGTGGTCTTCTTGGCCCGGTCCTCCAGGGCGCCGGCGCAGCCGACCCAGTAGAGGTAGTCGAACTCGGAGAGGTCCTCCGCGTCCTTCCCGACGATCGGGACCTCGAAGTCGACCTCCTTGGTCCACTCGACGCGCGCCTTCTTGGCGAGACCCCAGGGGTTGCCCTTCTTCTCCAGGTTCTTGAGCATCGTGCCCGCCTCGGACGGGAACGCGGACTCGATCATCACCTGGTAGCGGCGCATGTCGACGATGTGGTCGATGTGCTCGATGTCGACCGGGCACTGCTCGACGCAGGCGCCGCAGGTGGTGCAGGACCACAGGACGTCGGGGTCGATGACGCCGTTCTCCTCGGCGGTGCCGATGAGGGGGCGCTCGGCCTCGGCCAGGGCGGCGGCGGGGACGTCCTTGAGCTGCTCCGCCGTGGCCTTCTCGTTGCCCTCCATGTCCTTGCCGCCGCCCGCGAGCAGGTACGGCGCCTTGGCGTGCGCGTGGTCGCGCAGCGACATGATGAGGAGCTTGGGGGAGAGCGGCTTGCCGGTGTTCCAGGCGGGGCACTGCGACTGGCAGCGGCCGCACTCGGTGCAGGTGGAGAAGTCGAGGAGGCCCTTCCAGGAGAACTGCTCGACCTGGGAGACGCCGAAGACGGCGTCCTCGGCCGGGTCCTCCCAGTCGATCTCCTTGCCGGCGGTGGTCATCGGCTGGAGCGCGCCGAGGGCGGTGGAGCCGTCGGCGTTGCGCTTGAACCAGATGTTCGGGAAGCCGAGGAAGCGGTGCCAGGCGACACCCATGTTGGTGTTGAGCGAGACCGTGATCATCCAGGTGAAGGACGTCACGATCTTGAGGCAGGCGAAGAAGTACGTGAGGTACTGGATCGTGCCGAGGTCCAGGCCGTCGAGGAGCGCGATCAGCGGGTACGAGGCGAAGAAGCCGGGCTCCCAGCTCGTCACGTGGTGCTGGACGCCCTCGAGGGCGCGGAGCGTCATGATGCAGACGCCGACGATCAGGATGACGGCCTCGACGAAGTACGCCTGGCCGGTCTTTGAGCCGGCGAAGCGGGACTTGCGGCCCGCCTTGGTCGGCTTGCTCAGCTGGCGGATGACGATCAGGGTCACGATGCCGAGGACCGTCATCAGGCCGAGGAACTCGGTGAAGATCTCGTACGGCAGCCAGTCGCCGATGATCGGGATGAGCCAGTCGGCCTGGAAGAGCTGGCCGAAGGCGTTCACGATCGTGAGGAGCAGCGAGAAGAAGCCCACCGCGACGAACCAGTGCGCGAAGCCGACGATGCCCCAGCGGTTCATGCGCGTGTGGCCGAGGAACTCCTTGACCAGCGTGATGGTGCGCTGTGTGGGGTCGCCGGTGCGCGTGCCGGCGGGGACCGGCTGACCGAGCCGCACGAAGCGGTAGATCTGCACGGTGGCGCGGCCGAACAGCGCGACGGCCACCACCGTGATGGCGATCGACACGATGATCGCGGCGAGTTGCATGACGGGCTCCTCGGGCGGGCCTACTAAGCGGTAACTTATTCAGTCCGAGCAGACGTTACCCGTTCGCGGCGCCGCACTGTAGCGGAGCTCACGGTGATCTGTGTCGCTCAGGCAACCCTTGCCGCCGGTTCCGCGTGGCGGCGGCGTCGGACTGCAGGAAGCGTACGCGCAAGGATCACCAGGTCCATGCCCAGCCAGTGGTGGTCCACGTAGTGGAGATCGAGCAGCTCGCGCTCCTCCCAGGGCAGCTCCGAGCGCCCGCTGATCTGCCAGAGGCCCGTCATCCCCGGACGTACGGAGAGCCGGCGCCGCCCGTCACCGGTGGACTCCCGGTGCCCGGGCGCCAGCGGACACGGCCCCACCAGCGACATCTCGCCCCGTACGACGTGCAGCAGCAGCGGCAGGGTGGCCAGCGGGCTCTTCGTGCGGAAGGTCAGCATCGTGAAGGTCTGCCCGCCCCGGCCCGCGACCGGGCGGCGCCGCAGCACCCCGTGCGGGCTGCTGGTCCCGACCGCGACGGAGAGGGCGACGAGGGCGATCAGCGGGGAGAGAACGGCCAGCAGGGCCAGCCCGCCGGCCACGTCGACCGCGCGTTTCGCCGTCATGTACTCACACCTTCCGGCGAGAATCATGGGATATGTCCGGACCCTCTCACGCCGCACCGGTCCTTATCGGGGAATGACGCGCCCTCTGCGACGCTTTGAGGAAGAGCTTTGAGCGCGGGGGAGGGTGAAGAGTTGAGTCCGACCCGCTCAAGTCTGTTGACTTGGGTCGGACCCTCATGCATCCTTGAGTCAGATCCACTCAAGTCAGTCAGTTGGAGGAATCGAAAATGGCACGTGCGGTCGGCATCGACCTGGGTACGACCAACTCCGTCGTCAGCGTTCTGGAAGGCGGCGAGCCCACCGTCATCACCAACGCCGAAGGCGCCAGGACCACGCCGTCCGTCGTCGCCTTCGCGAAGAACGGTGAGGTGCTGGTCGGCGAGGTCGCCAAGCGTCAGGCGGTCACCAACGTCGACCGGACCATCCGGTCCGTGAAGCGCCACATGGGCACCGACTGGAAGATCGAGCTGGACGGGAAGAACTTCAACCCGCAGCAGATGTCCGCCTTCATCCTCCAGAAGCTGAAGCGCGACGCCGAGGCGTACCTGGGCGAGAAGGTGACCGACGCGGTCATCACCGTCCCGGCGTACTTCAACGACTCGGAGCGCCAGGCCACCAAGGAGGCCGGTGAGATCGCGGGCCTCAACGTCCTGCGCATCGTCAACGAGCCGACCGCGGCCGCCCTGGCCTACGGCCTCGACAAGGACGACCAGACGATCCTCGTCTTCGACCTCGGTGGCGGCACCTTCGACGTGTCCCTCCTGGAGATCGGCGACGGCGTCGTCGAGGTGAAGGCCACCAACGGTGACAACCACCTCGGTGGCGACGACTGGGACCAGCGCGTCGTCGACTACCTGGTGAAGCAGTTCGCCAACGGGCACGGCGTGGACCTGTCCAAGGACAAGATGGCCCTCCAGCGTCTGCGCGAGGCCGCCGAGAAGGCCAAGATCGAGCTGTCCTCCTCCACGGAGACCACGATCAACCTGCCCTACATCACGGCCTCCGCCGAGGGCCCGCTGCACCTGGACGAGAAGCTCACGCGCGCCCAGTTCCAGCAGCTGACCGCGGACCTCCTGGACCGCTGCAAGACCCCGTTCCACAACGTCATCAAGGACGCCGGCATCGCGCTGTCCGAGATCGACCACGTGGTCCTCGTCGGCGGCTCGACCCGCATGCCGGCCGTCGCGGAGCTCGTCAAGGAGCTGACCGGCGGCAACGAGGCCAACAAGGGCGTGAACCCGGACGAGGTCGTCGCCATCGGCGCCGTCCTGCAGGCCGGTGTCCTCAAGGGCGAGGTCAAGGACGTCCTGCTCCTCGACGTGACCCCGCTGTCCCTCGGCATCGAGACCAAGGGCGGCATCATGACGAAGCTCATCGAGCGCAACACCACGATCCCGACCAAGCGGTCCGAGATCTTCACGACGGCCGAGGACAACCAGCCGTCCGTGCAGATCCAGGTCTACCAGGGCGAGCGCGAGATCGCGGCGTACAACAAGAAGCTCGGCATGTTCGAGCTGACCGGCCTCCCGCCGGCCCCGCGCGGCGTCCCGCAGATCGAGGTCGCCTTCGACATCGACGCCAACGGCATCATGCACGTGACCGCGAAGGACCTGGGCACGGGCAAGGAGCAGAAGATGACCGTCACCGGCGGCTCCTCGCTGCCGAAGGACGAGGTCAACCGGATGCGTGAGGAGGCCGAGCAGTACGCGGAGGAGGACCACCGCCGCCGCGAGGCCGCCGAGACCCGCAACCAGGGCGAGCAGCTCGTCTACCAGACGGAGAAGTTCCTCAAGGACAACGAGGACAAGGTCCCCGCCGAGGTGAAGACCGAGGTCGAGGCCGCCGTCGCCGAGCTGAAGGAGAAGCTCAAGGGCGAGGACACCGCCGAGATCCGCACCGCCACCGAGAAGGTCGCGGCCGTCTCCCAGAAGCTGGGCCAGGCGATGTACGCCGACGCGCAGGCCGCCCAGGGTGCCGCCGGCGCCGAGGGTGCCCAGCAGGCCAAGGCCGACGACGACGTCGTCGACGCCGAGATCGTCGACGACGAGAAGCCGAAGGGCGGCGCTGCCTGATGTCGGAGGAGACCCCGGGCTTCGACGAGAAGCCCGAAGTCCCCGCCGAGGGCACGCCCGAGGAGCCCGAGACCGACGCCGCCGCCGCTTCCGCCGACAAGGCGGAGGGGGCGGCCCCGGCCGGGGACGCGAGTGACGTGGCGCTGCTGGCGCAGCTGGACCAGGCCCGTACGGCGCTCAGCGAGCGCACGGCGGACCTCCAGCGGCTGCAGGCCGAGTACCAGAACTACCGCCGCCGGGTCGAGCGGGACCGGGTGACGGTCAAGGAGATCGCCGTGGCGAGCCTCCTGACCGAGCTGCTGCCCGTGCTCGACGACATCGGCCGGGCCCGGGAGCACGGCGAGCTCGTGGGCGGCTTCAAGTCGGTCGCCGAGTCGCTGGAGACCGTCGCCGCCAAGATGGGCCTCCAGCAGTTCGGCAAGGAGGGCGAGCCCTTCGACCCGACGATCCACGAGGCCCTGATGCACTCGTACGCGCCGGACGTCACCGAGACGACGTGCGTGGCGATCCTGCAGCCGGGGTACCGGATCGGCGAGCGGACCATCCGGCCCGCCCGCGTGGCCGTCGCCGAGCCCCAGCCGGGCGCGGCCCCGGCCGGCAAGGAAGAGTCGAAGGCCGACGAGGAGAGCGGTGCCCCCGAAGAGGGGTGACGCAGTGACCGTCCGGAAGGAGGGACGTCGATGAGTACGAAGGACTTCGTCGAGAAGGACTACTACAAGGTTCTCGGCGTCCCCAAGGACGCCACCGACGCCGAGATCAAGAAGGCGTACCGGAAGCTGGCCCGCGAGAACCACCCGGACGCCAACAAGGGCGACACCGGCGCGGAGGAGCGCTTCAAGGAGATCTCCGAGGCGAACGACATCCTCGGCGACCCCAAGAAGCGCAAGGAGTACGACGACGCGCGTGCCCTGTTCGGCAACGGCGGCTTCCGCGCCGGACCCGGCGGGGCGGGCGGTTCGTTCAACTTCGACCTGGGCGACCTCTTCGGCGGCGCCCAGGGCCCCGGCGGAGCCGGTGGCTTCGGGGGCGGCGGCGGCCTCGGGGACGTCTTCGGCGGCCTGTTCAACCGGGGCGCCGGCGGTGCGGGCACCCGTACGCAGCCGCGCCGCGGCCAGGACATCGAGTCCGAGGTGACGCTCAGCTTCACCGAGGCGATCGAGGGCGCGACCGTGCCCCTGCGGATGTCCAGCCAGCAGCCCTGCAAGGCGTGTTCGGGCACCGGCGACAAGAACGGCACCCCCCGGGTGTGCCCGACCTGCGTCGGCACCGGGCAGGTCTCGCGCGGCAGCGGCGGCGGCTTCTCGCTGACCGACCCGTGCGTGGACTGCAAGGGCCGCGGCCTGATCGCCGAGAACCCGTGCGAGGTCTGCAAGGGCAGCGGCCGGGCCAAGTCCTCGCGCACCATGCAGGTCCGCATCCCGGCGGGCGTCAGCGACAACCAGAAGATCCGGCTGCGCGGCAAGGGCGCCCCGGGCGAGCGCGGCGGGCAGAACGGCGACTTGTACGTCGTCGTGCACGTCGACGCGCACCCGGTGTTCGGCCGCAGGGAGGACAACCTCACCGTCACCGTGCCCGTCACCTTCGACGAGGCGGCGCTCGGCGGCGAGGTCAGGGTGCCGACGCTGGGCGGCCCCCCGGTCACCCTGAAGCTGCCCGCGGGCACGCCCAACGGACGCACGATGCGCGCCCGTGGCAAGGGCGCGGTCCGCAAGGACGGCACGCGCGGCGACCTCCTGGTGACCGTGGAGATCGCGGTGCCGAAGGACCTGGGCGACAAGGCCCGCGAGGCCCTGGAGACCTACCGCGAGGCCACCGCGGACGAGGACCCCAGAGCAGAGCTGTTCCAGGCCGCGAAGGGAGCTTGAGGACATGGACCGCCGCCGACAGCCCGGATTCGGGAACAGGGCGTACGAACTGACCGACGAGACGCCGGTATACGTCATCTCGGTGGCGGCCCAGCTCTCCGGCCTGCACCCGCAGACCCTGCGCCAGTACGACCGCCTGGGCCTGGTCTCCCCGGACCGCACCGCGGGCCGGGGGCGCCGCTACTCGGCCCGCGACATCGAGCTGCTCCGTCAGGTGCAGCAGCTGTCGCAGGACGAGGGCATCAACCTGGCCGGCATCAAGCGCATCATCGAGCTGGAGAACCAGGTCGCCGCGCTGCAGAGCCGGATCGCCGAGCTGTCGACCGCGGTCGAGGGCGCGGCGGCGGCGATGCGCCAGCGCGAGGCCCAGGTGCACGCCTCGTACCGGCGTGACCTGGTGCCGTACACGGACGTCCAGCAGGCGAGCGCCCTGGTGGTCTGGCGTCCGGGCCACAAGCGCGGCGAGTAGGTCCCCTCAGGTTCCCCCTCAGGGTTCCCCCCAGGGTTCCCCTCCAGGTCCCCCGGGTCCCCCTCAGGACGCCCCAGAGGCCCCCTCCGTTCCGGCGGAGGGGGCCTCTGGCGTTCCCGCGTGGGCGAGCGCGTCAGTCGTTCTGCTCCGGGCCCGGTTCGGGGTCGTCGAGGATGCCGGACTGGGCGATGAGGAAGCCCAGTTGGGCGCGGCTGCCGCTGCCGAGGGTGGCGGCGAGTTTGGCGATGTGGGCGCGGCAGGTGCGTACGTTCATGCCGAGGCGGCGGGCGATGGCCTCGTCGACGTGCCCCTCGACGAGGAGTTTGGCGATGGAGTGCTGGACGCCGCTGATGCCGTCCCTGCGCTGCGCGTTGGGGACCTGTTCGCCGAAGGGGGTGGCGCGGGCCCAGGACTGCTCGAAGACGGTCGCCAGGTACTCCACGAGGCCGGGGTGGCGCAGTTCCAGGGCGACCTGGCGGTCCTGGCGGGCGGGGATGAGGGCGATGGAGCGGTCGATGATGATGAGCCGCTCGATGCTCTCCTCCAGGGTGCGGACCTGGAGCCGGTTCATGCCGGCCTGTTCCAGGTAGACCTGCATGCCGGGGCTGTGGCGGACGGTGTGCTGGTAGAGGGTGCGGACCCGGACGCCGCGGTCCAGGAGCGGCTGGACGCGGTTGAGGGCGGTGTTGAGGGTGTGTTCGCTGCGTCCGCCGCCGGGCTGGACCGTGAGGAGTTCCTGGGAGCACTCGGCGGTGGCGCGGCCGAGGACGGCGTCGATGCGGTGGATGCCTTCGAGCACGGTGATGGCGTGGGTGGTCGAGGGGTCCTGGGCGCTGATCGCCATGAACGGCTCGAAGGTGCTGGAGAGGCCCATGGCCAGGGCGCGCCGGTCCTGGATCTCGCGCTCCAGCGGCTGGACGAGCCGGGCGAGCGCGGCGGACGGCGGGACGGGCCGGAGCCAGGACGGATCGTCCGGATCCGGATGCAACAGGTCGAGGTCCATGAGGCAGGGTGCGGCTTCTGCCTCACTCCTGGTTATTCGCCCGATCCGCAACGCACTTGCGTACAAGTCCGTTCCGGCTGCACAGAGGTCGACATGCCCGTGAGGATGTGTCGGTTCTGTGAGTTTCTGCGGCATATGCACACCCCCCAGGATCCTGTATTTCAGGAACATGATGCATTGCCCAGGTGGTGCCAGCGCAAAGACTGAGCCATCGTCTTGTACGCGGGGGAGAGGAAACCATCAAGTGAGGTCGAAGCCGCTCATGTCCACGAAACTGCTTCGCTCGATACTTGCTTCCGTCTTCATTGGGGCGGCGGCAGTAGGAGCGCTGGCCGTCAGCGACCCGGTGTGGGACAGCACGCCCGCCACGGTCGTCGCGGCACCGATTGACCCCGTCTGGGACTTCGCCCCGGCCGGTCAGCTCGACCCGGTATGGGACTCCAGCCCGGCGGACGCGGACGCATGACCGTGCCCCCGGACGACCGGACCTTCCGGCGGGAGATGGCTTCGGCCTACCGGTCCGGGTGGCACTTCGTCGATCTCGTCACGGCCATCCCCCACCGTGGCGACTCGCTGATGGTCACCCTCTTCGGAGAACCGATCGTGGTCGCCAGGGAGCAGGACGAGGACGTCCGTGCCTACCGGTGTCTGCGCCGGCCCCGTGGCGCTCCGAAGCCCGTCCGCTGTGCCATCCGGTACGGCATGATCTTCGTCAATCTCGACCAGCGGGACCACCAGCTGGTCGAACCCGAGACCATCACCGCCACCCCCCGCAGTGCCTGAGCGGTTCCCCCGTCGTTGTAGATCGCTCAGGTACTTCCCCCACACAGCGGCGCCATCGCGGACCTGAAACGCGATGGCGCCGTTGTGCATCCCCGGCCGGGCGGAACGCCGCCCGGCCGTGCCGGGCCCGTTCTAGGCCCGGCCCATCGCGCGGGTCAGCGTGATCTCGATGACCACCCGGTCCGGGTTCGGGGCCGGGGTCCGGCCGTAGCGCTCCGCGTAGCGGTCCACCGCGTCCGCGACGACCTCCGCCTCGGTGCGGATCCTGGCGATGCCCTCCAGGGTGGCCCAGCGCCCCTTGTCGACCTGGCAGACGGCCACCCGCGCGCCCTCCGCGCCCGCCGCCAGGACGTTCGCGACCTTGCGGCTGTGCTTGTTGGTGATCACCCGCGCCAGCCCGTTCTCGGGGTCGTACGTGACGCCGACCGCCACGACGTGCGGGGTGCCGTTCGGCCGGGGGGTGGTCAGGGTGCTCATGTGGTACTCGCGCCAGAAGCTGAGATACGAGTCGCCGGGGTTCCTCGGGTCAGTCGCCATGCCCGGAAACTACCGCCGCGCGACCCCCCGCCGATACCTTGAGCGGAATAGACTCAACTTTATGTACGCTGTATGAGTCATACGGGTACGAGGAGTACGAGTCGAGCTCAACGGAGGAGACCCCGCACGTGGACGCCGAACTGACCAACAGGAGCCGGGACGCGCTGAACGCGGCGAGCAGCCGCGCCGTGTCCCAGGGGCACGCCGATCTGACCCCCGCGCATCTGCTGCTCGCACTGCTCGCGGGTCAGGACAACGAGAACATCACCGACCTGCTCGCCGCCGTCGAGGCCGACCAGGCCGCCGTGCGCTCCGGTACGGAGCGGCTGCTCGCCGCCCTGCCCAGCGTCACCGGGTCCACGGTCGCGCCCCCGCAGCCCAACCGTGAGCTCCTCACGGTGATCGCCGACGCCGCCGAGCGCGCGAGGAAGCTGGGCGACGACTTCGTCTCCACCGAGCACCTGCTCGTCGCGACCGCCGCCAAGGGCGGGCAGACCGGCCAGGTCCTCGACCGGCAGGGCGCCACCGCCGCGCGGCTCCAGGACGCCTTCGAGAAGAGCCGGGGCACCCGCCGGGTGACCACCGCCGACCCCGAGGGCTCGTACAAGGCCCTGGAGAAGTTCGGCACCGACTTCACCGCCGCCGCCCGCGAGGGCAAGCTGGACCCGGTCATCGGCCGCGACCACGAGATCCGGCGCGTCGTGCAGGTCCTCTCCCGCCGCACCAAGAACAACCCGGTCCTCATCGGCGAGCCCGGCGTCGGCAAGACCGCCGTCGTCGAGGGCCTCGCCCAGCGGATCGTGAAGGGCGACGTGCCCGAGTCGCTGCGCGGCAAGCGGCTGGTCTCGCTCGACCTCGGCGCCATGGTCGCGGGCGCGAAGTACCGCGGCGAGTTCGAGGAGCGGCTGAAGACCGTCCTCTCCGAGATCAAGGAGAGCGACGGCCAGATCATCACCTTCATCGACGAGCTGCACACCGTCGTCGGCGCGGGCGCCGGCGGCGACTCCGCCATGGACGCCGGCAACATGCTGAAGCCGATGCTGGCCCGCGGCGAGCTGCGCATGGTCGGCGCCACCACCCTCGACGAGTACCGCGAGCGGATCGAGAAGGACCCCGCCCTGGAGCGCCGCTTCCAGCAGGTCCTGGTCGCCGAGCCCAGCGTCGAGGACACCGTCGCCATCCTGCGCGGGCTCAAGGGGCGCTACGAGGCCCACCACAAGGTGCAGATCAACGACTCCGCGCTGGTGGCCGCCGCGACCCTCTCCGACCGGTACATCACCTCCCGCTTCCTGCCCGACAAGGCCATCGACCTCGTCGACGAGGCCGCCAGCCGGCTCCGCATGGAGATCGACTCCTCGCCCGTCGAGATCGACGAGCTCCAGCGCTCCGTCGACCGGCTGCGGATGGAGGAGCTCGCCCTCTCCAAGGAGACCGACGCCGCCAGCCTCCAGCGCCTGGAGAAGCTGCGCCGCGACCTCGCCGACCGCGAGGAGGAGCTGCGCGGCCTGACCGCCCGCTGGGAGAAGGAGAAGCAGTCCCTCAACCGCGTCGGCGAGCTGAAGGAGCGCCTCGACGAGCTCCGCGGCCTGGCCGAGCGCGCCCAGCGCGACGGCGACTTCGACTCCGCCTCCAAGCTGCTGTACGGGGAGATCCCCACCCTGGAGCGCGAGCTGGCCGAGGCCACCGAGGCCGAGCGGGAGGCCGCCAAGGACACCATGGTCAAGGAGGAGGTCGGCCCCGACGACATCGCCGACGTCGTCGGCGCCTGGACCGGGATCCCCGCCGGACGCCTCCTGGAGGGCGAGACGCAGAAGCTGCTGCGCATGGAGGACGAGCTCGGCCGGCGCCTGATCGGCCAGGGCGAGGCCGTCCGGGCCGTCTCCGACGCCGTGCGCCGCACCCGAGCCGGCATCGCCGACCCCGACCGGCCCACCGGCTCCTTCCTCTTCCTCGGCCCGACCGGCGTCGGCAAGACCGAGCTGGCGAAGGCCCTCGCCGACTTCCTCTTCGACGACGAGCGGGCCATGGTCCGCATCGACATGTCGGAGTACGGCGAGAAGCACTCCGTCGCCCGCCTCGTCGGCGCGCCCCCCGGCTACGTCGGCTACGAGGAGGGCGGCCAGCTCACCGAGGCCGTGCGCCGCCGCCCGTACAGCGTGGTCCTCCTGGACGAGGTGGAGAAGGCCCACCCGGAGGTCTTCGACGTCCTGCTCCAGGTCCTCGACGACGGGCGCCTCACCGACGGCCAGGGCCGCACGGTCGACTTCCGCAACACGATCCTGATCCTCACCTCGAACCTGGGCAGCCAGTACCTGGTGGACCAGGGCACGGGCGCGGACGAGAAGCGGGAGCGGGTCCTGGACGTGGTGCGGGCCAGCTTCAAGCCCGAGTTCCTGAACCGGCTGGACGAGATCGTGGTCTTCTCCGCCCTGGAGCGGGACGAGCTGGCCCGGATCGCCCGGCTCCAGATCGACCGCCTCGCCCGCCGCCTCGCGGACCGCAGGCTCGGCCTGGAGGTCACCCCCGAGGCGCTGGCCTGGCTGGCCGAGGAGGGCAACGACCCGGCCTACGGCGCCCGGCCGCTGCGCCGCCTGATCCAGTCGGCGATCGGCGACCGCCTCGCCCGGGAGATCCTGGCCGGGGAGGTCCGCGACGGCGACACCGTCCGGGTGGACCGCTCCGGGGACGGTCTGAGCGTGGGGCGGGCGACGGCCTGAGCCGCCCGTTCCGGGCGTTCCGCGCGGCGCGGATCAGCTTGCAGCGGATCCGCGCCGTGGGGGCTTGCCACCCCCCGCCCGGCATGAGGGAGGATGGCCACATCCGTACGAAGGGAAATCCCGGTGAGCATCGACCCGTCCTCGATTCCGAATTTCGGGGGACAGCCCCAGCCTCAGGCCGCAGGACCGGCGGGCCCCGTCGTTCCCGACCAGGACCTGGTGAAGCAGCTCCTCGACCAGATGGAGCTGAAGTACGTCGTCGACGACGAGGGTGACCTCGCGGCGCCGTGGGAGGAATTCCGCACGTACTTCATGTTCCGCGGCGAGGACGACCAGCAGGTCTTCTCGGTCCGCACGTTCTACGACCGTCCGCACTCGGCGGACGACCGCGCCAAGGTCCTCGACGCGATCGACGACTGGAACCGGCGCACCCTGTGGCCCAAGGTCTACACCCACCTGCACGAGGAGGAGGACGGCTCCGCCACCCTCCGTCTCATCGGTGAGGCCCAGATGCTGATCGGCACCGGCGTGTCGCTGGAGCACTTCGTGTCCTCCACCGTCAGCTGGGTCCGCGCGTCGATCGAGTTCGACAAGTGGATCGTCGAGCAGTTCGGTCTGGAGACCCCGGAGGAGAAGGAGTCCGGCGAGTCCGGCGAGTGAAGCGCCGCTCCTGACTCCTACAGGGCCATGCGTGCCAGCGTGAGCACGTACACCCCGTAGCCGAACGAGAGCCCGGCCAGGGCCGCGATCACCACGATCGCGGCGCGTGGCCGGGCTCTCGTCAGTGCCAGGGCCGCCGGCAGCAGCAGCGGGAAGGCCGGCAGCAGGAACCGCGGCTTCGACTCGAAGAAGCCCGAACCGCCCACGGTGATCAGCACCAGCACGCCCGTGTAGACGAGCACCGGCAGCGGCGGCCGCTCCACGAGCACCAGCAGCGCGAAGAGCAGCACCCCGACCGCCGTGATCACCAGCGCCATCACGAAGCCGAACTGGGTCGGGCCCTTCGCCACCATGTCCCGGACGAAGCGCAGCGCGCCCCGGCCGAAGTCGAAGCGCGAGGTCCAGCCGTCCTGCACGGCGAAGTAGCCGCCCAGCAGGTCGCCCCGCCGGGCCCCCACCCACAGCACGTACGACAGCCAGCCGGCCGGCGCGAGGGCCGCCGCCGCCCAGGGCCGCCACCCGGCCCGGCCGCGCCGCCGCCACAGCTCCACGGCGACCGCCGCGAGGACGGCGGCGGCCACGGCCACCCCGTTGGGCCGGGAGAGCCCGGCGAGCCCGGCCAGGGCGCCCGCGAGGAGCCAGCGACGGGTCAGCAGGGCGTACAGCGCCCAGGCGGCGAGCGCGGTCATCAGGGGCTCGGTGTACGCCATGGTCAGCACGACCGAGTGCGGCAGCAGCGCCCACAGCAGCACCAGCACCACGGCCGCCGGCCGGCCCGCCACGCGCTCCGTGACCAGGTAGATCCCCCAGGCCGCCGCCCCGGCCGCCAGCCAGGACAGCAGCAGCCCCGCCGTCCCGTACGCCACCGGCAGCACGCTCGCGAGGGCCCGCACGAGCCCCGGGTACAGCGGGAAGAACGCCAGGTCGGACTGGGCGCCCCCGTCCGGCCAGAACAGGGTGCGCCCATACCCGTGCGCGGCGATCCGGGTGTACCAGTCCGAGTCCCAGGACTTCGCGAGCAGCGCCCGCGGCGACCGCCCCACGTGCCAGGCCCACAGCGCGAGCACCAGCGTCCCGGTCAGCCGGGCGGCGGCGAACAGCCCGAGCGCGGGCGCCGCCCGCCGCAGCGCGGCCCGCCAGCGGGGCACCCGCCGGGCGGCCGGGACGGCGAGGGGGGCGGACGCCGGGCGGTCGAGGGTCTCGGCGGACAGGGGGCACCTCCGTGCGCGCGGGAATCCGGTCTTACCCGACAAATCGGTTTACCGGACGAATGCCGCCGCACGGAGGGGGCGCGCGGGTCAGAAGCGGCGGATCACCCGGAGTTTGTCGGTGTACGTCTCGCCCGACAGGCCGTTGAGGACCGACCGGCCGCCGACATCGGCGAGCGTCGGGCCGTTGGGCGTCTTGCGGCTGGAGAAGAAGCGCCGGTAGCCGTGGTGGTCCTCGCCCACGTAGATGCCGATGTGCCCGCCCGCCTCGGGGTCCGTGTCGGGGTCGAAGAAGACCGTGTCGCCGATGCGCAGCCCGGCGAGCGACGGCGGCCCGTCGCCGCGCTCGGCGACGATGACGCCGGGGCCGTCCTTCGCCTGCTCCGTCGAGGTGCGCGGCAGGCTGCGGTGGTCGTACGGCGCCTTCGACCTGAGCATCGGGAGGCCCATGTGGAAGCCGTAGACCATCCGGACGAAGCCGGAGCAGTCGAGGGCGCCGCGGAACTGCTCGTCCGCGTCCTGCGTGCCGGTGGGGAACGGCCAGGAGATCCCCATGTACTCGTGGAAGTCGGCGCCGATCTTGCGCTCGCCGGTCACCGGGTCCGGCTTGCTGTACAGGGACGCGCCCAGCACCTGCACCGTGCGCTCGACCCCGGCGGCGTCCTTCACCACGCGGGTGACCGCGGGCGCGTTCGGCAGGAACATGGCCGCGTACGCCAGCGCGTCCGGCGACAGGTCGCCCGCCCACGCGCGCACCTGCTGCTCCACGGCGGGCGTCCAGCCGCCGTCGAAGGGCTGCGGGAGCACCCGTACCCAGGTGTCGTGGCTGATGACGGGCGGGTCGGTCCAGGCGGCCTCCTCGACGAGGAAGTCGTAGACCCGGGCCTCCACCCCGGTGGCCGCGCCGGTGGCCGCGTGGGCCCGGACGCCGACGGTTCCGGCGCCGAGGGCGGTGTCCGGGTCGGGGTCGCGCAGGCCGAAGCGCCAGTCGGGGACGGCCGCGCCGTTCTTCCAGGCGCGGGCGCGCAGCACGTCGCCGGCCTTCTCGACCTGCACCCACCAGTGGTCGAAGGCGGCGAAGCCGGTGCCGATCGTGACGGCCGGGGCGAGGACGGTCACCGTGTCGTCGAGGGCCTTCTCCAGGGTGAGCTGGACGTCCCCGGCCGGGGTGACGATCAGTCGGGCCCGGTAGTGGGTGGCGAGGGCCGACAGGGAGAAGGTGAGGGCGAGCGAGAGGGGCGCGCCGGCGGGCTTCTTGTCGAACGAGAAGCGGGCGCGGGCGCGCACGTCGCCGAGGTTCTTGTCGGAGAGGACCGAGTGGCGGCTCGAACCGGTCGCGTTCAGGACGATGACGCCCCGGCCGTCCTCCACCTTGTAGTCCCCGACGTTGGCGTCGTCCTTGCTGTTGGGGGACCAGGAGCCGCCGTCCGGGGACTGCCCCCAGCCGGTGACGCCCGTGGTCAGGCTCCGGTCGAAGGCGTCCGTGACGGTGCGCTTCTGCTCGGTGAACCAGCGCTTCGGGCCGCGCACGGTCACCGTGCTCGCCCCCGTGGTGAGGGTCGCGAGCAGGCCCTTGGCGTCCGAGACCTCCAGGCCGCCGGCGATCGCGCGGGTGGTCAGCGCCCCGGCCGGGTGCGGGGCGAAGTGCCAGGGGTCGGTGGGGTCGATCAGCATCGGCAGCCGGGCGCCGGGCGCCGGCGCGGGGCCGGTCAGCGGCGACGGCACCAGCGGCGGCTCGGCCGACGGGACCGGGCCGGCCGCGGCCGGTGCCGCCGCGGCGAGCGGCAGGGCGCCGCCCGCCGCGACTCCGGCGAAGGCGAACAGCGTCGCTCTGCGGCTGGGTGAGGACTTGGGTGCGGACATGCGCGGGTACCCCCCGTGGTCGTGTCGCCCTGATCGTTTCGACCAGGGCGAGGGGGACCCTATCCGGGCCGTACGAGCACCCCTCAGGCGCCTGCCAGCCGCTTCAGCCGGTCCACCGCGTCCTGGAGCACCTCGACGCGCTTGCAGAACGCGAAGCGGACGAAGGGCGCGCCCTCCTCGCGGTGGTCGTAGAAGACCGCGTTGGGGATGGCGACGACGCCCGCGCGTTCGGGCAGCGCCCGGCAGAAGGCGAAGCCGTCGGTCTCGCCGAGCGGGCGGATGTCGGTGGTGACGAAGTAGGTGCCGGCCGGCCGGTGGACGCCGAAGCCCGCGGCGGCGAGGCCCTCGGTCAGCAGGTCCCGCTTGGCCTGGAGTTCGGCGCGCAGCCCGTCGGTGAAGGAGTCGGGCAGCCGCAGCGCCTCGGCGACCGCGTACTGGAAGGGCCCGGAGGAGACGTACGTGAGGAACTGCTTGGCGGAGCGGACGGCGCTCGTCAGCTCGGGGGTGGCGGTGATCCAGCCGACCTTCCAGCCGGTGAAGGAGTACGTCTTGCCGGCGGAGCCGATGGTGACGGTCCGCTCCCGCATGCCGGGCAGCGAGGCGATCGGCACGTGCGCGGCGCCGTCGAAGACCAGGTGCTCGTAGACCTCGTCGGCGACGACGAGCAGGTCGCGCTCCTGGGCGAGTTCGGCGATCGCGGTGAGCTCGGCGCGGCTGAGGACGGTGCCGGTGGGGTTGTGCGGGGTGTTGAGGAGGATCAGCCGGGTCCGGTCGGTGACCGCGGCCCGCAGCTCGTCCAGGTCGAGGGTGAAGACGCCGTCGTGCGGGCGGAGGGTGACCGGCACGCGGGTGCCGCCGGCCATCGCGATGCAGGCGGCGTACGAGTCGTAGTACGGCTCCAGGGCGATCACCTCGTCGCCCGGCTCGACCAGGGCGAGCAGCGCGGCGGCGATCGCCTCGGTGGCCCCGGCGGTGACCAGGACCTCGCCGTCCGGGTCGTACTCCAGGCCGTAGTGGTGCAGCTGGTGCGCGGCGATCGCCGCGCGCAGCTCCGGGACGCCGGGGCCGGGCGGGTACTGGTTGCCGTGGCCCGCGCGCAGGGCCCGGACCGCGGCCTCGCGGATCTCCTCGGGGCCGTCGGTGTCGGGGAAGCCCTGGCCCAGGTTGATCGAGCCGGTGCGGGTGGCGAGCGCGGACATCTCGGCGAAGATCGTCGTGCCGAACTCCGCGAGCCGGCGGTTGAGCAGCGGTCGTGTCATGGGCGTCATCCTCGGGTGAAGCTCTGGACTTGCTCAAGTGCGCTTTGGGCGCGGCGCGGGCCGGGAATCCCCCTCGCACGCCGGGAATCGGCGCGACGGAACGGAACACCGGAACGGCATACAGGAGTACGGGGGGAACGAAATGGAATTCTTCATCATCCTGGCTTTCGCGATCGTGGTGATCGGCTTCACCTCGGCGGTGAGGGGCGGCGGGTCGAGCAAGCGGCGCCGGCGGCGGCGTAGCGGCTGGTCGGGCGGCGGCAGCGGCGGCTCGGGGGGCTGCGGGACCTCCTCGTCGTGCGGGTCGTCCTCCTCCTGCGGGTCGTCCTGCGGGGGCGGCGGCTGCGGCTCCAGCTGACCTCCGCAACGGGCTTCGTACGTGCTTCCGTTGGGCATGTGTGGGAACCACGCGATCGAATCCGACTGAACAGTTGAACCGTGGGGCCCCCGAGGGGATGGAAACCACGTCAAGTTGGGTAAAAACGCTGTGAGCTGCCCGCGGTTCATGATTCCCTCGCTGTTGAGAACATCCAGCCCTCGGACCGTGTGTGGACCCGAGCCGGCGATCCCCACTCCCGGTCGGAGCCCCTTCGCCGGGACGCCCCCGGCCCACCCGTCAAACCGTGTTTGCGGAGCCGACCCATGCTCACGACCCTGAAGACCTCCTACACCGACACCCGCGCGGCCGACCTGGCCTGGGCGCTGGGGCGCGATCCGCTGCCCGCGCTCGCGGTGCTCGACCTCGAACTATCCGGAGCCAAGCTCCAGTTGCGGCTGCTCGGCGCCTCCCACCAGGTGCTCCTGGAGGAGGCCGAACGCAGCTGCTCGGAGACCGTCGCCTGTATGCCCGGCAGCAGTACGCCGCTGCCGCTGGGCGTGTCCAAGCGGGTGGGCGAGTGGGAGTACGAGTTCGCGGCGCGCGTCGAGACCCTGACCCAGGGCTCGTTCGCGGGCCGCGCGCAGGAGTTGCTCGCGCTCGTCGCCGACCATCCGCACGGCCTCGCCGGGACCTTCCCCGGCTCGCCGCACGCCTTCACGGCGATGCTGGCGCAGCGCCACGAGGGCCAGGTGCGCTGGCGCACCTGGCACGCGTACCCGCAGGAAGGGCAGTTGGTGGTGACCAGAACCCGGATCGGCGCCCGTATGCCCGCGACACTCTGATGCGCCGCCCGTTCGCCCCAGATGCACTCGTGTGGGTGACAAGGGGCAACGGATGTGTGACGTAGCGTTACGGGCATGATCGACCCGACCCTGACCGCGCCCCCGCCATCCAAGCGGGCGGTGCGGTTGCCGCCGGAACGGGCGCGCGCGGTGCGGTATCCGGTCCTGGCGGTGGTGTTCGTGTGCGCCGCCTGCGGTCTGGTCTACGAGCTGGAACTGGTGGCGCTCGCCTCCTACTTGATCGGCGACTCGGTCACCCAGGCGTCCGTCGTGCTCTCCGTCATGGTCTTCGCGATGGGCGTCGGCTCGCTGCTCGCCAAGCGGCTGCGCTGCCGTGCGGCGGTCGGCTTCGGCCTGGTCGAGTGCGGACTCGCGCTGATCGGCGGCTGCTCGGCGATGGTGCTGTACGCGGCCTTCGCCTGGCTCGGCGAGGCGCGGTACGTGCTGGTCGCGTTCTCGCTGGCCATCGGCGTGCTGATCGGGGCCGAGATCCCGCTCCTGATGTCGCTGATCCAGCGCGGCGGGCGGCGCGAGCAGGACCCCGCCGACGCCGCCGGCACCGTCGCCGACCTGTTCGCCGCGGACTACGTCGGCGCCCTCGTCGGCGGCCTCGCCTTCCCGTTCCTGCTGCTGCCCTGGCTCGGGCAGCTCACCGGCGCGCTCGTCACCGGCGCGGTCAACGCGGTGGCCGGCGGCGCCCTCGTGCTCTGGCTGTTCCGCCGGGACCTGACGCGCCGCTCCCGGTGGCTGCTGGTCGGCGCCAACCTCGCCGTGCTCGGCGCCCTCGCCACCGCGACCGCCCTCGCCGACGACTTCGAACAGGCCGCGCGCCGGGCCGTCTACGGCGCCGACGTACGGGTCGCCGTCCGCACCTCGCTCCAGGAGGTGGTGGTGACCGGCAGCCGCGGCGGCCCGCCCGACCTGTTCCTCGACGGGCGGCTGCGGGTCGGCGGCCGGGACGAGTTCCGCTACCACGAGGCCCTGGTCCACCCCGCGATGAACGGGCGCCGCGCCCGCGTGCTGATCCTCGGCGGCGGCGACGGACTGGCCGCCCGCGAGGTGCTGCGCTACCCCGACGTCCGCGCGGTCACCGTCGTCGAACTCGACCCCGGCGTGGTCCGCCTGGTCCGCACCGACCCCGAGCTCGCCGCCCTCAACGGGCAGGCCTTCCGCGACCCCCGCGTCACCGTCGCGTACGGCGACGCCTTCCGCTGGCTGCGCACCGCCCGGCCCGTGCAGGAACGGTACGACGTGGTGATCTCCGACCTGCCCGACCCCGGAACCACCGCCGGCGCCAAGCTGTACTCGGAGGAGTTCTACGGACTCGTCGCCGGCGTCCTGGCCGACGGCGGCCGGCTCGTCGTGCACGCCGGCTCGGCGAGCGCCCGCCCCCACGCGTACTGGACGGTCGACGCCACCCTCCGCGCCGCGGGCTTCGCCACCCGCCCCTACGGCGCGCCCGGCGCCCCCACCACGGCCCCCACCCGGGCCGCCCGCTCGGCCCCCGAGCGGACCCCCGGCCCGTGGGGCTTCCTCCTCGCCGCCCCGGCCCCCCGGCGGCCCGCCCTCGGCCTGGCCCCGGCCGCGCCCCCGCTGCGCTCCCTCACTCCCCGCTCCCTGACCACGGCGGAGGCCCGCATCGAACGCGGCCGCACCCCGGAGGCGACCGGACTGCCGCCGTCCACCCTCGTGCACCCCCGCTACTGAGCACGGCAGGTCCCCCCCGGCCCCGGGGGGACGCAAACAGGCGACGGGCGGCCCGGGCCTGAGTAGGCTCGGCTCCCATGGAGCATGAGGTGTTCGTCCCGGTCCCGGCCGAGGTCCTGCGCGCCACCCTGACGGACCCGGCGCGGGTCGCGCGCTGCGTCCCCGGCCTCCAGCAGGACGCCGAACCGGACGCGGACCCGCTCGCCGGACGGCTGAAGATCCGGGTCGGCGGCAACACCATCACCTACCGCGGCGCCCTGCGGCTCGGCGAACGCAACGGCGCCTTCACCGTCGAGGGCGAGGGCAGCGAGGTGCGCGGCAAGGGCTCCGCGGCGCTGGACCTGACGCTCACCCTCACCCCGGTGGCCGAGGGCACCACGCTCACCTTCACCGGCCGCGTGAAGGCCGCCGGCCGGCTCGCCGAGGCCGGACCCGAGGCCCGAGGCGCCGCCGGCGCCCGGCTGCTCGACCGCTTCGCCGAGGCACTGGTGGCCGTGTCCGACGTGGAGGCCGAACTGGCCGCCGAGCTGGCGGCCGGGACGGACACCGACGACGACGGCGTGGACGACGGCGTGGAGGAGCCGCCCCGCACGCCGGCGGACGCCCTCGACGGGCCGCCGGCCGCCGGGGACGCCACCGCGCCCGTCAACGGCACCGACCCCCTCGACCCGCTCGCCGCCCGCCCGCCCGCCGAAGCCGCCCACGCGCGCCGCACGATGATCGGGCGCAGCGCCGAGGAGGTCGACCACGCCCCGCCGCGCGGCCGGTACGCCCCGGTCCCGGCCCCCGAGACCTCCAGCGCCACCGCCCACCTGCGCTGGATCGCCCCCGCCGCCGCGCTGGCCATCGCCTCCGCGGTCGTCGTCGGCCGGGCCCTGCGACGGCGCCGCTGACGAGGCGTCGGGCAGGCCATAAGGTCGTGGCGTGAGCACTCTGACGCGACTGACGGCCGGCGACGCCGAGTTGACCATCGACCCCGAGCACGGCTGCCGTATCGACGGCCTGCGCATCGGAGGCACCGAACTCCTCCTCCAGGGAGCGCGGTACGGCGCCTTCGTGATGGCACCCTGGGCGGGCCGCACCGAGAACGGGCGGTTCCGCAACGGCGGCACCGTCCACCAGCTCCCCGTCAGCGAGCACGCCGCCCCGCACGCCCTGCACGGCACCGTCCGCGACGTCCCGTGGAAGACCGCCGAGGTCACCGACACCACCGCCGCCTTCACCACCGACCTGGCCGCCCCGTGGCCGTACCCCGGCCGGGTCACCCAGACCTTCGAGCTGACCGAGGACTCCCTCACGCTCCAGCTCGGCATCGAGGCGACGGACGCCTCCTTCCCGGCCCAGGCCGGCTGGCACCCCTGGTTCCACCGCAACCTCGGCGGCCAGGACGTCGAGCTCGCCTTCACGCCCGGCTGGCAGGAGGAGCGGGGCGACGACCACCTCCCCACCGGCCGGCGCGTCGAGCCGACCCCCCGCCCCTGGGACGACTGCTTCGGGATGCCCGGGGGCGTCGACATCACCCTCACCTGGCCGGGGCAGCTGGAGCTGCGCCTGACCAGCCGGGCCGAGTGGCTGGTGATCTACGACGAGCCGGCGGACGCGGTCTGCGTCGAGCCGCAGTCCGGCCCCCCGAACGGCCTCAACACCCTCCCGCGCCTGGTCACCCCGATCGACCCGCTGGAGGTCGCGACGACCTGGCGCTGGCGTCGCCTCTGAGCGGGCGGCTTTAAGCTCGTCGACATGACTGACGTACGCGCTGAGCTGCTCCAGCAGATCAAGGACAAGGCCGTGGTGCACGGCAAGGTGACCCTCTCCTCGGGTCGTGAGGCCGACTACTACATCGACCTGCGCCGGATCACCCTGGACGGCGAGGCCGCGCCGCTGGTGGGCCAGGTCATGCTGGACCTGACCGCCGACCTCGACTTCGACTGCGTGGGCGGTCTGACGCTGGGCGCCGACCCGGTCGCGACCTCGATGCTGCACGCCTCGGCCGCGCGCGGTGCGCGGCTGGACGCCTTCGTGGTCCGGAAGGCCCAGAAGGCCCACGGCATGCAGCGCCGCATCGAGGGCACCGACGTGAAGGGCCGGCGCTGCCTCGTCGTGGAGGACACCTCCACCACCGGCGGCTCGCCGCTGACCGCCGTCGAGGCGGTCCGCGAGGCGGGCGGCGAGGTCGTCGCCGTGGCGACCATCGTCGACCGGGGCGCGGCCGACGCGATCGACGGGGCGGGTCTGCGCTACCTCACCGGCTACCAGCTCTCGGATCTCGGACTGGCGTAACCGCCGTCAAGTCGTGACTTAGGTCCCGGGACCCCCGTGAATACGGTCCTGACCTGCGTTTTTGCTCAAAGGCGGGGTGTTTCACGTGAAACACCCCGCCTTTGTGTACGTATGGCCCGTGGGAGCCCGTACAGGAGTCTGGAAAGATGGGCGGTGACGATGACGTCGCCTCTAGGTCAGGGCCTAGCACCACACACCCGCACATCACAAGGAGCGGACGAATGCCCATCGCAACCCCCGAGGTCTACAACGAGATGCTCGACCGGGCGAAGGCAGGCAAGTTCGCCTACCCGGCGATCAACGTGACCTCGTCCCAGACCCTCCACGCCGCGCTGCGCGGTTTCGCGGAGGCCGAGAGCGACGGCATCATCCAGATCTCGACCGGCGGTGCCGAGTTCCTGGGCGGCCAGTACAAGAAGGACATGGTCACGGGCGCCGTCGCCCTGGCCGAGTTCGCGCACATCGTCGCCGCGAAGTACGACATCACGGTCGCGCTGCACACCGACCACTGCCCCAAGGACAAGCTGGACGGCTACGTCCGCCCGCTGCTCGACGTCTCCGCCGAGCGCGTGGCCCGCGGCGAGAACCCGCTGTTCCAGTCCCACATGTGGGACGGCTCCGCCGAGACCCTCGCCGACAACCTGGCCATCGGCCAGGAGCTGCTGGCCAAGGCCGTCGCCGCCAAGATCATCCTTGAGGTCGAGATCACCCCGACCGGTGGCGAGGAGGACGGCGTCAGCCACGAGATCAACGACGAGCTGTACACCACCGTCGACGACGCCATCCGCACCGCCGAGGCCCTCGGCCTGGGCGAGAAGGGCCGCTACCTGCTGGCCGCCTCCTTCGGCAACGTGCACGGCGTCTACAAGCCGGGCAACGTCGTGCTCCGCCCCGAGCTGCTCAAGGACCTGCAGGCGGGCGTCGCCGAGAAGTTCGGCAAGACCTCCCCGTTCGACTTCGTCTTCCACGGCGGCTCCGGCTCCACCGCCGAGGAGATCGCCACCGCGCTCGAGAACGGCGTGGTCAAGATGAACCTCGACACCGACACCCAGTACGCCTTCACCCGCCCGGTCGTGGACCACGTGTTCCGCAACTACGACGGCGTCCTGAAGGTCGACGGCGAGGTCGGCACGAAGTCCACCTACGACCCGCGCACCTGGGGCAAGCTGGCCGAGGCCGGCATGGCCGCCCGCGTCGGCGAGGCCTGTGTCGCGCTGCGCTCGGCCGGCACCAAGCTGAAGTAAGCACCACGCCGTAGCAGTCAGGCAGTCCACGAGGGCCCGGCACCGTTCCGACGGGGCCGGGCCCCTCGTCGTATCCGGAAGTGAGAAGACAGGGTGTCCGAGTTCGACTTCGACCGGGAGACCGACCGGCGCGGGACCTGGTCCGTGCAGTGGGACGGCATAGCCGACCGCTTCGGCGACCCCGACCTGCTGCCCTTCACCATCTCCGACATGGACTTCACCTCCCCGCCGGCCGTCCTCGACGCGCTGCGCGAGCGGGTCGCCCACGGCGTCTTCGGCTACACCGACTGGCGGCTCGGCGAGTTCCGCGAGGCCGTCCGGGACTGGTACGCGGACCGGTACGGCACCGCCGTCGACCCGGAGTCCATGGTCTACGCGCCCTCCGTGCTCAGCCAGCTCTCCCAGCTGCTGCGGATGTGGACCGAACCCGGTGACGGCGTCGTCGTCCACACCCCCACCTACGACGGCTTCCGCAAGGCCGTCACCGGCCTCGGGCGCGAACTGCGCGGGGTGCCGCTCGACGACCCGGAGGCCCTGGAGCGCGAGCTGGCCCGGCCCGACAGCCGGATGCTGCTGCTCTGCTCCCCGCACAACCCCACCGGCCGGGTGTGGCGGGCGGACGAGCTGAAGGAGTTCGCGCGGCTCGCCGAGCGGTACGGCGTCGCCGTCGTCAGCGACGAGATCCACGCCGACCTGACCGCCGACGGCCACCGCCACACCCCGTGGGCGGCCGTCGCCGAGGCCGGCCGGGGCCGCCGCTGGGCGATGGTCACCTCCGGCACGAAACCCTTCAACTTCCCCTCCCTCACGGGCTCCTACGGCTTCCTCGGCGACCCCGACGAGCGGGTCGCGTTCGTCCGGCGCATGGAGACCGGCGAGGGCCTGGCCTCCCCCGCGGTGCTCTCGCTCACCGCGCACATCGCCGCCTACCGGCACGGCGCGCCCTGGCTGGACGCGCTGCGCGGCTACGTCGCCGGCACCATGCGCCTGGTCGAGGAGCGGATCGCCGACGGCCTCCCGGGCGTCGTCTGGACCCCGCCGCAGGCCGGCTACCTCGCCTGGATCGACCTGCGCCCGCTGGGCATCGACGAGTCCGCGCTCCAGGAGGAGCTCGTCACCGCCGAGCGGGTCGCGATCATGCCGGGCGGGGTGTACGGCACCCCCGGCTTCGTCCGCCTCAACGTCGGCTGCCCGCGCGCCAAGGCCGAACGGGGCGTCGACGCGCTGGTGCGGGCGGCGACACGGCTGCGGCGGGGCTGAGCGGGGCGAGGGGAGCGAGGGGGGCGAACGGGTTGAGTGGCGAGTGGGTCGAGCGGGCTGAGCGGCGCGAGTGGCGAGTGGGTCGAGAAGTCGACTTTTTTCGTGGTTGAGTGTTTGACGGATACCGGGAGGCGCGCTGTCCGAGGGGTGATCTAGGCTGCGGATCACCGTGCCCCGTATCTGGGGGCCGGAGACCATTTTTGGGGGGTCTCTTCATCGTGCGTAAGCGCACTCTCTCGGCCGCGACATCCCTCGCGGTCCTCTTCAGCTCCGCGGCACTCGTCGCGGGTACGGCGGGATCGGCCTCTGCTGACAGCAGCGTCCTCCTGCCGGTGTCGTCCGTGGGCGACGTCGTGGTGGACGGTGTCCACCAGAAGATCTTCATCAGCGACCCGAACCTCGGCAAGGTCGTCGCGACCGACTACGCGGGCCGGGTCCTCGGGACCACCACGGGTCTGCAGGGCGTCACCGGCCTCGCGCTCTCCGCCGACTCGTCGAGCCTGTACGCCGCCGTTCCGGGTGCCGACTCCGTCGTCGCCCTGGAGACCGCGACGGGCACCGAGACGGCCCGCTATGCGACCGGCGACGGCACCGATCCGCAGTTCCTCGCCCTCGCCGGCGGCAAGATCTGGTTCGGCTACGGGACCGGCGACCACGGCGACATCGGCTCGCTCGACATCACCGGCACCGAGCCGGTGGTGGCGCTGGCCCAGGACGCCGAGACGAACTACTCGGGCGCCCCGCGGCTCGCCGCCTCGCCGGCCAACCCGAACACGATCGCCGCGGCCTCCTCGTACTACCACCGCTTCAAGCTGGCCGAGTACGACGTGACCACGGGCACGGCGAACCGCACCGCGCGCAACGACAGCACGCTGTCCGGTGTCACCAACGACCTGGCGTTCACGCCGGACGGCACCCGTCTCATCACCGCCAACGCCGGCAACGTGCACCACGTGTGGCAGAGCTCGGACCTCGCCGAGGTCGCCACCCTGCCGAGCGACTACCACGGCGCCGCCGTGGCGATCGCCCCGGACGGCACCGTCGCGGCCGGCTCCGACTCCTCGTACGGCCAGGACGTCTTCGTCTACAAGCCGGCCGCCAAGACCGCGGTCCGCACCTACGACTTCCCGTCCACCGGCACCAGCAGCGGCGGGGACGACCTCGCCGACGGCGGTCTCGCCTGGGAGCCCGGCGGCAGCCGCCTCTTCGCCGTCACGAGCAACTACAACGGCTCCGTCCGGCTGCACGTCCTCGACGAGCCGACCACGTCCGTCCCGGTCCTCGCCGTGAAGGCCCCGGCCACCGCGCCGGTCCTCAAGGCGCTGACCGTCAGCGGCTCGCTCACGGCCACCGTGCCGCTGCCCGCCGGGACGCCGCTCGCCGTCACCCGCTTCGACGTCGAGAACCCGAACGGCCGCTCCCTCGGCAACAAGCCGCTCGGGGCCAACGGCGCGTTCTCCTTCGCCGACACGCCGACCGCCGCCGGCAACGTCACCTACAAGGTGGCGTACGCGGGCGACGCGCAGCGCTCGCCGGCGACCGGCACGGCGCTGGTCAAGGTCTCGCACAACAAGACCGCGATCACGCTCGACAAGAACAAGAGCACGTACAACTACGCGACCACCGTCACGTACACGGCCACCCTCGGCCCGACGTACAAGAACCGGGTCGTGGAGATCTGGGCCGACCCGTGGGGCTACGAGCCCAAGCGGCTCCTCAAGCGCGGCACGGTCAACGCGCAGGGCAAGCTCTCCGCGTCCATGTGGATGTCCCGCGACACCACGGTGACCGCCGTCTTCGCCGGTGACGCGCGCAACGGCTGGGCACAGGCCGTGTCGGGCGTGTACACCCGCGCCGGTGTCAGCACCTCGCTCTCGCGCCACTACAAGTGGACGAAGATCGGCAACGTCAACTACCAGACGTTCCGCACGTCCAACTACGTGCTGATCACCAACTGGCACAACGCGTACCCGAACCGCAGCGCCCGTGCCGACGCCCAGATGTTCTACGCGGGTGCCTGGCGCGACCTCGGCTCGCAGTACGTCGAGCTGGACCGGAACGGCAAGGTGTACCTGAAGTTCCAGGGCGACCCCGTGTTCGCCGGCTACAAGTTCCGCACGCGCTCCGCGTACATCGACGGCGCCTCCGGCGACAACGTGAACAGCACGGTCTACGGACCCTGGAAGTACTTCAACTTCACCCGCTGAGACACGTAGCGTGACGAGCCCCGTCCACCGTTCCGGTGGGCGGGGCTCCCCCGTTCGCGGGACCATGCAGGCATGGACATCCGGCTCGCCTCGCGGACGGGGCGCTGGATCGTGTTCACCACGGTCCTCGGCTCCGGCATGGCGCTGCTCGACTCCACCGTCGTCAACGTCGCCCTGCCCCACATCGGCGAGGACCTCGGCGCCGACGTCGCCGACCTCCAGTGGACCGTCAACGCCTACATGCTGACCCTCGCCGGGCTGATCCTGCTCGGCGGCTCCCTCGGCGACCGGTACGGGCGGCGCCGGGTCTTCGTGATCGGCGTCGTCTGGTTCGCGGTGGCCTCACTGCTCTGCGGGCTCGCCCCGAACGCGGGCGTCCTGGTCGCCGCGCGGGCCCTCCAAGGCGTCGGCGGGGCGCTGCTCACCCCCGGCTCGCTGGCGCTGATCCAAGCCAGTTTCCACGAGGACGACCGGGCCAAGGCGGTCGGCCTGTGGTCCGGCTTCGGCGGCGTCGGAGCGGCCGTCGGGCCCTTCGTCGGCGGCTGGCTGGTCGACGGGCCCGGCTGGCGCTGGGTCTTCTTCCTGAACGTGCCGCTCGCCCTGCTCTGCGTGCCGGTGGCGCTGCGGCACGTGCCCGAGTCCCGCGACGAGACCGCCCGCGGGCGCTTCGACGTGCTCGGCGCCGCCCTGGGCGCCTCGGCGCTCGCGCTCGTGACCTACGCGCTGATCGCCCGGACCTGGTGGGCCGGCGTGGCCGGGGCGCTCCTCGGCGCCGCCTTCGTGGCCGTGGAGCGGCGGCGCGGCGAGGACGCGATGGCCCCGCCCTCGGTGTTCCGGTCCCGGCTCTTCACCTCGGTCAACCTGGTCACCCTGTGCGTGTACGGGGCGTTCGGCGGGTTCTTCTTCCTGGCCGCGCTCCAGCTCCAGGTCGTGTCCGGCTACTCGGCGCTCGCCGCCGGGACGGCCATGCTGCCGACGACGATCCTGATGCTGCTCGGCTCCGCCAAGTCCGGCGAGCTCGGCGAGCGCACCGGACCGCGGCTCCCGCTCACCGTCGGGCCGCTGCTCTGCGCCGCCGGGATGCTGCTGATGCTGCGGGTCGGGGCCGACGCCTCCTACCTGACGGACGTGCTGCCCGCCATGGTCGTGCTGGGCCTGGGCATGACGACCCTGGTCGCCCCGCTCACCGCCACGGTGCTGGCCTCGGTGCCGGTGACCCGGGCCGGCCTGGCGAGCGGCATCAACAACGCCGCGGCCCGGGCCGCGGGCCTCCTCGCGGTGGCCGCGCTGCCCGCCCTGACGGGGATGGGCCCGGAGGCGTACCGCTCGGCCGTGGAGTTCGACGCCACCTTCCGCAAGGCGATGCCGCTGTGCGCGGGGCTCCTGGTCCTCGGCGCCGTCCTGGCCTGGACGATCGTCCGCCCGCCTGCCCCGCTGACCTGCCACCCGGAGTGCCGCTACCACTGCGGGGTGGCTTCGCCGCCGCTGGATCCGGGGGCCGAGCGGGCGGCCTGAGGGGGCTCTGGGGGCTCTGTGGGGTCCGTGGGGTGTGTGGGGTGGCTGTGGCGGCTTAGACCCGTGGGTCGTGCGGGGGCCGGGGCGGGGGTGGGGGTGTCCGGACTGCGACCTTCACTTCGCTTCGCTCGTTACGGGCGCCGCCACGTCCGGACACCCCCACCCCCGCCCCGGCCCCCTCCTCGCCGTCGTCGGCGGGGGCTTCGTGGTTCCTGAGGCAGACTGGGGCCATGGCCATCCACGAGAACCTCCTGGGGGGACCGGCCCCCACCCTTCTGCCCGACGACCCGGAGCCGCGTGAGCTGCTGGCGGGCGGGACCGCGCCGGCGGACGTCGCCGCGAAGTACCCGACCTCCTCGCTCGCCTGGGCGCAGCTCGCCGACGACGCGTACGAGCGCGGCAACGTCGTCGAGTCGTACGCCTACGCCCGTACCGGCTACCACCGCGGCCTCGACGCCCTGCGCCGCAACGGCTGGAAGGGCCACGGCCCGGTGCCGTGGGAGCACGAGCCGAACCGCGGCTTCCTGCGCGCCCTGCACTCCCTGGCCCGCGCGGCCGGCGACATCGGCGAGAAGGACGAGTACGAGCGCTGCTCCACCTTCCTGCGGGACTCCTCGCAGACTGCGGCCGACACCCTGGGCTGACGCCCCGCGCCGGGGACGGGGAATTCCGGACAGTCTTCTTGAGCTGTTCGGGGGTGTTCGAGGGGGCCGGTACGATCCTGCGGGACCGAGCAGTACCGAGTGGCCGGTACAGAGGTCCCCCCACATCCCTCTCCCCGGCCCGGCAGGGGAGAAGTCTGTCTTGGGTAAACGGGCCGTGCCGCGGGGGCGGAGTCGACAGGGCCGGGGAATCCTCCTTCCGCTGCTCGCGCTGGTCGTGTTCGCACTGGGCGCGGGTGCCGCGTTCGCGCACTATCGCGGCGGAGGGGCCTCGGACGCCGCCCCGCTCCCTACGACCGCCCCGCCCAGCCCCCGGGCCACCACGGCGAAGCCGGTGACCCCGGCGCCGAAGGCCCCGCCGCGACCCGCCCCGAAACCCGGCGCGAAGAAGCCGCCGAAGGGCGGCGTGCCCGGCTCCGGGGCCGGCACCTTCACCACCGCCCGGGCCACCGGCGCACCCGTCGGTAGCGGGGGCGCGCTGCGCCGCTACCGGGTACAGGTCGAGGACGGCGTCGACGTCTCCGCGCCCGAGGCCGCCGCCGAGATCCAGCGCATCCTGGCGCACCCGCGCGGCTGGGCGGCACATGGCCGTGGCCGGTTCCAACTGGTCTCCGGGAAGGCCGACTTCGTCATCCGGATCGCCACCCCGGCGACCGCCGACAAGCTGTGCCTGGAGGCCGGCCTGGACACCCACGGCGAACTGAACTGCGAGACCACGGCGGGCGTCGTGGTCAACCTGCGGCGCTGGCTGCTCGGCTCCCCGACCTTCGCCGGCGCCCCCGCCGAGTACCGGCACCTGATCATCAACCACGAGGTCGGCCACGAGATCGGCCTCCGCGAGCACCTGGGCTGCCCGGGTCCGGGCAGGACCGCGCCCGTGATGATGCAGCAGATCAAGGGCCTGAACGGCTGTCGTTCGAATGCGTATCCGTATGACGAAGACGGGATCTACATCACCGGCCCGGTCGTGTCATGATGCGCGTGGGAGCCCGTGCGACGAGGCACGGCTCCTGAGGGGACCGGGGCTCCCGTGCCGGACGGCACGCGGAAAGGAGCGGACCGCTACCTGGAAGTACGTATCGAGGAGACAGAAATGTCGACCTTCCAAGGTTCTCCCGATGCCTCCGGAGCCGGTTCGGTCACGCATGACCCGAACCTCGACTTCGCGGGCACCACGCCGTACGAGGACTACGTCCAGGCGGACGTCCTCACCCACCTCCAGCACCTGCGCTCCGACGACCCGGGCGAGATGGTCTTCCTGGTCACCACCCAGGTCATGGAGCTGTGGTTCACCGTGATCGTCCACGAGTGGGAGACCGCGAGCCGCGCCCTCCGCCAGGACGACCTGGCCGTCGCCCGGGACGCGCTCAAGCGCTCCGTGCGCGAGCTGGAGGCCCTCAACCACTCCTGGCGGCCGCTCGCCCAGCTCACCCCCGCCCAGTTCAACGCCTACCGCGGCGCCCTCGGTGAGGGCTCCGGCTTCCAGTCGGCGATGTACCGGCGGATGGAGTTCCTGCTCGGCGAGAAGTCCGCGTCCATGCTGGTGCCGCACCGCGGCGCCCCCCGCGTCCACGCGGAGCTGGAGAAGGCCCTCCAGGAGCCCAGCCTGTACGACGAGGCGCTGCGGCTGCTCGCCCGGCGCGGCCTGCCCGTCCCGGCCGAGGTCCTCGACCGCGACCTGGCGCTGCGCTACGAGCCGCACCCCGAGGTCGAGCGGGTCTGGGCCGGCGTCTACGCCGACGCCGACCAGAACGCCGAGCTCGTCCGGCTCGGCGAGGCCCTGAGCGACGTCGCCGAGCTGGTGTGGCGCTGGCGCAACGACCACCTGGTCGCGACCCGCCGCGCCATGGGCGCCAAGACCGGCACCGGCGGCTCCGCCGGTGTCGCCTGGCTGGAGAAGCGCGCCCAGAAGAACGTGTTCCCCGAGCTGTGGACGGCGCGCAGCCATGTCTGACCTCCCGAACCGGGCCCTGGAGCTCGACCAGGCCGACGGACTCGCCGCGCACCGCGCGAAGTTCGCCCTCGACGCCGACACCGTCTACCTCGACGGCAACTCGCTCGGCGCGCTGCCCGCCCACGTCCCCGCCCGGATGGCCGACGTCCTCACCCGCGAGTGGGGCGAGCTGCGCATCCGCTCCTGGGACGAGTCCGGCTGGTGGACCGCGCCCGAGCGGATCGGCGACCGGATCGCGCCGATCGTCGGCGCCGCCCCCGGGCAGATCGTGGTCGGCGACTCGACGAGCGTCAACGTCTTCAAGGCGGTCGTCGCCGCGGCCCGCCTGAACGGCGACGACCGGGACCAGATCCTCGTCGACGCGACGACCTTTCCCACGGACGGGTACATCGCGCGGTCGGCGGCCCGGATGACCGGCCACGAGCTCGTGCCCTGCGACCCGGCCGACCTGCCGGCCGCGGTGAGCGGCCGCACGGCCGCCGCGCTCGTCAACCACGTCGACTACCGCACCGGCCGGCTCCAGGACCTGCCCGGGATCACCGCCGCGCTCCACGCGGCGGGTGCGCTGGCCGTCTGGGACCTGTGCCACAGCGCGGGCGCGCTGCCCGTCGGCCTGGACGCCCACGGGGTCGACCTGGCCGTCGGCTGCACCTACAAGTACCTGAACGGCGGCCCCGGTTCGCCCGCGTACCTGTACGTCGCCGAGCGCCACCAGGCCGGCTTCGACTCGCCGCTGCCCGGCTGGAACTCGCACGCCGACCCCTTCGGGATGACCCCCGGCTACGAGCCCGCCGACGGCGCGCTCCGGGGCCGGGTCGGCACCCCCGACATCCTGTCGACGCTCGCCCTGGAATCGGCGCTCGACGTCTGGGACGGGGTCCGGATCGAGGACGTACGGGCCAAGTCCCTCGCCCTCACCGACTTCTTCCTGGAGTGCGTCCAGGCGTACGCCCCCGAGGGCCGCGTCGTCTCCGTGACGCCCGGGGCCCACGCGGAGCGGGGCAGCCAGGTCGCGCTGCGCTGCGCCGAGGCGCCGGCGGTGATGGCCGAGCTCGTCCGGCGCGGAGTCGTCGGCGACCTGCGCCGCCCGGACATCCTCCGCTTCGGCTTCACCCCGCTGTACGTCGGCTTCGCGGACGCGGAGCGGGCCGCGCGGGTGCTCGCGGACGTCCTCACGGACCTCCCCGCGCAGCTGCCCGCGGCATAGTCGGATGATCGCCTGATCTGTGGGTGCCGGACTCCTGGTACCGTCCCCGCAGGTCAGGCCAATTCGGCCCCGTATCCGAGAGGTTGGAAGCAGCATGCCGGACCCCGCCGCGCGCGACGCCGCCGAAGAGGCCTCGGTCCTCTCGCACCCGGCCGTCCCCCCGGACGCCTCCGCCGCGTACGGCGCCCACCCCGACCAGGTCGTCGACTTCTACGCCCCGCGCGACGGACGCCCGAACGCCCCGCTCGTGGTCGCCCTGCACGGCGGCGCCTGGCGCGCCCCGTACGACCGGCAGCACCTCACCCCCTTCGTGGACTTCCTGGCCCGGCACGGCTACGCCGTGGCCAACGTCGAGTACCGGCGCGGCGGCGACATCCCCCGGCAGGGCGGCACCGCCCCGGTCGCCGGACGCTGGCCCGAGACCTTCGACGACGTGGCCGCCGCCCTCGACGCCCTCCCCGACCTGGCGGCCCGGCACCTCCCGGCCGCCGACCCGCGCCGGATCGTCCTCACCGGCCACTCCGCCGGCGGCCACCTCGCCCTGTGGGCCGCGGCCCGCCACGTCCTGCCCGCCGGCTCCCCCTGGCGCCTGCCCGCCCCGCCCGCCCTGCGCGGCGTGGTCGCGCTCGCCCCCATCGCGCACTTCGCGCGGGCCGTCGAGCTCGACGTGTGCGGCGGCGCGGTGACTCAACTCCTCGGCGACACCACCCAGTCGGACGCCCGCTCGCCCCACGCCGACCCGTCGCTGCTGCTCCCGACCGGCATCGCCACCACCGTCGTCCAGGGCCGCGAGGACACCGTCGTCCCGCCCGCCGTCGCCGAGGCGTACATCGACGCGGCGGCCAAGGCGGGCGAGACCGTCGGCTTCACCCTCCTGGAGGACGCCGGCCACTTCCCCCTCATCGACCCGGCCGCGGACGCCTGCGCGGTGGTCGCGGAGGAGATCGCCCAGCTCGCCTGGTAGGCGCCGGGGCCCGGCCGTAGTCCTCAAGGCGGACCCCGGAGGATCCGTATCCAGCGGGACGACCGGCGTCCCGGCCCGCCCGTACCGTGGTGGAGTGACTTCGACGACCCAGACCTCCGAAACGAGCGGCAGCCCCGAGCTCCGCCTGACGATGAAGGCGCTCGGCGGGCTGCGGGCGGACCTCTTCGACGACGCCGGCGCCTACCGGCCGCTGCCCCACATGAACACGGACCGGGGCCTGGTCCGCTTCCTCCCGGCGCGGATACGGGTCCACGCCGGCCTGCTGCCGCACGCTCTGGTCATCGGCTTCGCCGCGATCGTGTTCGGCATCGGCTTCACCACCGGCGGCCAGTACGGGCTGCGCGGGCTGCTCTTCGCGGGCTTCCCCGCCGCGACGGTGCTGCTCACCCTCGTCCGGCCGGTGTTCGCCTTCTGGGTGTCGCTGGCCTCGACCCCGTTCCTCGCGTACGTGGGGTTCTCGGGCATGTGGCCCTGGGAGCCGAACTCCCTCGCCGGCCATCTGGTCGTCCTCACCATCGTGGCCCTGCGCACCCGGCCGCGTACGGCCGCCTGGATGTGGCTGATCACCGCCGGCTACGCCTTCTTCGCCAGCTTCCTGTTCGGCCTGGGACGCAGCAACGACGCCCCCCAGCTGCTGTTCTTCTCCGCGCTGATCCTGCTCGTCGTCACCGTCCGCCAGGTCCGCCGGGAGGCCGCCCGCGAGGTCACCGCCCAGCAGTCGGTGACCGCCGTCGAGCGGTCGAAGCGCACGCTCCTGGAGGAGCGCACCACCATCGCCCGCGAGCTGCACGACGTCGTCGCCCACCACATGTCGGTGGTCGCGATCCAGGCCGAGGCCGCCCCGTACCGGGTCGAGAACCCGCCGCCGGAGCTGGAGCAGGCCTTCGTGACCATCCGCGAGAACGCCGTGGCCGCCCTGACCGAGCTGCGCCGGGTCCTCGGCGTCGTCCGCGCGGAGGACTACGAGGCGCCGGACGCCCCGCAGCCCACCCTCGCCGACCTCGACCACCTCGTCGGCAACGTCGGCGAGGCCGGTCTGGACGTGCGGCTGACGGTCACCGGCGCGGTGCGGGAGCTCCCCCAGGGCGTGGAGCTCTCGGCGTACCGGATCGTGCAGGAGGCCCTGTCGAACGTGCTGCGGCACGCGCCCGGCGCCGGCGCGAAGGTCGAGGTCAGCCACGTCCTCGGCGGCCTCGGGCTGCGCGTCGTCAACGGTCCCGCGCGGGGTCTCGTGAAGCCCTCCCCGGGTGCCGGGCACGGCATCACCGGCATGCGCGAGCGGGTCGCCATGCTCAACGGCGAGATGACCGCCGAGCCGACCGACGACGGCGGCTACGCCGTCACCGCGTACATCCCCGTCCCCCGTGAGGAGGTCGTCGAATGACGATCCGGGTCCTGATCGTCGACGACCAGGCGATGGTCCGCGAGGGTTTCTCCGTGCTGCTCGGCGCCATGCCGGACATCGAGGTGGTCGGCGAGGCCGTCAACGGCCGCGAGGCCGTCACCCAGGTCGCGGCGCTCCGCCCCGACGTGGTCCTCATGGACATCCGCATGCCGGAACTGAACGGCATCGACGCCACCCGCGAGATCGTCGCCGCCGACGCCGACGCGAAGGTGCTGGTCCTCACCACCTTCGACCTCGACGAGTACGTGTACCAGGCGCTGCGCGCCGGGGCCTCCGGCTTCCTCCTGAAGGACGCCTCGGCCCGGCAGCTCGCCGACGGCGTCCGGGTCGTCGCGGCCGGCGAGGCGCTGCTCGCGCCGACCGTCACCAAGCGCCTGATCACCGAGTTCGCCCGCTCCGCGGTCTCCCCGCGCCCGCCCGCCATGGCGCAGATCGGCGAGCTGACCGAGCGCGAGACGGAGGTCCTGGTGCTGATCGCGCAGGGACTGTCGAACGTGGAGATCGCCGACCACCTGGTGGTCGCCGAGTCCACGATCAAGACGCACGTCAGCCGCATCCTCGTGAAGCTGGGCCTGCGCGACCGGACCCAGGCGGCGGTCTTCGCGTACGAGGCACGCCTGGTGCAGGTCGGCGGATAGCTCCCCCCAGGCCGCCCTCGGGCTGCCCCCCGGCCGCCGTCGGCGGCCGGCGTTCGCCGACGGGACCGGGACCGCCGGCGGGGGTAGCGTCCGGTCATGGACGCTGTCTTCGACCCCTGGTCCCCGGAGTTCGTCGCCGATCCCTACCCCGCGTACGCGGAGCTGCGCGCCGCCGGTCGTGCCCACTGGTACGCGCCGACCCGCCAGTGGCTGATCCCGCACTACGCGGACGTGTCGGCGCTGCTGCGGGACCGCCGCCTCGGGCGTACGTACACGCACCGCTTCAGCCACCAGGAGTTCGGGCGCGAGGCGCCGGACGCCGCTCACGAGCCCTTCCACACGCTCAACGACCACGGGCTGCTCGACCTGGAGGGCGCCGACCACGCCCGGATCCGGCGGCTCGTCTCCAAGGCGTTCACGCCCCGGACCGTGGCGGACCTGGCGCCGACGGTGCGGCGGCTGGCCGGCGAGCTGGTGGGGGAGCTGGTCGCGAACGGCGGCGGCGACCTGCTCGCGACCGTCGCCGAACCGCTCCCCGTGGCGGTGATCGCCGAGATGCTCGGCATCCCGGAGAGCGACGAGGAGCGGGGGCGGCTGCGCCCCTGGTCCGCCGACATCTGCGGCATGTTCGAGCTGAACCCCTCGGCGGAGACGGCCCGCCGCGCGGTCCGCGCCTCCCTCGAGTTCTCCGACTACCTGCGGGAGCTGATCGCCCGCCGCCGCGAGGAACCGGGCGACGACCTGATCTCGGCCCTGATCGGCGTGGCGGAGCTGTCCGAGCAGGAGATGATCTCCACCTGCGTGCTGCTCCTCAACGCCGGCCACGAGGCCACCGTGAACACCACGGTCAACGGCTGGTGGACGCTGCTGTCGCACGGCGTCCGGCCGGAGCTCGGCAGCGGCCCGGAGCCCGATCCCGAAAAGTTGTCCACAGCTGTGGACGAACTTCTGCGCTACGACACCCCGCTCCAGATGTTCGAGCGCTGGGTCCTCGACGACATCGAGATCGGCGGCCAGGTCATCCCGCGCGGCTCCGAGGTCGCCCTGCTCTTCGGCTCCGCCAACCGCGACCCGGCCCGCTTCGGCCCCACCGCCGACCGGCTCGACCTCACCCGCGCCGACAACCCGCACCTCACCTTCGGCGCCGGCATCCACTACTGCCTCGGCGCCCCGCTCGCCCGCCTGGAGCTGACCGCCGTCTTCGGCGAACTCCTCCGCCGCGCGCCGGGCCTCCGGCTCGCCGCGCCGCCGGTGTGGAAGCCGGGGTACGTCATCCGGGGCTTCGAGGAGCTGCTGGTGGAGGTGTGAGGGGGCGTCAGGCCGACGGGAGGCCCGGGGAGCGGGCGAGGGGGCGCGGGCGGCAGGTCCGGGCGGGCCGCCCGGGCACACGCGTCGGCCCCGGTCCCGCCCACCCTCGTGGGTACGGGACCGGGGCCGCGCCCTCTGTCAGCTGGTCATGTCCCGGCGCCGCAGCCCCGCGAGACCGCCCGCCACCAGGACCGCCGCGAGGGCCGTGAGGGCGAGCAGCGGGGTCCAGGCGACGTCGTGGCCGGGCAGCTTCGGCAGGTGCGCGAAGGGCGAGAGGTCCAGGACGGCCTGCGGCAGGTCGAGCGCCGGGCCGATCCAGCCGAGCGCCAGGCACACCCCGGCCACGCCCCAGGCGCCGGCGGCGGCCTTCGGGGCGGCGCCCCAGAGCAGTACCGCGAGCCCGGCCAGGGTCCACACGGCGGGCAGCTGGGCGAGCGAGGCGCCCACCACCGGGCCGAAGCCGTGCCCGTACGAGAGGGCCAGGCCCACCCCGCTGAGCAGCAGGATCAGAGCCGACCCGGCGAACGCCACCACCAGGTGCCCGGCCGCCCAGCGCAGCCGGCCGACGGGGGCGGCCAGCAGCGGTTCGGCGCGCTGCGAGGTCTCCTCGCCGTGCAGCCGCAGCACCGAGCCGACCGCGAACAGGGCGGCCACCATGCCGAACAGACCGCCCATGGTGGCGAGGAAGGCGTCGGTGAGGGCGCTCTGTCCGCCCATCCGCTCGAAGATCTCCCGGGCCTGCGCGTTGTCGCCGACGATCTCGGCCGCGCCCTCGGCCATGCCGCCGAAGACCAGGCCGCCGAGCAGGAAGCCGAGCGACCAGCCGAGCAGCGTGCCGCGCTGGAGCCGCCAGGCGAGGGCGCCGGCCGTCGCGAGCCGCCCGGCGGCGGGGCCGGGGCGGGTGGGCAGGAAGCTCATCCCGACGTCGCGGCGGGCGGTCAGCGCGTACGCGGCGCAGGTCTGGACACCGATGGCCGCGGCGGTCAGGAGCAGCACCCACCAGCGCTCGCCGGCGAAGGCCCGGACCTGCTCGGTCCAGCCGACGGGGGAGAGCCAGGTGAGCGCCGACCCACCGTCCGCCGCGCCCGCGTCGCCCGCCGCGCGGAGCACGAAGGCGAGGCCGAGGAGACCGGCCGTCAGGCCCTTGGCGAGCCGGGCGCTCTCGGTGAGCTGGGCGACGATCGCGGTGAGGGTCGCGAAGACCATGCCCGTCCCGCCGATCGCGAGGCCGAGGGCCAGCGCCCCGGCGGCGCCCTGTCCGGCGAGCCCGGCGGTGACGACGAGGGCGACCGCCGTGTTGGCGGTGAGCGCGGCGAGCAGGGCGGCGGTCAGCGGGGCCCGACGGCCCACCGCGGCGGCCGACAGCATCTCCTGACGGCCCGTCTCCTCCTCCTCGCGGGTGTGCCGTACGACGATGATCAGGCTCATCACGGCGGCGAGCACGGCGGCGAAGGTGCCGAACCGCCAGGCGACGAGCCCGCCGAGCGAGTCGTCGAAGACCGGGCCGTACAGGGAGCGCATCGAGCTGTTGGCGCTCATGGACGCGGCGAGCTCGGCGCGTTGGGCGGCGGTGCCGTAGAGGCTTTCGAGGGATCCGGAGCCGCTGGCGACCATGCCGCCGGTGACCAGGGCCCAGACCGGCAGCATGAGCCGGTCGCGGCGCAGGGCGAGCCGGGTGAGGGAACCGGTGCCGGTGAGCGGGGAGGCGGTGAGGGCGGCGGTACTCATCGCGCGACCGTCCCCGCGACCGTGCCCGCCGCCGGGGCTGCGTCCCCGTCGGCCCCGTCGGCCTCGTCTTCGTAGTGGCGCAGGAAGAGCTCCTCCAGGGTGGGCGGGCTGGAGGTGAGGCTGCGGATCCCGGCGTCGGTGAGGGCGCGGAGCACCGCGTCCAGCTTGTCGGTGTCGACCTGGAGCGACACCCGTGGGCCCCGCACGTCCAGGCCGTGGACGCCGGGCAGCCGGTCCAGCCCGGCGGGCGGCGCGGCGAGTTCGGCGACGACGCTGGTCCGGGTGAGGTGGCGCAGTTCGGCGAGGGAGCCGGTCTCGACGGTGCGGCCCTTGCGGATGATGCTGACCCGGTCGCAGAGGGTCTCGACCTCGCTGAGGATGTGGCTGGACAGCAGCACGGTCGCGCCGCGCTCGCGCGCCTCGCCGACGCACTGCTGGAAGACCTCCTCCATCAGCGGGTCGAGGCCGCTGGTGGGCTCGTCGAGGACGAAGAGCTCCGCGTCGGAGGCGAAGGCGGCGACCAGGGCGACCTTCTGCCGGTTGCCCTTGGAGTAGGTCCGGCCCTTCTTGGTCGGGTCGAGCTCGAACCGCTCGACGAGCCGGGCCCGCCGCGCCGGGTCGAGGCCGCCGCGCAGCCGTCCGTACAGGTCGATGACCTCGCCGCCGGAGAGGTTGCGCCAGAGGGTGACGTCGCCGGGGACGTAGGCGATCCGGCGGTGCAGGGCGACGGCGTCGGCCCAGGGGTCGCCGCCGAGCAGCCGCACCTGCCCGGAGTCGGCGCGGAGCAGGCCGAGCAGGACCCGGATGGTGGTGGACTTTCCGGCGCCGTTCGGGCCGAGGAAGCCGTGGACCTCGCCGGCCGTGACATCGAGGTCGAGGCCGTCCAGTGCGTGGGTGCGGCCGAACGCCTTGTGGAGCCCGGCCACCGTGATTGCCTTCGTCATGCTTCAGAACGTACGCTACTTTCACAAACTTGTGAAGTTAAGGAAGCGTAGAAAGTTGGTGAGATAGTGGAAGGCATGACGACGACCAACGAAGAGGCGGTCTCCCGCTTCGTCGAGCGCTTCGCCGCCGAGCTCACGGAGGCCGGCATGCAGCGCATGGCCGCCCGCGTCTTCGCGGCGCTGCTGGCCTCCGAGACGGCCTCGATGACCTCGGCCGAACTCGCCGAACGGCTCCAGATCAGTCCCGCCGCCGTCTCCGGCGCGATCCGCTACCTCAGCCAGGTCAGCATGGTCACCCGGGAACGCGACCCCGGCACCCGCCGGGACCGCTACGTCCTGCACAACGAGCTCTGGTACGAGACCTTCACCCGCCGCGACCAGGTCCTCACCCGCTGGGAGAAGGTCCTCACGGACGGCTCCGAGGCCCTCGGCCCCGACACGGCGGCGGGCGCGCGGACGGCCGAGACGGCCGAGTTCTTCGCGTTCCTCCAGGAGGAGATGCTCGGCCTGATGGACCGCTGGCGGGCCCGCAAGGAGACTCAGGGAGCCGGGACCCCCGGCACCCCCTGAGGCGGCGCGAGCCGCGCCAGGTACTCCCGCGCCGCCGGATCGCCCGGCGCCAGCTCCTCGAAGGGGCCGCAGGGCCACAGCGGACGCCCCTCGATCCAGGGCACGACCACCGGAGCGCCGTGACCGGGGCCGGTGGCCCCGTCCGGCCCGCCCCGCAGCTCGACCGGGCCGGACGGGGCCGCCGGCAGCCCCTTGCGGGGCTCCTTCGGCGTGCCCGGCGCGTACAGCCGGAGCACCGCCTCGGGCAGGTCCTCCGGCCCGCCGCCGTACGGGAAGAGCACCAGCACCGGGGCGCCGCCGAGCGGGTCGAACAGCAGGACGTACCGCTTCGGTACGGGCTCGGGCGCCCGCGCGGCCCGGGCGAGCGCCGAGGCGGTGCCGCGGCCGGAGGCGAAGAAGCCCCGGCCCGAGTACAGGACGACGCCCACGCCGAGCGCGACGATGGCGTACGCCACGACGGCCGGGTAGTCCTCCGGACGGCCCGTCATCAGCAGCCCGGTCACGACGACGACCGGCGAGACCAGCAGCCTCGACAGCCCCGACAACCGCCGCAGCGACCGCACCCGCCACCACGACACCACCCGCACGTCCGCCTCACGCCGCGGCCCCCGGCCACCGGCGGGCAGGGCCTGACGCTGGGCGGCGGCGGAGAGGGCCGCGTAGGTCGGGAGGTGCCGGCCGCGAGGCGACCGGGTTTCCGACGGCTGGGTTTCCGGGGCCTGGGCCTCCGGCGACCGGGATTCCGACGGCTCGGTTTCCGACGCCACCGCCTCCGGCGTCACCGTCCCCCACCCCCGGACGGCCTCCGGCCCGACCGCCGCCGGGCGGTCGAAGAGGCCCGCGGCGGCCGCGAGTCCCACCGTCCGGTTGCGGGTGTGGTGGCCGCGTACGGGCCGGGCCCAGACCAGTTCCTCGCCGCCGGGCGGGGCGAGCACGCCGCCGCGGTCGGGGTCGCCGCACCACCACAGGACGCCGTCGGGGCCCGGCAGGACCCGCTCGTACCGCTGCTTCGTCGCCGCGAGGACGAACGCCCAGGCCCGCCCGCCGGCGGGGTCGCCCAGGACGAGCGACGGGGGCACCATGCCGCCGCGGACGACCGCCACGGCCGGGTGGGCCGACCAGGAGCCGGCCGCCAGGACCCGCCGCATCCGCACGGCGCCCCGCAGGGCGCTGAGCGCCACGCCGAGCGCGATCAGGCCGGCGACGCCGAGGCCGGCCGCCGCGTCCGTCGCCCAGGAGGCCCCGATCGGCAGCAGGAGGAGGACGAGGGCGAGGACCACGAGGGCCGCCCCCGCCCAGGTGCCCCGCTCCGCCTGCCGCCGGTAGCGGCCGAGACCCCGCCGGGTCGCCTCCCGGTCCAGCGCGCACTCCACCACGAACCCCCCGTTGTGCCGTGTGATCACGTACCCCTCGGGGAGGCTAGACCGCGCCGGTCTCCCGGGGAAGTGTCAGCCCCCACGCCCCGGCCCGCACCGTCCACTCCCGCCGCCGCACCGGCCCCGACACCGTGGCGTCGGCGCGGTAGCGGAAGTCGGGTCCGGTGACCGTGAGGGTCTGGGCGGTGGCGTGCACGGGCGGGGCGCCGGCCGGGGCGAGGGTCAGGGCGGCCGAGCCGCCGAGGGCGCGCACGGTCAGGCCCTCCAGCGGGGTGTCCACGTCGCTGAGCAGCACCCCGTCCGCCTCCACCCGCAGCCGGTGGGCGCGCGCCAGGACGGGCGCGGGCGCCGGGCGGACCAGGGTGCGGACCAGGGAGCGGCAGGTGTCCCAGACGGTGGGCGGCGCGGCGGCGAGCAGCCGGCCGGCCGGGACGTCCAGGCGGTGCAGGACGACCCCGCCGCTGTCGTCCACGAGCAGGTCCAGGCGGCGCGCCACGCCGTCCAGGACGGTCCTGGCCGCCGCCACGGTGCCCGGCGGCACGCCGAGCGCGCGGGCGACCTGGAGCCGGTCCGGAGCGCCGATCGGGACGAGCGCGAGGGGCGCTCCGGAGGGCTCCCGGTCGCGGTGGAGCAGGGTCACCGCACGGAGCAGCGCGCGGTCGTCGCCGAGGACGACGGGGCGCCGGGAGCCGCGCCGGGACAGGAGCCTGGCGAATTCCTCCGGACCGTCCGGCAGGCAGATCTTCGCTTCCGCGCCGGCGGACAGCACATCCTTCGCGATGCGCACGGACTCGCCGTCCATTCGGCGGGCGACCGGGTCGATGATGACCAGCAGCTGGTCGTGATCCGACACCTCGGTCCTTCCTCGGGTAGCATCTTTGTGCAAGAGCCCCTTGCGCTATTGCGCCAGGGGCTTCGTCTATTCCGGGGCACACCGGTGAGGCGGCGTACGCCCCCTGACCTTGGACATGCCCCACCCGGAAGGGGTGTACGCCTGTGCCCGCACTTGTGCTGCTCGGTGCTCAGTGGGGTGACGAGGGCAAGGGAAAGGCCACCGACCTCCTCGGTGGATCCGTTGACTATGTGGTGCGCTACCAGGGCGGCAACAACGCCGGCCACACGGTCGTCGTAGGCGACCAGAAGTACGCGCTGCATCTTCTCCCTTCCGGAATCCTCTCCCCGGGGTGCACCCCGGTGATCGGAAACGGTGTCGTCGTCGACCCGGCGGTCCTGCTCTCCGAGCTGAGCGGACTGAACGAGCGCGGCGTGGACACGTCGAAGCTCCTGATCAGCGGCAATGCCCACCTGATCACCCCGTACAACGTCACGCTCGACAAGGTGACGGAACGGTTCCTCGGAAAGCGCAAGATCGGTACCACCGGTCGCGGCATCGGTCCGACCTACGCCGACAAGATCAACCGCGTCGGCATCCGGGTCCAGGACCTGTACGACGAGTCGATCCTCTCCCAGAAGGTCGAGGCGGCGCTGGAGGGCAAGAACCAGCTGCTCGCCAAGCTGTACAACCGCCGCGCGATCGAGGCGGAGCAGATCGTGGAGGAGATGCTCCAGTACGCGGAGCAGATCAAGCCGTTCGTCGCGGACACCACGCTGATCCTCAACAAGGCGCTCGACGACGACAAGGTCGTGCTCTTCGAGGGCGGCCAGGGCACCCTGCTCGACGTCGACCACGGCACGTACCCCTTCGTCACCTCCTCGAACCCGACCGCCGGCGGTGCCTGCACGGGTGCGGGCGTGGGCCCGACGAAGATCAGCCGCGTCATCGGCATCCTCAAGGCGTACACGACCCGCGTCGGCGCCGGCCCGTTCCCGACGGAGCTCTTCGACGCGGACGGCGAGGCCCTGCGCCGCATCGGCGGCGAGCGCGGTGTCACCACCGGCCGTGACCGTCGCTGCGGCTGGTTCGACGCGGTCATCGCCCGCTACGCGACCCGCGTGAACGGCCTGACCGACTTCTTCCTCACCAAGCTGGACGTGCTGACCGGCTGGGAGCAGATCCCGGTCTGCGTCGCGTACGAGATCGACGGCAAGCGCGTCGAGGAGCTGCCCTACTCGCAGACCGACTTCCACCACGCGAAGCCGATCTACGAGATGCTGCCGGGCTGGTCCGAGGACATCACCAAGGCCAAGACCTTCGCCGACCTGCCGAAGAACGCGCAGGCGTACGTGAAGGCCCTGGAGGAGATGTCCGGCGCCCCGATCTCCGCGATCGGCGTGGGCCCGGGCCGCACCGAGACGATCGAGATCAACTCGTTCCTCTCCTAGCGGTCCCAGCGGTCCCAGCGGTCCCAGCGGTCCCAGCGGTAACAGGCGGTACGCCCGAGGGCCCGCACCCCGTCGTGAGGACGGGGTGCGGGCCCTCGGCGCGTGCGGGCGTCCGCCGGATGCCGGATGCCGGACGCCCGCCGGCTCACGCCTCGTCGAAGCCGGTCTCCCGCCCGACCTTCTCCCAGGCCACCAGGTCGCCCCGCACCTGCTCCAGGTGCCCGTGGATCGTGTCGATCGAGTCGGAGCCGAGGGCCAGCCGCAGCGGCGGCTCCTCGGCGTCGAGGGCCGCGAGGACGGCCGCCGCGGCCTTCGCCGGGTCGCCGGCCTGGCCGCCGTCGCCGCCCTCGACGAAGGCGCGGGTGGCGCCGACCGTGTCGGCGTAGTCGGCGATGGTGTCGGTGCTGAGGCTGCCGTTGCCGAAGAGGGAGGTGCGGAAGGCGCCGGGCTCCACGATGAGGACGCGGATGCCGAGCGGGTTCACCTCGGCGGCGAGCGCCTCGGACAGGCCCTCCAGGGCGAACTTGGTGGCGCTGTAGGCGCCGAAGCCGGCCATCGACATCTGCCCGCCGACGCTGCTGAGCTGCACGATCGCACCGGACCTGCGGGCCCGCATGTGCGGCAGGACGGCCCGGGTCAGCGCGGCCGGCCCGAAGACGTGCACGTCGAAGAGCGAGCGCAACTCGGCGTCGTCCGTCTCCTCCACCGAACCGACGTGGGTCCGGCCCGCGTTGTTGACCAGCACGTCGATGCGCCCGTGGCGCTCGGCGACCCCGGCGACCACCCGGTCGACGGCGGCGTGGTCGGTGACGTCCAGGGCGACCGCCTCGACCTGGTCGGGATGGGCGGCGACCAGGTCGTCCAGGGTGCCCGCACGGCGGGCGGCGGCGACCACGACGTCGCCGGCGCCGATCGCGGCCTGCGCGAAGGCGCGCCCGAAGCCGCTGTTGGCTCCGGTGATCAGCCAGACCTTGCTCATGGTGTTCCGTTCCCCTCGTAGCCCGATCTTTGTCAACAAGACTGCGCGCGAAGGGCGTTGCCCGTCCAAGATCCTTCGTGATAGCCAGAGGGCATGACGAGGAAGAGGACATGACGACGCCCATCGACGTGCACGGCAGGGACCTGCGCTACTTCCTCGCCGTGGCCGAGGAGCTCCACTTCACCCGCGCCGCCGAACGCCTCTACGTCTCCCAGCCCGCCCTCAGCAAACAGATCCGCGCCCTGGAACGGCAGCTCGGCACCGCCCTGTTCGACCGCGACCGGCGCACCGTACGCCTCACCGACGCCGGTACGGCCCTGCTGCCGCACGCCCGGGCGGTGCTCGCCGCCTGGGCGGAGGGCGAGAGCGCGCTGCGGGAGGCGAAGGCGGCCCGGCAGGCCACGCTCGTCATCGGCATGTCCACCAGCCCCGGCCGCGGCGGCCTGCTCCCCGCGATCCGCTCCCGCTTCACCGAACGGCACCCGGAGGCCCGGCTCCGGCTGCGCCAGGTCGGCTGGGAGGACCCCACGGCCGGCCTCGCCGACGGCACCAGCGACGTGGCCTTCGTCTGGCTGCCGCTCGCCGACGCCGAGCGCTACCGCTGGGTCGTCGTCGCGACCGAACCCCGCCTGGTCGCCCTCCCAGGGACCCACCCGCTCGCCGCCCGCGCCCGCGTCCCCTTCGCCGAACTCCTCGACGAGCCCTTCCTCGCGCTCCCCGAGGACAGCCCCGAACTGCGCGACCACTGGCTCGCCGTCGACGCCCGCGGCGGCCGTCCGCCCCGCATCGGCGCCGAGATCGCCTCCGCCGACGAGACGTACGAGGCCCTCGTCGACGGCCGCGGCATCTGCCTGGTCGCCACCGGCAACGCCCCCCTCCTCGCCCGCGACGGCGTCGTCACCCGCCCCGTCGACGGCATCTCGGAATGCCGCTTCGCCCTCGCCTGGCGCGCCGACGACCCCCGCCCGGCCGTCCACGACTACGCGCGGGCGGCGGGGCTGGTGACAGGTGCAAACACCCGCTGACCAGTCTGTTAGTGTCACCGCACTTTGGGTGGGGAACCCGTGGGAAGCGTTCCGGGGAGGGACCGCGTTGCGTCATGCGTGGACGAGGGCTGGTATCGGCACGGCTCTGTTGTGGGGTCTGGCCGCGGGGCCGGGAGTGCTCGGGGGAACGGCGGCGGCAGCCGAACCCACCCCCGTGCGGGGGGAGACGGTCTTCCAGTCGGACCGGTACATGCCCCTGGAGACCACCTTGCTGGGAGCGGGCCGCTCCGGCGCCCTCTACCGGCAGGAGGGCTCCGGCGGCTACCTGTGGACCGGCTGGGACGGCCGCACCAGGGCCGTCGACCTCGGTACGACCAAGCTGAGGGGCGACAAGTACACCGACCCGGGGCCCTCCTGGCTCCCCGGCGGCACGGACATCCTCGTCCACGCGGCCGGCCCGGGCGTCTGGGCGCGCGAGGACCTCGGCACGGGCGAACGGGTCACGTTCACCCTGCCGCAGGGGCACGACTCGGTGTGGGCGGCCGGCGGCACCGTCCTGACCCGGACGGGCTACGTGGGCTCCTGGGCGTACCACCTGTTCACGGTCGGCGCGGACGGCGTTCCGGTCGCGGTGTCCGACGTCGTCGTCCCCGCGACCGCTTCCCTCCGCCGTCAACTGGCCGCCGACGCCCGGACGCTCGTGGTCGAATACCCGAGGAGCGACGGGTCCGGCGGGCTCGGCCTGATCGACCTCGCGACGGGAGCGTTCACCGAAGGCCCGCGGGTCGGATCCAAGACCCGCTGGCAGGTCGTCCTGACGCCCGACCGGATCGCGTGGACCGACGGCCGGACGGTCGGCTGGGTACCGAGGGACGATCCCGCCGCCCCCGCGGCCGTGCTGGACGTCCCGCTCTTCGCCAACGAGTCGCTCTCCCTCGCGGCCGCGGGCGACGACCTGCTGGTCGGCGGCTACGCGGTCGCCGAACCGGACAACATGGTGAACCTGTCGGGCTACCCCGTCCGGCGCGTCGGCTTCGACGGCGCGTCGCCGGTGACGCTCCAGCGCCACGCCGCCTCGGCGATGGTGACCGCCGCCGACGGCGGCGCGGTCTTCGCGGGCGGAGCCGACTCCTCGCACTGGGCACTGCGGAAGAGCCCCGCGAACGGCGGGGAGAACGAGATCGCCGCGGTCGCACCGGTGGCCGCGCAGGTCAACCGGCTCTCGCTGGCCAACGGCCGGCTGGCGACCTGGGAGAACGACGGCAGCTTCTTCGACGCGTTCTTCGCCCGCACCGTCACCCAGGACGGTGCGTCCTACCGGGTCGGCGAACGGACCTACGGGAAATGGGCCCACGGCGAAGGCCCGCTGAGCACCGGGGACGGCCGGGTCATCCGCGTCGAGACCTCGCCGAGCGAGGCGTACGTGCAGTCCGTCGACGCGCAGGACGACGCCGGTTCCTTCTACACGAAGTCGTCCAAGGGCACCGTCCTCGACGCCACCGGCCGCTATGTCGTCGTCAACGGCACCGAGCCGGCCCGCCAGTACGTCGGCGACATCGGGGTGCACACCGACCTCCAGCCGATCCGCAGCCGCCCCGTCACCGCCGCCTCCGTCTGGGGGTACACGTACTGGACCCAGTCTGCGACCGCGGGCCAGGTCGTCGGCGAGGACCTGCGCACCGGTACGAAGACGACCCTCGCCACGGGCTCCGGCTGCGTCGCCAAGGAGCTCCAGGCCGTGGGCCGCTGGCTCTACTGGTCCTGCGGCCCGACCGGTCCTGCCGGGGTCTACGACCGCACGGCCAAGAAGAAGATCGCCGTACCGTCCGGCGAGGCGCTCGTCGGCGACGGCTATCTCGTCCGCCATGACAAGTCCGCCGGTCAGCTGCTCCTCACGGACTTCCGGAACGGGTCCGGAACCCGGGCCGTCGGCGAGCTGCCGGCGACCGCGGCGAACCGGCGCGGCGTGACCTGGTCCGTCGACAAGTTCGGCGGCCCCCTCGCCTACATCGCCGCCGACCGGCGGATCCACCTCGTGCCGAGCGGCGTGCCCACCGAGCCCTTCTCCCTCGCGCAGGCCACGGTCCCCACCTACCAGCGCGTGCTGCACGGGCAGACCTGGCAGCCCCGCTGGGTCCCCTCCAAGCCCGCCGCGTCCTGGCGGCTGACGCTGCGCGACGCACGCACCGGGGCAGCGGTCCGCACCCTGGACGGGCGGGGCGACGGGCCGACGGGCGGCGCGGTCTCGGCCTCCTGGGACGGCCGGGACGACCGCGGCCTGGGCGTCGCGTCCGGTGTGTACCGCTGGTCCCTGAGCGCGGTCGCGGCCGACGGCTCGGGCGGCTCGATCCAGCAGTCCGGCACGCTGGAGCTGTACGACAGCGCGGTGACCACCGTGCCGGGCACGTACGAGCCGCTGACGCCGACCCGTACGCTCGACACCCGCACCGGACTCGGTGCCGCCAAGGCCAAGGCCGGCGCGGGCAAGGCCGTCTCGCTGAAGGTCGCGGGCGTCGCCGGGGTGCCGGCGAGCGGCGTCACGGCGGTCGTGCTCAACGTGACGGCGACGAACGCCACGACCGCGACCCATGTGAGCGTCTACCCGCCGGGGCGGACCCCTCCCGGCACCTCCAACCTGAACGTCCCGGCCGGGCGGACCGTCGCCAACGCGGTCGTCGTCCCGGTCGTCGACGGAAAGGTGAACTTCCTCAACAACGCCGGTTCGGTCGACCTGCTGGCCGATGTGGCCGGGTACTACACCGAGGGCTCCGGGGGCTCCGCCTACCGGGAGACGGCCCCCGCGCGCCTGATGGACACCCGCGCGGCCGTCGGCGTCCCGAAGGCCAAGGTAGGGGCGAAGGGCACGGTGACCCTCCAGGTGGCGGGCCGGGGCGGCGTCCCCGCGTCCGGAGCGACCGCCGTCGTGCTGAACGTGACCGCCACCGCGCCGACCCTGTCGACCTATGTGACGGCGTACCCCTCGGGCACCGCACGCACCAGCGCGTCCAGCCTGAACGTCACCGCCGGGCGGACCGTGTCGAACCTGGTCACCGTCCCGCTCGTGGATGGCAAGGTGACCTTCTACAACCACGCCGGCTCGGTGGACCTGCTGGCCGACGTCGCCGGCTACTTCACCGACGCCCCGGCCACCGAGGGCGGAACGTACACCGGGGTCGGGCCCGTGCGGGTGCTGGACTCTCGCGGCTACTCCGACTGGACGCAGGGCAAGATCGGCTCCGGCCGGACCGTCACGGTCCCCGTGGACGCGATCCCCGGGGTGCCCGCGCAGGGGACCCGTGCCGTGGTCCTCAACGTCACCGCGACGGGGCCCACCGCGCCCGGATACCTGTCCGTCTACCCGTCCGGCGCGGCGCGCCCGAGCGTGTCCAGCGTCAACTTCGCCGCCGGGCAGACGGTGTCGAACCTCGTGGTGGTGCCCGTCGGCCAGGACGGGAAGATCACCTTCTACAACCACTCCGGTTCGGTCGACCTGGTCGTCGACGCCGTCGGCTACTTCGGAGCCGCCGCCCGCTGACCCCGCTAACCCCGCTGGTACTCGCCCGGCTCCCCGTCCGCGGACATCCCGTAGACGAGGAGCCGGTCCTTGCCCTGGTGGCGGACGATGCGCAGGTTGGTGGAGACGTCCTCGACGCAGTCCGGGTCCCAGACGTCCGGGTCGCGGGTCTGGGGGCCGACGACGAGGAGGGGGCCGGCGCCGCCGACGACGGCGGTGGCCGTGCAGTTGATGGTCTCCGGGGTGTTGTTGCCGTCGGCGTCGGTGCGCGGGTACGACTGCTCGACGCGGACCAGGGCGGCGCCCACCGGGCCCTGGGAGACGGTCAGGCGGTTGACCCAGCGGTCGGCGTCGGGCGGCGAGATCCCGCCGAGCGGCACCAGTTTCCAGGTGCCGAGCAGGGCGGCGGGGACGACGGCGGCGCCGGTCCTGGCCCGCTGGAAGGTGCTCCTGGCGACGCCGGAGCGCCATTCGACGACGTCGTTGGCGCGCAGCCGGAGGGTCTGCCGGGCGGCCGGTGTGCAGCGCTGCGCGGGGACGCTCGCGGTGATCTCGGCCTCGCCGATGACGAGTTCGGAGTCGGTGGCGGAGATCAGCGCGGCCCGCCCGATGCACAGGCGTTCCCCGGTGACATGGGTGTAGACGGCGCTCCGGCTGCCCGCCGCGCCCTGGGTGATCTCGATCCGGCTGGTCTCGTACGGGGCGTCCGCCGAGCCCCGCAGGACACCTTCCCAGGCGCCGAGGAAGGCCGCCGGGACGATCCCGGCGGGCCGTGCCGAGCTCGCGCCGCCGGCGCCGCGCGCCGTGCCGTCCGGCCCGCCGCTCCGGCCGCTCCCGCTCGGCCAGGCGGTGTACGCGAGGACGGCGCCGCCCGCGACGGCGAGGGCGGTGAGGGCGGCGGTCAGGCCGCGGCGCCGCCGCCGGGGGTTCGGGGCTGTGGGATCCGGGTCCGGGGTGGGTGGCGCGGCGCGGGGCGCGGGCGGCGCGGTGCTGTCCTCGGCCTCGGTCTCCAGGAGCAGGGCCGCGTGCCGGCCGAGCCGGGCCAGCAGGTCGGCGGGCAGCCAGGGCTCGGTGACCCGGAGGGTGTCGGCGAGCTCGGTCGCGGTGGGCCGTCCGGCGGCGTCCTTGGTGAGGCAGGCCCGGATGAGCCCGCTGAGTTCGGGCGCCAGGTCCGTCAGGTCGGGCTCGTCGTGCGCGATGCGGAACATGGTGGCGTGTACGCCGCTGTCCGCCCCGCCGAACGGGGTCCGCCCGGTCGCCGCGTACGCGAGGACGGAGCCCAGGCAGAACACGTCGGAGGCGGGGGTCAGCTTCTCGCCCCGCACCTGTTCGGGGGACATGTAGCCGGGGGAGCCGACGACCGCGCCGGTGCTGGTCAGGCCGCCGTCGGTGACGGTGTCGACGGCCCGCGCGATGCCGAAGTCGATGATCTTCGGGCCGTCGACGGTCAGCAGCACGTTCGAGGGCTTCAGATCGCGGTGGACGAGCCCCGCCGCGTGCACGTGGACGAGGGCGCGGGCGAGCCCGGCGGCCAGGGTGCGGACGCTGTCCGGGGGCAGCGGCCCGTACGTGTCGCCGACGACGGTCCGCAGCGAGGGCCCCGGCACGTATCCGACGGCGACCCAGGGCAGTTCGGCCCCGGTGTCCGAGCCGAGCACGGGCGCGGTGCCGGTGCCGCCGACCCGTTCCAGGGCGGCGACCTCGCGGGCGAACCGGCGCCGGAACTCGTCCTGCGCGGCGAGCTCCGCGTGCACGACCTTCACGGCGACCGTGCGCCCGCCGGCCGAGCGGGCCAGGAACACCCGGCCCATGCCGCCCACGCCGAGCCGGCCGATCAGCCGGAACGGCCCTATGGTGACCGGGTCTTCCGCGTTCAAGGGATCCACGTCGACAGAGAATGCCAGACGGGGCGGCGGCCGGGGTCGCGCTCAGCCCTCGCCGCAGATCTTGAGCCCCTTCGGGGTGGCGCACGGCAGGTGCCCGTGGGTGCTGATGACGGCCTGCCCGCCGCCCCGGCTGAGGAAGGTGAGGAAGCTGGAGGTCAGCGAGTCCGCGGGCGGCACGCCCCAGGTGTAGGCGTACTCGATCTCCCGGTACGGGTAGGGCGAGGAGCCGATCTCGTCCACGTTCGGGTGGCGTCCGTCGATGCCGGTCCGGTGCAGGCCCTTCAGGCCGCTGCCGGAGCGCAGCTCGCTGTAGCCGATGGCGCCGGGGAGCGTCGCGACGGTCGACAGGACCTGGTCGGTGCTGTCGAGCTCGCAGCGCACGACCCGGGCCTCGGGATCGTCCTTGTGGGTGCAGTCGCGGGAGGAGTTGGCGGGCTCGTTGCGGCCGAGGACCCGCCGCTGGAAGACCTCGCGGGTGCCGGAGTTGGCGTCGCGGCTGACCAGCCGGACGGGCAGGTCGGGGCCGTCGAGCTGCTTCCAGTTGACGATGTCCCCGCGGTAGAGGCGCCGGACGGAGTCCAGGGACAGGTCGCGCAGCGGGACGTCGTCGTTGACGACGAGGGTGAAGAGGGAGACGGCGATCATGTTCTCGCGCAGCTGTGGGTAGCCGTCGGGTTTGCGCCCGTCGGAGAGCGCGATGAGCGCGGGGGCGCCCTTGGCGGTCTTGGCGCCCTGCTCGGCCAGCTCCCGTATCCCGGCGGTGGAGCCGTGCACGTCGACGAGGACGGTGGCGCCCTCGCAGTCCTCCTCGTACTGCCGGGCCAGGTCGCGCATGACGGGCGCGAAGGCGGTGGAGCCGGTGACGGTGAGGGTGCCGTGGGCGCAGCCCATGGGCGGCGGGGCGTCGTCGCGGAGCACGATGATCGCGGCGAGGACGATGACGCAGGCGGTGAGGACGATCGTGACGGCCCGGGCGGCGCGGCCGAAGGTGGGCGGGGTGACGTCCATGGTGATGCTGTGGTTGGTGTGGATGTCGCCGTCGCGGATGCCGCCGGAGATCGTGACGGGGGTGTCGACGGGCCCGCCGGTGAGCAGGGCGAGCAGCTTGAAGTACTGGCCCCGGTTGAGCGGCACCTTGGGGAGCCGGACCTGGCTGCCGCCGTGGCTCAGGGCGGCGGCGGTGAACGGCGCCTCGGTCGCGGCGACCGCCCGGACCCGCCGCGGGCCGAACTCCACCGTCAGCCCGTGCTCCTCCAGCTGGTAGTCCTCTCGGCCGATGGAGACGGCGCCGTCGTTCTCGATCCGCAGCAGGACGAGGGTGGCGTCCGCCATGTCCGGCTGCCCGTGGAAGAGCCCCACGTCGGGGTTGTCCCGCTCACCCACGGGAGTGTCCAGTTGCACGCGGTAGCCGATCCGCTTGCGGCGCGGCACCCGCCGCTCGATGACGAGGACGCCGAAGGTCACCACGACGCCGAGCAGCGCGGTGACGACGGCGATGACGTTCTCGGGGCTGACCCAGTCCACGGGCGTCACGGTACGGACGGGCGTACGAGCGGAGGGGGCGGCCGAGGATCCCGCCACCCGGTGTTCGTCCTTCCGTCACGTCCGGGGGTCCCCCGCATCCCCCACACCTGTTGCCGGGGCTGCCGGGCGTGGGTGTAATGGCCACGAGGGGGCTGCCGCAGGAGGAGAAACCCCATGCGTGTCGTCGAAGTCACCGCCTACGGCGGACCCGAGGTCCTGAGCATGGCCCGCCGCCCGGAACCCGAGGCCGGGGACGTGCCGGGCAAGGTACGGGTACGGCTCAAGGCGGCCGGTGTGACCGTGGCGGACCTGAGGATCAGGTCCGGAATGTACGTCGACGCGATCGGCGGCCTGCGGCCCCCCTTCGTCCTCGGCACGGACTTCGCGGGCCGGCTCCTCGACCCGGCGGGCGACCTGCCGGCCGGCGCCCGGGTGGCGGGCTTCATGCCCTGGTTCGACGAGCTGACGGGCGAGGGCACGTACGCGGAGGTCGTCCGCGTCGACCCGGCGTGGCTGGCGCCGCTCCCGGAGGACGTCGACTTCACGGTCGCCGCGTCCGTTCCGCTGGCCGCGATCACCGCCCGCCAGGGCCTCGCGAAACTGGCCCTTCCCGAGGGCTCCACCCTCCTCGTCACCGGCGCCAGCGGTGTCGTCGGCCGCTTCGCCGTCCAGCTGGCCGCGGCGGCCGGACTGCGCGTGGTGGGCGTCTCCTACGAGGGCGACGAGCACGAGCTGAAGGTCCTCGGCGCCCAGCACGTCGTGCCGCGCGGCGACCCGGCCAAGGTCCTCGCCGACGTCCTGGCGTACGCCCCCGAGCGCGTCGACGGCGTCTTCGACGGCGCCCTCCTCGGCACCCCGGTGCTGGCCGCCCTGAAGGACGGCGGCCGCTTCGTCTCCCTCGCCGCCGACCGCACCCCGACGGCCGAACGCGACATCGAGGTCCACACGGTCGTCGGCCGCCCCGACGCGGCGGCCCTGACCGGCATCCTGGAACAGGTCGCGGCCCGCGAACTGATCACCCGAGTGGCCGACGTGATGCCCCTGGAGGAGGCCGCCGAGGCCCACCGCCGGGCGGAGTCGGGGCACCGGCCGGGCCGGATCGTCCTGATGATCTGACCCGCCCCGGGCCGGTGCGCCCGCCGCCGTCCGTACCGGCTACTCGGCGAAGTAGCCCTGCACGTCGGCGACGAGGTCGGTCGTACCGGCGTGGTTGTAGAGCACGACCTTGCCGTCCCTGACGGGAACGACGACGAGGTTGGACACGGTCGCCCCCTTCGGGACGTTGAGGTTCGACGCGGACGTGCGGGTCGTGCCGTACGGGTAGGCCGTGACGTACGTGTTCGCCGTGGTGTTCGTGGCGGTCACGTTGAGGACGACGGCCGACGCGCCCGTCGCCGGGATGCCGTTCTTGCCGGCCACCGTCAGGGTGACCGTGCCCCCCGCGCCCAGCTTCGCCTTGGCGACGCCGGTGCCCGCGCGGGTGTCCATGAGGCGCTGCGGGTACAGCGACGAGTAGAGGGAGCCCACCCGGTCGCTGGTGTAGTAGCCGGCCACGTCGGCGATCAGGTCGACAGAGCCGGCGTGGTTGTACAGGTCGACGCCGCCGTCCTTGACGGGCACGATCACCAGGTTGGAACGGGTCTCGCCCGCCCCGGGGTTGAGGTGCGAGCCGACGACCGCCGCGCCCTTGGGGAGGGCGGTGACGAAGGTGCCGGCGGAGACGTTGGTGGCGGTCATGTTGAGGACGACCGCCGTGACGCCGGGGGCGTCGAGCTCGGTGCCCTTGAAGGACAGGTGGGCCCGCGAGCCGCCCGCGATCTTCGCCTTGGGCGTGCCGAGCCCGCTGCGGGTGTCGAGCGCCCGCCAGGGGGTCATCGGCCGGTACAGCGCGTTCGCGTCGCCGGCCGTGTTGGCCCCGGCGAGGTCCGCGACGAGGTCGACGGTGCCCGCGTGGTTGTAGAAGGTCACCTTGCCGTGGTCGAGGTTGGCGACGACCAGGTTGGAGACCGTCTTGCCGGCCGCCACGTTGAGGTTGGAAGCGGCGGAGCGGCCGATGGAGCCGTCGTACGCGGAGACGAAGGTCCCGGTGGTGGCGTTGGTCGCGGTGACGTGCAGCGCCACGGACGTGGTCGTGTTCTTGTCGACGCCCGGCACGCCGGACAGGTCGAGGGTGATGGTGCGGCCGGCGCCGACCTTGCCCTGGGCGACTCCGGTGCCGTTGCGGGTGTCGAGGACCCGGCGCGGCGGCAGGCCGGCGAAGCTGGAGTCCGCGGGGGACGTGCCGCCGCGCAGCACGACGTCGCCGCTCACGGTGGTCGGCGCGCCCGTGGCGCCGTCGGGGCGGGCGGTCAGCGTCCAGGTGTACTGGCCGTTCGCCATGAGCGCGCCGGCCTGGTCCTTGCCGTTCCAGCTGGGGCGCAGCGCCCGCCCGTCCGTGCCGGAGGCCAGCGTGGTGACCTTGCCGGTGGTGTGGTGGCGGGCCGTCAGGGTCCAGTCGCCGAAGGGCCGGGAGGGCATCAGGGCGGTGAGGACGGTCGGGGTCTCCGGCTTGCGGCCGTCGACGAGCGCGCCCGGCGTGTCCTCGCGGGTGAGCAGCGTCAGCGGCTGGCGCGCGATGCCGCTGGGCACCACGTGCACCTGCCCCTGGGGGTCGGCGTACGCGAGGTGGCCACCGAACTTGTCGACGGTCCAGGTGGTCCGCCGCTGGGAGCGGCCCGTGTCGGGGAGGCTGCCGACGACGCGGGAGGCGGCGGACGCCTCGGCGCCGGTGAGGACGAGCTTCCCGGCGGCCTTGTCGTGCGTGACGACGTAGCCGTCGCCGAGCAGCGCCTCGTCCGACGGCACGGTCCGGTTCGCCTTCTCCGTACGGTCGTAGACGCCGGCGGGGCCGCTCGCGCCACAGGACCAGTAGAGCCAGCGTCCGACGGCCTGGAGCTCCTCGGGCACGCACGGCGCGCCGGTGTTGAGGGTCTCGACGGTCTTGCCGGTCTTCAGGTCCTTCGCGCTCACCGCGCCCTTGTCGGCGCCCGCGCTCCACAGCCAGGAGCCCCACAGGGCGGACGCCACGGGCGTGCGCTCCTCCAGGACCTGGGTCTTCTCGTGGTCGAGCTCCATCAGCAGCACGCGCTGCTTGGTGGTCGTGTCCTTCTTGCTGTCCACGACGACGTAGGGACCGCTGAGGTCGCGGACGCGCGCCTCGCCGCCGGGGAAGGCGGTGCGGAAGATGCCCTTCTCCCAGCCCTGGACGGTGAGGTAGCCGTCGCTGCCGCCGATGTGGGTGAGGAAGCCGCCGTCGCCGGTGGGCCAGTACTCCTCGCACGCGGTGTCGCCGGCCGGGCAGGGGTCCACCCACAGGCTCTCGGTGCCGCGCCGGCCGGCGGTGAGGGCGCCGCCGGTGCTCAGACCGCGGGTCCAGGCCCGGCCGTTGGCCGAGGAGTCGTCGCTGCGGTCGATGACGGCGAGCTGTCCCTGGGCGAGCGCGAGGCGTTCGACGGGGACGGCCTTGCCGGGGACCTTCTTCAGGACCGAGATCGCGGGCCTGCCGTCGGGGCCGGCGGTGATGCGGCGGACGGCCCAGTCGGAGTTGTCGGGGCCGCCGACGAGGACCGCGCTGTCGGCGCCCTGGCCGAGGCCGCCCCAGGTCTGGCCGGTGAGCAGGTCGACGGGCGCGCCGCCCTTGAGCGGGACGGCCTGGACCTTGCCGTACGGGTTGTGCACGACCCAGTCGCCGACGAGGGCGACCTCGTTGCCGTACACGGCGAGGGGGACCTCGACGAGCGGGGCCGTCGGGTCGGTACGGGTGCCGACGAGGACCTTGCCGGTGCGGTAGTCGCCGTAGAACAGGACGTACTTCGACGAGATCCGGGCCCGCGAGTATCCCGCGGGGACGGCCGGGAAGCGGCCCTGTGCCTTGCCGGTGGCGGCGTCGACCAGCGTGTGGGTGCGGTGGCCGCTCAGGTCGGGGCCCTGGAGCAGGATCGAGGTGGCGTCGCCCGCGACGGCGGGCCCGTACTCGACGCCGTCCGGCTCCTCGACGAGCAGGTCGGCGGTGCCGCCGTCGGGCGTCGCGGAGAGGATGTGGGTGCGGCCCTGGGCGTCGTCGCCGACCGCCCGGAGGCCGTAGACGTTCGGGTCATTGAGTCCGGCGGGCAGGGCGAGGCTCTCCACCCGGCCGTCGGCGTGCCGCAGTTCGGCCTTGTCGGCCGTCACGTAGGCGAGCGCGTCCGTGCCGGTGCCGCGTGCGGAGCCGGTCGCGGAGGCGATGCCGGGGATGTCGAAGGTCCGGCCGTCGGAGTAGCGCGTCCAGACCGGCTGGTTGCGCCCGTCCTCGCGGACGAACACGCCCTCGGCGCCGACGCTGTCGGCGTCGCCGTACTCGGCCTGTCCGGCCTGGTAGACCCGCTCCCAGAGCGGGTTGTTCTTGACGGCTGCCGGGATGACCAGCTCCTGCGGCACCTCCGGCGTGTCCGCGACGGCCGGAGCGGCGAGCGGTATCAGGCCACCTGCGGCGACCGAGAGTCCGAGCGCGGTGAGGGAAGCCTTCCGCGCGAGGGTATGACGAACCACCTGGTGTTCTCCCCGTGTTCCCCTGGGGCGGCCGGTTCGGTTCCCGACCCCCCGCTGTTGCTTGTGTGGCCTGTGGTGCCCCAGTCGCGTTCACGCGTTCCCCCGGGCAGGCCGAAAAGGAGCCTAACAGCGCGTGTTGCCCCGCCCCCGTGCCTTTTACATTTGGTCTAGACCTTGACGGGTCCAGACCAATCACGCTTCGCTGGCCCTTCCCCCACCGGAAGGAAGAGCGCGTGTTGCGACGTCTTCTCACCGTTCTCGCCGCGATCTGTACGGTCGTCGGCCTCGCCGTACTCCTCCCCGCCACCTCCGCCGCCGCCGCGCCCGCCTGCGCCGCGGCCTGGAGCTCAGGCGCCGTCTACACCGGCGGCATGACCGCCTCGCACAACGGCCACAACTGGCAGGCCAAATGGTGGACCCAGAACGAGACCCCCGGCACGACCGGCCAATGGGGTGTCTGGGCCGACCAGGGCGTCTGCGGCGACGGCGGCGGCAACCCGGACCCGTCCGGATTCGTCGTCTCCGAAGCCCAGTTCAACCAGATGTTCCCGAACCGGAACCCCTTCTACACGTACGCCGGACTCGTCGACGCCCTCAAGTCGTACCCGGCCTTCGCCACCACCGGCGGCGACACCGTGAAGAAGCAGGAGGCCGCGGCCTTCCTCGCCAACGTCAGCCACGAGACCGGCGGGCTCTACTACATCGTCGAGCAGAACACCGCCAACTACCCCCACTACTGCGACACGACCCAGTCCTACGGCTGCCCCGCCGGCCAGGCCGCCTACTACGGGCGCGGCCCCATCCAGCTCTCCTGGAACTTCAACTACAAGGCCGCGGGCGACGCCCTCGGCATCGACCTGCTCAACAACCCCTGGCGCGTCGAGCGCGAGCCGGCCATCGCCATGGCCACCGGCCTCTGGTACTGGAACACCCAGAAGGGCCCCGGCACCATGACCGCCCACAACGCCATGGTCAACGGCGCGGGCTTCGGCCAGACCATCTGGGCGATCAACGGCAGCCTGGAGTGCAACGGCGGCAACCCGGCCCAGGTGCAGAGCCGGGTCACCAAGTACCAGCAGTTCACCCAGATCCTGGGCGTCCCGGCCGGGTCGAACCTGTCCTGCTGATCACGCCCACGCGAGGAACGTGCTCCACACGGACGGCTCGACCGCGAAGGTCGGGCCGTCCGTCACCTTGGAGTCACGGAGGTGGACGGAGTGGGGGCAGGTGGCGACCTCTACGCAGTTGCCACCGCCGTCGTCGCTGTAGGAGGACTTGTGCCAGTCGAAGGCGACTTCGACGCACTCGCCGCCACCGCTGTCGCTGTAGCTCGACTTGAACCAGGTGAGGGTGACGCTCATCTCTGTACTCCCGCCAACCGTTCGATGAGACCCAGTGACTCGCGCGGGTCCAGGGCCTGTGCCCGGATTTTTGCATACCGCTGCGTGAGCGTGCTGACCTTGGCCCGGTCGGTGACGAGCACGCTCTCACCCTGGATCTCCAGGTAGGAAACGTGGGCGTGTTCCGCGGTTTCGATGATCGTCAGGTTGCCTCGGTCGGCCGCGTACTCCCCGCCCGACCCCGCGTCCAGCGGCAGCACCTGAAGGTTCACGTTCCTCCTGCGGGCGCACTCCGCCAGGTAAAGCAACTGCTCCCGCATGATCTCCACGCTCCCGATCGGCCGTCGCAGCACCGACTCGTCCAGCACCAGCTCGATCTCGCAGGTCGGTGTCCGGTCGAACAGTGCCTTACGGGCCATCCGGCCGATGACCAGCTCCTCGACCCGTTCCGGGGTCGGCTCCGGATACCCGCCCGCGATGAGCGCCCGCATGTACGCCTCGGTCTGGAACAACCCGTGGACGACATGGTTCGCGTACAGCCACAGGGCGTAGGCCTTCTGCTCGATCTGCGAGTAGTTGCGGAACTGCTCCGGCAGCTTCTCCAGGCTCACCGGTACGCGCAGCTCCTCGAAGATGCCGAGGCCGTCACCCACCACCCGCTCCAGCTGCACCAGCATCTCGTCGCTGACCGGATGCACGAAGCGTTCCATCGCGCTGATCGCCGCTCCGGTGTATCCCATGAGCGCCCCCTCTCGCTCCTGAGTGAGCCCCTTTCGCAACCGGATCTTTTTGGCCAATGTCGCGGCCATTCGGGCCATCGGACCGACGGTTTCCCGGATTTCTTCACGTGCCATCCACGTTCCCCAATCGAACTCAACCGGACTCAACCGGTCTCAACCGCTCCCCGCCGAATTCGACTGCCGACAAGGCACGTTGACGCAGGTCAAGCGTTTGCCGACGCGCCCTCGCAGTCGTGGAAAACGGTAGCGTCGAGGCGTCACCATGTCCCTGTGAATGATTCGAAGAGTGAGCGAAACTCCGGGCCATGTGATTGGATTCCGCTTTCCGGATTCCACCTCCGCAAGGCGGGGGTGCAATTCGACGCCGTGCGCGTCGACGGAGACGACGGCCGGAGCCTCGCCGACTGGATGGAGTCCCTTACGGGGGGCGATCCGGGGCCGGTCGTGATGGAGGCGAACGGCCGGCGCGGGGTGTATTTCCTGGTGCCGCCGGGGTCGACCTCGCACCGTTCGTGGCCGCGAGGGGTGACCCGGTTCAACTCGGGTCCCGCCCATGTGAGTTACGTACCGGTGCCGGCGTTGACGGGGAAGACCTGGCCGCTGTCGTGGCGGTTCCCGCCGACGGAGCCGGGGCGGTTGGTGCATCCGTTGCTTCTGAAGAGCGCGGTGACGGAGCTCTTAGCGGGCCGGTACGTGGAAGGTAATTCCCGGCGCGACTAGCGGCTGTCCGATTATCGTGCGGGCGTGACCGACTGGAACAGCGTCGTAGACGCCGATTACGCCGTGCCCGCAGACCGCGATCTGGGCGAACTGGTGCGGGAGCTCTCCCGTGCCCTCGCCGACCGGGACCCCGAGGTCCGGGACGGCGCGCCCTACGGGGTCCTGGACACCTGGCTCCGGCGCGGTGTGATCGACGGGCGTCAGCGGCTGGAGCTGGGCGACGAGATGGCGGCCCGGTTCGGGGATCCGGAGGTCCAGGCCCGTACGTTCGCGCCGCTCGTGCTCGGCATGATCGTGGAGGCGGGAGGCTTCCGCGCGGAGTGGGTGGACGCGTTCGCGCGCTGGTACCCGGCCGAGGAGGATCTGCGCGGGTACGACGAGGAGTTGGGCTGGCTGCACGCGGTCGCGCACGGCGCCGATCTGCTGGACCGGTTCGGGCGGCACGCCGAGGTGGACCCGGCGCGGATGCTGGAACTGGCCGCCGCGCGGCTGACGGCGCCGACCGGCCATGTCCTGGACCAGTTGGAGGACGACCGGCTGGCGCGGGCGGTCGCGCACGTGCTCACCCGGACGGACCTGAGCGAGCGGGACGCGACGGGCTGGCTGGACGCGGTCGACGCGGCGTTCGGCGCGGACCGGATCGTCACGCCGGTGCCCGCCCACGTCTCCAACTGCCTGCGCACGCTCCGGCTGCTGTACGTCCTGGCCGACCGGGGCGTACGGGCGGACCAGGAGTCGGACCCGGAGCCCCTGCACCACCGCGAGGCCGTGAAGACCCGCCTCGCCGAGGTCCTGGACCGCATCGTCAAGCGCTGATCAGGCGCCGGGCGGGTCCGCCTCGATCGCGTCCATCGCCCCGATCAGCCGCTCCAGTACCCGTACCGTCTCGTCGAACGCCTCCTGGCCGCCCAGCTCCCGCATCAGCCGCTCGGCCAGTTCCGCGTGGCCGGGGTCGATGCGCCGGACGGCGGCGCGGCCGGTGTCGGTGGGGGCGAGGAGCTTGGCGCGGCGGTGCGCCGGGTTCGGCGCGTAGGCGGCGAGGCCCTCCTCGACCAGGAGGTCCGCGATCCGCTGGACGCTCTGGCGGGTGATGCCCATGGCGCGGGCGATCCCGGAGACGGGGAGCGGCTCGGGCAGCACGGCGCCGAGGACCTGCCACCAGGCGGCGGTGAGGCCGGCCGGTCCGGCGAGGCGTTCCGACACGGCGAGGAACTGGCCGTTGAGCCGGAAGACGCCGAGGGCCGTGCGGGACAGGGCGTCCTGCCGGCGGCGGCTCACGCGTTCAGCTCAGCGAAGGCGGCCGGGTCCGAGTCGTGGAACAGGCGGAACCAGGCGTCGCGCTTCCCCTCGTACGCGCCGAGGCGGGCGAAGATCTCGCGGGCGAACGCCACCGGCTCGGTCGGACCGGCGGTGATGAGGTCGCCGGCGGTGACGGCGTCGGCCTCCACGTAGTGCGCGGCGCCCCGGTAGCCGGTGGCGGCGAGGTAGAAGGAGGCCGCGCTGGTGTGGGGGAGGGAGTCGAGCAGTCCCGCGCGGGCGAGGCCGGCGGTGGCGCCGCAGATCGCGGCGACCGGGACGCCCGCGTCGAGGAAGGCGCGGGCCTTGGCGGTGAAGGGGGCGAGCTCGTCGCCCTCGTCGTACTTCTCGGCGCCCGGGAGGATCAGCAGGGCGCTGTCGGCGGGGTCGAGCGCGTCGAGCGGGAGGTCGGGGAGGATCCGCGTCCCGGCGAGGGTGGTGACCGGCTCTCCGGCGGCCGGGCCGACCGTGCGGACGGTGAAGCCGGCCCGGGCGAGCCAGGCGGTGGCGTGGCCCGTCTCCCAGTCGGCGAGCGTGTCGTAGACGGCGAGATGGACGGTCTTCTGGGGCTCGGGGCTGTTCGTCATCGCATCCATGACAGCAGACTGTCGTGATGACAGTCTGCTGTCAATTAGGGTCCGTGCGCGGAGCCGTCCGGCACTCTGTCTCGTCCGTCCCGGTCTCGGTGGACAAGATGGCCATGGCCCGCCCCACCTGCGGTTCCTTACCCTCGACCCATGACCCCTCATGTCGAGCCCGACCCCCAGGCCGGTGCGGCCGTCAAGGCCGCCGACCGCGCGCACGTGTTCCACTCATGGTCCGCCCAGGGCCTGATCGACCCGCTCGCCGTCGCCGGCGCCGAGGGTTCGTACTTCTGGGACTACGAAGGAAACCGCTACCTCGACTTCACCAGCGGTCTCGTCTACACCAACATCGGCTACCAGCACCCCAAGGTCGTCGCCGCGATCCAGGAGCAGGCCGGGAAGCTGGCGACCTTCGCGCCCGCCTTCGCCGTGGACGTCCGCTCCGAGGCCGCGCGCCTCATCGCCGAGCGCACCCCGGGCGACCTGGACAAGATCTTCTTCACCAACGGCGGCGCCGAGGCCGTCGAGAACGCCGTCCGCATGGCCCGTCTGCACACGGGCCGGACGAAGCTGCTCTCGGCCTACCGCTCGTACCACGGCGCCACCTCCACCGCGATCAACCTGACCGGTGACCCGCGCCGCTGGGCCTCCGACACGGCCTCCGCCGGTGTGAAGCACTTCTGGGCGCCGTTCCTCTACCGCTCGCCGTTCTACTCGGCGAACGAGGCCGAGGAGAGCGCCCGCGCCCTCCAGCACCTTGAGGACACCATCGCGTTCGAGGGCCCGCAGACGGTCGCCGCGATCATCCTGGAGTCCGTGCCGGGCACCGCCGGCATCATGACCCCGCCGCCCGGCTACCTGACCGGCGTGCGCGAGATCTGCGACAAGTACGGCATCGTCCTCATCCTCGACGAGGTCATGTCCGGCTTCGGCCGCACCGGCAAGTGGTTCGCCGCCGAGCACTACGGCGTCGTCCCCGACCTGCTGACCTTCGCCAAGGGCGTGAACTCCGGCTACGTGCCGCTCGGCGGCGTCGCCATCAGCGAGAAGATCGCCGCGACCTTCGACAAGCGGCCCTACCCGGGCGGTCTGACCTACTCCGGTCACCCGCTGGCCTGCGCCGCCGCCGTCGCGACGATCAACGTCATGGAGGACGAGAAGGTCGTCGAGCACGCCGCCCGCATCGGCGAGACGGTCCTCGGCCCCGGCCTGCGCGAGCTCGCCGAGCGCCACCCGTCCGTCGGCGAGGTGCGCGGCCTGGGCGTCTTCTGGGCCCTCGACCTGGTCAAGAACCGCGAGACCCGCGAGCCGCTCGTCCCGTACAACGCGGCCGGCGCGGACTTCGCCCCCATGGCGGCCTTCGCCGCCGAGGCGAAGAAGAACGGCCTGTGGCCCTTCGTCAACATGAACCGCACCCACGCCGTCCCCGCCTGCAACGTCTCCGAGGCGGAGGCCAAGGAGGGTCTGGCGGCCCTCGACGCGGCCCTGACCGTGGCGGACCAGCACACCGTGTGACGAGAGCGGCCCCCTCCGTGCCCTGGACTAGGGTGTCCGGGAGCCGGACGGAGGGGGCCGACCACCATGCCCGCGAGCGGAGCTGTCACCCGCAACACCTTGCGGCAGCAGATCGCGGACGCGCTGCGTGACGAAGTCCTCGCGGGGCGTCTCGCGCCCGGTGAGGAATTCACCGTCAAACAGATCGCCGAGCAGTACGGGGTGTCCGCGACCCCCGTCCGCGAAGCCCTCGTCGACCTGTGCGCCCAGGGCCTCCTCGACTCCGACCAGCACCGCGGCTTCCGCGTGCACCAGTTCTCGGTCGCCGACTACCGGGGCATGGTCGAGGCCCGGATGCTCGTCGTGGACGGCATCTTCCGCCGCGCCCCCACCGCCCCGCCCGCCGAGCCCGACCTGTCGTACGGCGTCACGCTCGTCTCGATACGCCGCCGAGGCGAGGCCGCCGCCCGCGCGGCCCGCGCCGGCGAGCTGGAAGTCCTCATCGGCTACGACATCCGCTACTGGCGCGAACTGGGCCGGCTGATCTCCGCCAACGACCACATCGCCGGCTTCCTGCACCGGCTGCGCGTCCAGGCCTGGGTCTTCTCGGTGCCCCGGCTCCGCGCCGACCGCGACTGCACCCGCTGGCTGTGGAGCGGCCACGTGGAACTCGTCGACGCGATCACCCGCGGCGACGCGGAGTGCGCCATCGAGGTCGTACGGGAGTACAACGCCGGCTCGCTGGAGTGGGCGGACTTCCTGGAGCGCACGGAGCGCACGGAGCGCACGGAGCGGCGGTGACGCGGGGGGCGGCGGCCGGGACCGGAGCGACTGGAGCTCAGGCTGTGACCGGAGTGACTGGAGCTCAGGCTGTGACCGGAGTGACTGGAGCTCAGGCTGTGACCGGAGTGACTGGAGCTCAGGCTGTGACCGGAGCGCCCCGAGCGGTGGTGGCGGCCCGAGGGCCGTCCCGGCGCGGGCGTGCCGGGGCGGGTTGAGGCGGTTCCTCCGGGGGCAGTTCCCCGGCGGGGTGTGCGGGGCCGGAGGGCCCGACTACCCTGGCCGTCCCTGCATACCGCCCGTACCGACCCCGCAACTGACGGAGAGCGAGCCTCCCTTGGCCTGTGACCTGTGGCTGGTCCCCCTCGTCGACGTGCTGTGCCACAGCGCCGACAACCCCTTCGCCGAAGAGATCGCCGCCTACGACCACGCCCTCACCACGGCCGGCCTGCCGACCGTGCCCGTCTACGCGTACATGCCGGGACTCTCCGGGGACGTCGCCCCGGTCGCCGGCTTCGACTACGAGGCCCTGCACTTCCTGCGCCGGGCCTACCTGCTCCAGATGTGCGGACTGCCCGTCGAACCCGTCGGCGAGCTCGGCGGCGACTACGAGCAGCTCCTGGAGATGTTCGAGGCGACCGCCCAGCAGTCCCACCTGGTCTGGCACTACGACCACGCGGGCGCCTACGTGCCGGTCGACTTCCCCGTACCGCTCTCGAACGACGAGCTCCTGGAGGGCGGCGGCCCGCTGGGCTCCTCGCACGGTCTGCTGCGCGAGCTGCAGTTCGTCGCGCCCGCGATCGGCATCGACCCGGCCAACCCGCCCGCCGCACCCCAGGCCCCGGAGCGCCCCACCGCCCTGGAGGAGCCCGCCGCCCCCGTCCCGTACCAGGACGACAACCCCTTCGCCCGCGAGCGGCACGTCTGGCTCGGCCTCCACGCGGCGGCCACCCGCAGCCTGGCCCAGGGCTCGATGATCGTCCTGAGCTGACGGCCCCGAGCCACCCGCATCACCGCGCCACCCGCATCACCGCGCCCCCCGCCGGGCAGAGATCAGGCCAGGGGGACGCCGTACCCGTACGGGCCGCCCCGTAAGGGCCTCAGCGCGGCTCCGGCGGGCGCTGCCTCGGCATGTTCGGGCGGGTGCCCGGAGGCAGCGGGAAGCGGCCCGAGGGGTGTCCGCTCTCGGGGCGGGGCGCCGAGGTGCCGACCGACTGGAGGGCCAGCGGGGCCGGGCCCGAGCGGAACTCGACCATCCAGTCCGCCGTCTCCGCCCGGACCAGCTCCGTCACGTCCTCCGAGAAGCGGCGCAGCACGCCCAGGCAGCGCTCGGCGGCCTCGCTGGCCGTGCCCTCGGTCGGGCCGAGCACCTCGCGGACGCTCTCCGACGCCCAGTCGAACTGGAGCGCCTGGAGGCGCCGCTGCACCGCCTGCGCGGTCGCCACGTCCCTCATCCAGCCCGAGGTGAGCCCGAAGTACCGGTCGCAGGCCAGGCAGGCCGCGCCCAGCAGCAGCGACAGGTAGCCCCAGCCGGCGGTGCCCTCGGCGGCCTTGGTCAGGTCGAGCAGCGGCAGCGCGGCGCCCGCGATCACCCCGAGGGCCGTACCCACCCGCAGCGCGCGGGCGCAGCGGCGCTTGCGGACGCGGTCGGACAGGTACCACTCGGCGGTGCGCAGCGCGTTCGCCTCGACCCAGCGGTAGAGCTCGTCGAGGCGTTCGGCGGGCTCGCCCCAGTCGCCGAGGGGGAAGGGCGCCCCGGTCAGGTCGCGGTCCGCCGGACCCTCGCCCTTGCCCGGGCCTTCGGGATTCCCCGGCTGCGGCTGCATGTCCGGCTGCTGGCTCACCGGGGAACTCCTCTGTTCAGCTCAGCGCTCGTGTCCTTTTGTGACGTGCGGTGCACGTGGTGCCTGCCCTTCCTACCGCCGAATGGTGGGCTGTGGGCGCGGAATCCGGGGATCTGCGCCCGCAAGAGGGTCTTGATCAGGTAGAGGAGCCCGCAGTTTCTCACTCGAAAGTGTTGTGTCGGCAGGCCGGTCGGCGACCACGTAGGCTCGGTTCACCGGCATGTGCATCCGTCGTACCCGCATCTGCCGAACCCGTATTCGTATGCGTATCCGCGGACCCGCGGACGCGCAGACCCGCAGGAGTGAGTGACCGTGATCCCCGGTGGTGGCCAGCCCAACATGCAGCAGCTCCTCCAGCAGGCGCAGAAGATGCAGCAGGACCTCGCCCGTGCCCAGGAGGAGCTCGGGCGCACCGAGGTCGAGGGCCAGGCGGGCGGTGGCCTTGTGAAGGCGACCGTGACCGGCTCCGGCGAGCTGCGCGGCCTGGTCATCGACCCGAAGGCGGTCGACCCGGAGGACACCGAGACGCTGGCCGACCTGATCGTGGCCGCCGTGCAGGCCGCCAACGACAACGCGCAGCAGCTCCAGCAGGCCAAGCTGGGCCCGCTGGCGCAGGGCCTGGGCGGCATGCCGGGCCTGGGTTTCTGACCCGTACGGCCGGGGCGGCGGCGCGGCCGGCTTCCCCGTACACCTTCTAAGGCCGGTTTCCAGCCACTACCGTAAGAATCAAGCACTCCGGAGAAGGGCGTTCCGTTGTACGAAGGCGTGGTTCAGGACCTCATCGACGAGCTGGGCAGGCTGCCCGGCGTCGGTCCCAAGAGCGCGCAGCGGATCGCCTTCCACATCCTCCAGGCCGAGCCGACCGATGTGCGGCGGCTCGCGCAGGCCCTCCTGGAGGTCAAGGAGAAGGTCCGGTTCTGCGCGGTCTGCGGCAACGTGGCGCAGCAGGAGCAGTGCAACATCTGCCGCGACCCGCGCCGCGACCTGACGGTCATCTGCGTGGTCGAGGAGCCGAAGGACGTCGTGGCGATCGAGCGGACCCGCGAGTTCCGCGGCCGCTACCACGTGCTCGGCGGCGCGATCAGCCCCATCGAGGGCGTCGGCCCGGACGACCTGCGGATCCGTGAGCTGCTCGCGCGGCTGGCGGACGGCGCGGTCACCGAGCTGATCCTGGCGACCGATCCCAACCTGGAGGGCGAGGCCACCGCGACGTACCTGGCGCGGATGATCAAGCCCATGGGCCTCAAGGTGACGCGTCTGGCGAGCGGGCTGCCGGTCGGCGGCGACCTCGAATACGCGGACGAGGTCACCCTGGGGCGTGCCTTCGAGGGGCGGCGGCTGCTAGATGTATGACGACCGGGTCCGTGCGCACGACGGCGCACTCTCAGGGAGGCTCCTCGATGTCTGACGCCACACTGCACTCCGTCACGCAGGATCCGGACGACTTCGCCGTCCAGATCGCGGACTCGATCGAGAGCTTCATCGTCGCGACGACCGAGGTCGCCAAGGGCGACGAGCCGGACAGCGCGGTGCCCTTCCTGCTCCTGGAGGTCTCCCAGCTGCTGCTGGCCGGCGGGCGGCTCGGCGCGCACGAGGACATCGTCCCGGACGAGCGGTACGAGCCGGACACGGGCCCTGACCTGGACGTGGACGAGCTGCGGATGCGGTTCGCGCTGCTCCTGGAGCCGGTGGACGTGTTCTCGGAGGTCTTCGACCCGTACGAGCCGCGCAAGGCCCCGGTCCCGGCCCGGATCTCCGACAACCTCGCCGACATCGTCACGGACCTGCGGCACGGTCTGGCCCACTACCGGGCGGGCCGGACCAGCGAGGCGCTGTGGTGGTGGCAGTTCTCGTACTTCTCGAACTGGGGCCCCACCGCCTCCGCCACCCTGCGCGCCCTTCAGTCCCTGGTCGCCCACGTCCGCCTGGACCAGCCGCTCGCCGCGCTGGACGGCCTCGACACGGACGAGGACCTGACCGAGGACGACCTCGCCGAGGAGGCGGGCCGTGTGATGGCCGAGGAGATCGCGGGGCCGCTGGGACTGGGACGCCCGAAGGGCTGACCGGGCACGGCGGGTGCTTTGGGGAGTGGCGCTGTCCATGACGCGCTGACCGGCCCCCGGCCGACCCGCCGCCGACCCGCTGGCCAGCCCCCGGCCAACGCGCTGACCCGCCCCCCGGGGCGGCTCCAGGAGCCGCCCCTCCGCCGTCCGCCGCCCCTACAGCCGTCCCGCCTCCACGATCCGCTTCAGGAAGCGCTGGGTCCGCTCGTGCGAGGGCGCGCCGAAGACCTCCGCGGGGGTGCCGCGCTCCAGGACGACGCCGTCGGCCAGGAAGCAGACCTGGTCGGCGACCTCCCGGGCGAAGCCCATCTCGTGGGTGGCGATGACCATCGTCATGCCCTCCTCCTTGAGGTCCCGCACCACGTTCAGGACCTCGCCCACCAGCTCCGGGTCGAGCGCCGCCGTCACCTCGTCGAGGAGCAGCAGGCGCGGGCGGCTCGCGAGGGCGCGGGCGATGGCCACGCGCTGCTGCTGCCCGCCGCTGAGCCGGTCCGGGTACTCGCCCGCCTTGTCGCCGAGGCCGAGCCGGACGAGCAGCTCGCGGGCCCGCTCCTCGGCCTCGCGCCGGTCGGTCTTGTGGACGCGGCGCGGGGCGAGCGTGATGTTGTCGAGCACGCTCATGTGCGGGAAGAGGTTGTACGCCTGGAAGACCACGCCGATGCGGCGCCGTACGGCGTCGGCGTCGACGCGCGGGTCGGTGATCTCCTCGCCGTCCAGGAAGATCGCGCCGTCGTCGATCTCCTCCAGGAGGTTGGCGCAGCGCAGCAGGGTCGACTTGCCGGAGCCGGAGGCGCCGATGAGCACGGTGACCGTGTGCTGCGGGACCTCCAGGTCCACCTCGCGCAGGACGGGATGCCCGCCGTACGTCTTGCGGACGGCCTCCAGGCGGAGGACGGGGGTTTCGGGGCCGGCCGGTCCGCCCGGCCCGGCCGTGCTGTCGGCGCTGTCCGTCATACGGTGCCTCCCTGCGACTGGCGCCGGTTCATGCGTGCCGTGACCCAGTCGGTGAAGCGGGTCATGGGGATGGTGAGCACGACGAACACGAGGCCCGCGACGACGTACGGGGTGTAGTTGAAGGTCTTGCTGGCGAGGATCTGCGCCGCGTACACGGCGTCGACCGCGCCCGCGATGGAGACCAGGCCGGTGTCCTTCTGGAGCGACACCATGTCGTTGAGGAGCGGCGGCACGACCCTGCGGACGGCCTGCGGCAGGACCACGAAGCGCATGGTCTGCGCGGTGGAGAGGCCGAGCGAGCGGGCGGCGGCCCGCTGGCTGGGGTGGACGCTCTCGATGCCGGCCCGGAAGACCTCCGCCATGTACGCCGAGTAGGTGAGCACGAGGGCGGTGCCGCCGAGCACGACGGGGTCGGTCGGGACGCCCTGGAGCCGCAGCGCGGGCACGCCGAAGATCACGGCGAGCAGGCAGATGATGAGCGGCAGCCCGCGGAAGAAGTCGACGTACGCGGTGGCCAGCGCGCGCAGCGGGAAGAACGCCGGGCCGCGCAGGGTGCGGGCGACGGCGAGCAGCAGGCCCAGGATCAGGGTGACGGTGCCGCAGACGAGGAGGAGGCGCAGGTTGAGCCAGAGGCCGTCGAGGACCAGCGGCAGGGCCTGGCGCGCGTACTCCGGGTCGAAGAAGGTCTCCTTCGTGCGCTGCCAGCCGGGGGAGCCGGTGATGACGAAGAAGAGCACCGTCAGGGTGAGGACGGAGCTCAGGGTGGCGACCGCCGTCGCGCGGCGGGTGCGGGAGCGCTTGTAGCGCTCGCGCTCGATCCGCCGCCGCGACGGCCGGTACATGTGGCCGGGGGCGTCCTCCCCGGTCTTCTCCGTGAGGGTCACTTGAGCACCGGGGCGCCCGCGGCGTCGGCGAGCCACTGCTTCTCCAGGGCGGCGAGGGTGCCGTCCGCGCGCAGCGCGTCGACGGCCTTCGAGACGCAGGAGGTGAGCGCGCTGTCCTTGTCGAGGACGAGGCCGAACTGCTCCTTGGCGGCGCCGGCCGGGGTCTCGAACTGGCCGACGACCTTGGCCTCGGTGACCTCGGCGCCGGTGATGTAGAACGCGGTGGGCAGGTCGACGACGATCGCGTCGACCTGGCCGTTCTTGAGGGCGGCCTTGGCGAGGTCGTTCTTCTGGAAGACGGACGGCTGCTGGTCCGGCTTGATCAGGTCGTTGATGACGTCGAGGCTGGTGGTGCCGACCTGGGCGCCCAGCTTGGCGCCCTTGAGTTCGGCGAGGCTGGTCGCCTTGGCGACCTTGGAGCCCTTCAGCGCGATGAGCGTCTGGCGGACGTCGTAGTAGCCGGAGGACAGGTCCACGGCCTTGCGCCGGTCCTGGCTGATCGACACCTGGTTGACGTCGAAGTCGAAGGTCTTGGCCCCCGGGGCGAAGGCGTTGTTGAAGGCGACCTTCTGCCAGACGACGTCGCCCTTGGCGAAGCCCAGCTTCTGCGCGACGGCGTACGCGACGGCGGACTCGTAGCCCTTGCCGTTGGCCGGGTCGTCGTCCTGGAACCAGGGGGCGTACGCGGGCGTGTCGGTGCCGACGGTCAGCTTCCCCTTGGCCTTGGTGGCGAGCGCGTCCGCCGTGCAGGCGCCGCCGGGCTTGGCGGCGGAGGCCGTGCCGGAGGTGCCCGAGGCGCTCCCGGCCGTCTGCTGGGGCGCGCAGCCGGCGGCTGCGAGGGCGGCGAGGACGGAGGCCGCGGCTATGGCGGCGAAGCGAGAGCGCATGGCGGGAGAGTGGCAGTCGTTCGGGAATGTGTCCAGGTCACACCGCTTCCGTCTCGGATGCCGGAACGTTTGTGAAAGGGGTGTTGCCAAGCGCTATGCGCCGCTCCGGAAGGTGGCGTGGCGCTCACTCCGCGTCGACGCCCACCGGGGCGCGCCCGCCCGCCCGCCGCCCGGGGCGCCTCCCTCCGGGACCGGCCCTCGGCGATTTCCCGGCCTCCCCCGACCATTTCCCTGATCATTCTCTGAGCACGTCGTCTCACCATGCGATATCAGGTCGGCGTTTTCCGGTCCCTCGTTAGACTGAGCCGACCGCAGCGTGTGCTGCGGCGAGGACTGAGCGAGGAGCGCACGTGGGCCTTGTCGTGCAGAAGTACGGAGGCTCCTCCGTTGCCGATGCCGAGGGCATCAAGCGCGTCGCCAAGCGAATCGTGGAAGCCAAGAAGAACGGCCACCAGGTGGTGGTCGTGGTCTCCGCGATGGGCGACACGACGGACGAGTTGATCGATCTCGCCGAGCAGGTATCCCCGATGCCGGCCGGACGCGAGTTCGACATGCTGCTGACCGCCGGAGAGCGGATCTCCATGGCCCTGCTGGCCATGGCGATCAAAAACCTGGGCCACGAGGCCCAGTCGTTCACGGGCAGTCAGGCCGGTGTCATCACCGACTCGGTCCACAACAAAGCGCGCATCATCGATGTCACGCCGGGCCGTATCCGCACCGCGCTGGACGAGGGCAACATCGCCATCGTCGCCGGCTTCCAGGGCGTGTCCGCGGACAAGAAGGACATCACCACCCTCGGCCGCGGCGGCTCCGACACGACCGCCGTCGCCCTGGCCGCCGCGCTCGACGCCGAGGTCTGCGAGATCTACACGGACGTCGACGGCGTCTTCACCGCCGACCCGCGCGTGGTGAAGAAGGCGCAGAAGATCGACTGGATCTCCTTCGAGGACATGCTGGAGCTCGCCGCGTCCGGCTCCAAGGTGCTGCTGCACCGCTGCGTCGAATACGCGCGCCGCTACAACATCCCGATCCACGTCCGCTCGTCCTTCTCCGGACTGCAGGGCACCTGGGTCAGCAACGCACGACCCGTCGAGCAAGGAGCCGAGCAGGTGGAGCAGGCCATCATCTCCGGTGTCGCCCACGACACCTCCGAGGCGAAGATCACCGTCGTCGGCGTCCCGGACAAGCCGGGCGAGGCCGCCGCGATCTTCCGCGCGGTCGCGGACGCCGAGATCAACATCGACATGATCGTGCAGAACGTGTCCGCGGCCTCGACCGGCCTCACGGACATCTCCTTCACGCTCCCCAAGGCCGAGGGCCGCAAGGCCATCGACGCCCTGGAGAAGACGAAGTCCGTGATCGGCTTCGACTCGCTGCGCTACGACGACCAGATCGGCAAGATCTCCCTCGTCGGCGCCGGCATGAAGACCAACCCCGGGGTCACCGCGGACTTCTTCAAGGCGCTCTCCGACGCGGGCGTGAACATCGAGCTGATCTCCACCTCGGAGATCCGCATCTCGGTGGTCACCCGCGCCGACGACGTCAACGAGGCCGTGCGCGCCGTCCACACCGCCTTCGGCCTGGACAGCGACTCGGACGAGGCCGTCGTCTACGGCGGCACCGGCCGGTGACGTGACCCCGCTGGACGACGCGGAGGCGCGGGAGGGCACGGAGGCACGGGGCACCGCCCGGCCGACGCTCGCGGTCGTGGGAGCGACCGGGGCCGTCGGGGCGGTGCTCCTCCAGATGCTCACCCACCACGCGGACGTCTGGGGCGAGATACGCCTCCTCGCCTCCCCCCGTTCCCACGGCCGCAAGCTGGCCGTACGGGGGGAGGAGTGCGAGGTCCTGGCCCTGAGCGAGGAAGCCCTGGAGGGCGTCGACCTCGCTCTCTTCCTCGTGCCCGAGGCCGTCGCCGCCCGCTGGGCACCGATCGCCGCCGCCAAGGGCGTGGTGGTCGTGGACACCTCCACCGCCTTCCGGGCCGACCCGGACGTGCCGCTGGTGGTCCCGGAGCTCAACGCCCCCGCCGCCGCCGTACGGCCCCGGGGCATCGTCGCGAGCCCCGGCTGCTCCACCCTGGCGCTGATCGTCTCGGTGGGCGCCCTGCACGCCGAGTTCGGCCTCGCCGAACTGGTCGTCACCGCCCAGCAGGCCGCGAGCGGCGCCGGCCGCGCGGGCACCGCCGCGCTCCGCCACCAGCTGGCCCTGGTCACCGGCAGCGAGCTCGGCAACCATCCCGGAGACGTACGGCGTGCCGTCGGCGACCACACCGGCCCCTTCGCCGGGCCGCTCGCCCTCAACGTGCTGCCCTGGTCCGGGGAGCTCGCCGCCGACGGCTGGTCCTCCGAGGAGCTGGCCGTCCGCGAGGAGACCCGCAAGATCCTGGGCCTGCCGGCGCTGCGCGTCGCGGCCACCTGCCTCCGGGTCCCCGTCGTGACCGGGCACGCCGTCTCGGTGCACGCCCGCTTCGAACGGCCCGTCACCGTCGCCCGCGCCCACGAGATCCTGGCCACCTCGCCCGGCGTGGTGCTCTACGACGACCCCGCCGTCGGCGACTACCCCACGCCCGCCGACGTCGTCGGCACCGACCCGGCCTGGGTCGGGCGGGTCCGGCGGTCGATGGACGACGAGCGGGCCCTGGAGCTCTTCGTGTGCGCGGACAACCTGCGCAAGGGGGCCGCGCTGAACGCGCTGCAGATCGCCGAATCGATCATCGGCGCCTGACGCCCGCCTGCCCGCGAGCGTTCGGAAATCGGCATCGCGTCACCGCTCAACTTTGTAGGATCTGTGAAGCCCTTGTGAGCAATTCGGCTTCGGATGCCTCTTGAACAGGTCAGATGTCCTGGACGACGATGCTGTTCCCTCCCCTCCGCAACCGGCGGTCGGGCAGGCGGCGTCTTCGCGTGCACCCATCACTAGGTGGCCGTCCGGACAGCGCGAGGCAGACCGTGAAAGCGGGGCATCGGGGGAGAACGGGTACGCATGAGGACAAACGACGCATCGTCAAAAACGGTGCCGTACGCGTACAACCCTGACGGGGGGAAGCGTGTCCAACAGGCGTGGCAGAGGTACTCGACATCGCTGCGGTCATCCCGCTGCGCGGCACCGTGGTGCGCCCGCTCCGGCGGCCGCGCCCGGCCGGCGGCATGCCGGTGATCGCCCCCATGCCCATCAGGACCCGACCGACCGTGAACGGCGTCCCCTCGCCCCGCGAGGGCGCTGACGACGCGATGGCCGCCGGCACCACCGTCGACCACCTGACCGAGACCTACCGCGCGCACTACCGCTCGCTGCTCGGGCTCGCCGCGCTGCTCCTCGACGACACCGCCTCCTGCGAGGACGTCGTGCAGGAGGCGTTCATCCGGGTCCACTCGGCGCGCAGCCGGGTCCGCGACCCCGAGAAGACCCTGGCCTACCTGCGCCAGACCGTCGTCAACCTCTCGCGCTCCGCGCTGCGCCGCCGCATCCTCGGGCTCAAGCTGCTCTCGAAGCCGATGCCCGACATGGCCAGCGCCGAGGAGGGCGCCTACGACCAGCTGGAGCGGGACGCGCTGATCAAGGCGATGCGCGGGCTCCAGCGGCGGCAGCGCGAGGTCCTGGTGCTGCGGTACTTCGCGGACATGACGGAGGCACAGGTCGCCGAGACGCTCGGGATCTCGCTGGGTTCGGTGAAGGCATACGGCTCGCGCGGGATCGCGGCGCTGCGCGTCGCCATGGAGGCGGCGTCATGAGCGGCGGGCCGCACGAAGGCGACGAGCACGATGACCGGAACGACCTGAGCGGACGCGGAATGCTGAACGAAGGGCCGGAATCCGGCGCGGCCGACGAGCAGGCGCTGCGGCGACTGCTCCAGGGCGCGGTGTCCGGACTCGAACCCTCCGAGGGCACGCTGGAGCACCTGCGGCGGGCCGTGCCCGCCCGCCGGGCCCGCAAGCGGCAGGCCGTCGTCGGCATCGCCGCCGCCGTCGTCCTCGTCGGCACGGCCGTCCCGGCCCTGGTGCACGTGGCCTCCTCGGGCGGCGTCGGCGCCGACCAGGCGGTCAACGCGGGCCACGGCGAGCAGGCCCAGGGCGGCACCGGCACCGAGACCGGCGTCGAGGGCGGCCAGAAGAGCCACACCCCGCCCGTCGGGACCGCGGCGCCGGAGCAGGGCGGGACCGGGGGAGCGGGCAAGCCCAGCGTCCCGGTGCCCGGTTCGGGCGGCGGCTCCGGCGGCGAGGCCGGCGTCCCGACCAGCCCGCCGGTCCCCTCGCAGACCTGCGGGGCCGGCCAGCTCAGCGTCAGCGCCGTCCAGGCGGGCTCGCCCGACGCCGAGGGCAAGGTCTACGGCAGCTTCCGCATCGCCAACGTGTCCGGCAAGGACTGCATGGTCGGCGGTCCGGGCCTGGTCGCCTTCCAGGCGCGCGGCGCGGCTGACGCGGGGAAGATCGCGGTCGTCGAGCACACCTTCGGCGACGCGGCGAACGGGCTGCCCGACCCCACGCAGGAGTCGCCGACCCTGGTCCTGACCCCGGCCAACGCCTACGAGGTGCGCTTCGCCTGGGTGCCCAGCGAGACCTGCCCCACCACCGGCCCCGAGCCGACGCCCACCCCGACCCCGACCACGGGCGGCAACGGCGGCCCCGCGTCCAACGGCGGCGCCACCGGCGGCTCGGCCGGCACCGGCACGACCGGCAACACGGCGAGCAGCCAGCTCCTGACCGACGGCACCCCGTCCGACGGCAGCGTCGCCGTGACCCACACCGCGGAGGGCGGCGGCCCGGTGGCCGAGGCGACCATCCCCAACGCCTGCGCGGGCACGATCTACCGGACCGGGGTCCTGGACGCGTCCTGACCCGCCCCGACGGCCGCCGCCCGGGTCTCCCGGGCGGGCGCGGCGGGCGCCCCCGGCGCCCCGGGTGCTACAGCCCGAGGGCCGCGTCCCGCGAGGCCTCGGCCTCGCGGCGCACCAGCCGGAACCACATGAAGAGCACGAAGCCGGCGAAGACGAACCACTCGGCCGTGTAGCCCAGGTTCTGGAAGGCCTTCATGTCCAGGCTCGTGCCGGCGGCGGCCGACGCGGGCACCGGGACGAGCCCGGCGGGGGAGTCCACGAGGGTGATCCAGGCGTCGTAGACGTCGTCCGGCACGACGTTGACCAGCGCCGCGGCGCTGATCATGCCGAGCTGCCCGGTCGGCAGCCCGCCCGCCGTGTTGACGCCCTTGGTGCCCGGGTTCTCCGAGGCCTGCAGCGCGCCCGACACGGTGACCTCGCCGGACGGCGGGGCCGGGGCCGTGGCGCCCGAGGGCAGCCAGCCCCGGACCACCGGCAGCACCTTGCCGCCGTCCGTCTTCAGGAGGGTGAGCACGTACGCGCCGGAGCGCCCGTCCAGCGCCCGGTCGGGGACCAGGAACTGCTCCCCGTACCGCCCGCTGGCCCGCGCCACCCGGCCGGAGGTCTCCTTGTCCACGGGCAGCAGCGAGTCCAGCGGCTCGGTGCGCTGGGTCGCGGGGTCGGGTCGCCGCTCGGCCTCCCGGTGGGAGTCGACGCGGTCCTCGAACTTGCCCAGCTGCCAGGTCCCCATGAACACGCAGAACGGGATCGCCAGCAGGACGAAGACGTTGATCCCCCACCAGCGGGGCGTTCTCAGGAACCGGTACACACCCCCACGGTACGCAAGCGGGCTCAGCCCTCCTGCGGCCGGGTCCCCAGGTGCTTCGCGGCGAAGGCCAGGTCCAGGGCGACCTGCTTGATCCGCTCCTCCACGACCAGCGACCCGTGCCCCGCGTCGTACCGGTACACGTCGTGCACCGCGCCCCGGGCGGCGAGCCGCTCCACGTAGTTGTCGATCTGCCGGATCGGGCAGCGCGGGTCGTTGACGCCGGCCGTGATGTGCACCGGGGCCTTCACCGCGTCCACGTACGTGATCGGCGAGGAGGCGGCGAACCGCTCCGGCACCTCCTCAGGCGAGCCGCCCAGCAGGGTGCGGTCCAGCGCCTTCAGGGCCTCCATCTCGTCCTCGTACGCCGCCACGTAGTCGGCGACGGGCACGGCCGCGAGACCCACCGCCCAGGCATCCGGCTGGGTGCCGAGACCGAGCAGGGTGAGATAGCCGCCCCAGGACCCGCCGGACAGGACGAGCCGCTCCGGGTCGGCCAGGCCGCTCGCCACCGCCCAGGCGCGGACCGCGTCGATGTCCTCCAGCTCGATCAGGCCGACCCGGTGCTTCAGCGCGTCCGTCCACTCCCGGCCGTAGCCGGTGGAACCGCGGTAGTTGACCCGCACCACCGCGTAGCCGTGGTCGAGCCAGGCCGCCGGGCCGGACGCGAAGGCGTCGCTGTCGTGCCAGGTCGGGCCGCCGTGCACCTCGAACACCGTCGGGAACGGGCCCTCGCCCTCCGCCGGACGCTGCACGAGCGCGTGCACCCGCCCGCCGGGGCCGTCCACCCACACGTCCGCCACGGGCACCGACGGCGGCGCCTTCGGGCCGGGCGGGTCCAGGACGACCGAGCCGTCCGTGGAGCGCACCACCGGCGGCTGGGCGGCCGAGGACCACAGATACTCCACCGAGCCGTCCGGGCGGGCCGTCGCGCTCGACACGGAGCCGGCCGGGGTCTCCACCCGGACCAGGGCGCCGGTGCCGATCTCGTACCGCCACAGCTCGCTGCGGGCCTCGAAGCTGTGCACGACGAGCAGCCCCGAGCCGTCCGGGTACCACTCGGCCGACACGTCGCCCGGCAGGTCCAGGCGCAGATCGGTCTCGGTGCCCGTCGCCACGTCCCACAGCATCGGCTCCCAGCGGCCCCGCCGCTGGTGCCCCACGAGCAGCCGGGTGTCGCCGTCCACCGGCGCGAAGCCGAGGACGCCGAGCCCCAGCTCCTCCGTGCCGCCCTTGGTGTCGTCGAGCTCGGCCAGCACCGAGGCGTCGGCCGCGCGCAGGATCCGGACCGAGGAGTGCATCGAGTCGCCGTGCTCGGTGTGCTCGACCGCGATCAGGCTCCCGTCGTGCGACAGGTCGCCGACACCGGCCGACTCGCGATGCCGGTAGATCTCCACCGGCCCGGCCGCGCCCGGGCGCAGCAGGTGCACTGTCGACCCGTCCTCGTCCGTGGACCGGCCCACCACGACGGTGCCGTCCCGGCCGATGGCGAGCCCCGCCGGATAGGAGGCGTCGAGCCCCGGCACGGCCGGCTCGTCCACGCCGGCTTCCGCGCCGCCACCCGCGTGGAAGGGCTGGCGCATCCACACCCCGAACTCGTCGCCGTCGGTGTCGGCGAACCACCAGATCCACTGCCCGTCGGGCGAGAGCGTGCCGTCCGTCGTCCCGTTCGGCCGGTCGGTGACCTGCCGCTGCCCACCGGTCGCCCGGTCCCACGCGTACAGCTCGTACGTCCCCGTCGCGTTCGACACGAACAGCGAGCGGTCCGGGGCCTCCTCGGCCCACTCGGGCAGCGAGACCCGCGGCGCGCGGAACCGCTGCTGCCACCGCGGCGCGTCCGCCGCCCCGGTCGTGGCCCCGGTCGTGCTCGCGGCCGTGCCCCCGGCCTCCGTGCTCTCGGTCGTCGTGCTCTCAGTCGCCTTGCGCTCAGTCATGCAGCCATGATGCTCCGCCCGGCCGACAATTCGTTGGCCGCGTCCGCAGCCTGTGGATAACCTCCCGGACATGTACGCACCGACCCCCGACGACTGGCACGCCGCCAACCGCGCCCGCTGGGACGAACGCGTCCCGATCCACGTCGCCAGCGAGTTCTACGGCCTCGACGACTTCCGCGCCGGCAAGGACCCCCTGCGCGACTTCGAACGCGCGGAGGTCGGCGACGTCTCCGGACGCTCCCTGCTGCACCTCCAGTGCCACATCGGCCTCGACACCCTGTCCTGGGCCCGCCACGGTGCCTCGCGCGTCGTCGGCCTGGACTTCTCCGAGCCGGCCGTCGAGACCGCCCGGTCGCTCGCCGCCGACCTCGGCCTCGCGCCGGACCGGGCGGCGTTCGTCGCGGCCGACGTCCACGACGCCGCGGAGGCCGTGCCGGACTCCTCGTACGACATCGTCTACACCGGCGGCGGCGCGCTGTGCTGGCTGCCCGACCTCGACCGCTGGGCGGAGACGGCCGCCTCGCTGGTCGCGCCCGGCGGATTCCTGTACGTCGCCGAGTTCCACCCGCTGGCCGACTCCTTCGACGACGAGACCGGGACCCGGATCGTCAACGACTACTTCGTGCGCGACCCCTGGGTGGACACCTCGTCCGGCACGTACGCGGACCTCGACGCCGCGACCGTCCACAACCGCAGCGTGGAGTGGGTCCACCCGGTCGGGGAGGTCGTCACGGCCCTCGCGAAGGCGGGGCTGCGCATCGAGTTCCTGCACGAGCACGAAGCGACCCTGTACCCGCGCTTCGAGACCCTCACCCGGCACGAGGACGGCTACTACCGCTTCCCGGCCGACCGGCCCCGGATCCCGCTGATGTACTCGATCAAGGCATCGAAGGCCGCGTAGGGCCCGTCGGCCGGGTAGGACGCGTAGGCCGCGCAGGCGACGCGGGCCGCGCCGAGGACGGCACCCTGATGACGGCGCGCCCGCCCGTCAGATCCACCGTGGAGCGGTGCGGCGGGGCGCCGTCCTCCTCGTCGTCCCGCATCACGAGGGAGCTCTGCCGCTCCTTGAGTTCGTTCTGCTTGCCCTGCGAGAAGGTGGCGTGCAGCTGCTCGAAGCCGGTGGAGGAGATCTGGCCCGACCGCCGCCCGCGCCCGGTGGCGCGCAGGATCTGGTCGCCGAACGCGAGCGCGGTCAGCAGGATGACGAGCCCCGGCAGGGTCACGAACACGGCGAACTCCATGCCGCCATTCTCACCCCCGCCCCCTTGAGGGGGAAAGGGTCAGACGAGCCGGTCCTGCCCCAGCGGCGCGTGCAGATCCGGGCGTACGTGGTGCAGCCGGCGTCCGTCCGGCCCCAGCACCTGCGCGCCCGACTTGTGGGTCCGCAGGCTCAGTGTCGTCCCGGTGATCCGCAGGGCGGGCGCCGCCCGTTCCATCGTGGTGGTGATGTCGTGCAGCTCGCCGACCGAGCGCAGCCAGGCCCCGACGATCAGCTTGTGCCCGCCGGTCACCGAGGTCACCAGCCGGGTCTGCCGTAGCCGGGCCATCGCCGCCGCCGTCGACACCACCGCGAGCGAGGGTACGTCCGCCCTGATCAGCGCCCACACCGGCCGTCCCGAGAAGCGCGGTGCCGGCACGCAGTGGTGGATCAGCAGGTCGCCGGCCGTCAGGGCGTCCAGCCGGCGCCGCACCGTCGACTCGCTCGCCCCGCAGATCCGCGCGAGCTCCGCCGCGCTGCGCCGGGCGTCCCCGGCGAGCTCCAGGACCAGGTTCTCGTCGAGCTCGGTCAGCTGCCGCGGACGCCGCCGCGGCGCCCTCTTCGCGCCCTGGCCGCCCTGCGCGGGCACCGTGGGGCCGAGCAGCTGCCGGGCCTGGCGCGGGGTCAGCTGGTCGAGCTGCCACAGGTTGCGCGCGCTGTGCACCCCCGTGACCAGCTGGGTCCGCGAGCGGGTCACCCCGGGCAGCCGCTGCACCCGCAGCGACAGGTAGGAGTCCAGGGCCGCCAGGTCCGGGCAGAGCACGAGCAGCACCAGGTCGGTGTCCCCGGTCACCTCGTGCACCCCCAGGGTGTACGGGTCGCCGGACAGCGCGATCGCGGTCTCCTCGGAGCGGCCGGCCGCGCAGTCCACCTCCACCCACGCGTACAGCGGCGCCGCCCGGCCTTGATGGCGGATCAGGAAACCGTTCCACGCGTAGCCGCCCGCCGTCAGGTGGTCCCAGCGGCGGGCGAGGGTGTCGGGTCCGGCGCCGAGCACGGCCGAAAGCTGTGTCCAGCTCGCCCTCGGAACGAGTTGCAAGGCGTGGATCAGCGCCAGATCCGGCTCTCCCAGGACGGTTTCCCCGGATGGCATGCGTCTCCTTGGTCGATTCACGGCAAAACCTTGGCCGGTTTGCTTCGGGCCCCCAGGATTTTGACCCAGGGGCATATGCATTCAAGCCGTACCCGCGGTGCCCCGCTTTGAAGTCAGGTTGACGAGACCTGATCCACAGCGACGGGGCGGACAGGGGCAGATGGCTGAAACGGGGCGTTCGTTGGCGGGCCGCGAGCAGGAACTGGCGGTCCTGCGGGGCTCGATACGCGACGGAGCGAGGCTGCTGACCCTGACCGGGCCCCCGGGCCCGCTCAAGTCCCGGCTCCTGAGGGAGGCGTTGCGGCGCGAGGGCGTCGACGCCCTGTGGGAGCCCGCCGAGCTCCTCACCCCGGAGAACCTGCCCGCGCTCGCCCGGGTGCTGCGCCGCCGGCTCACCGCCCCCGGAGCCCCCCGCGTCCTCGTCCTGGACGGCTGGGAGCGGCTCGGGTCCCGTGGCACGGCCCTGGTGGCCGGCCTGCTCCGCGAGGCACCCGCCTTCGCCCCCGGCCTCACCGTGCTCGTCACGGCCCCGCGGTCACTGCGACTCGTGGAGGAGCGGACCCTGGCCGTCGCCCCCGCGCCGGACGGACCGGGCGGACCGGGCGGACCGGGCGGCCCGGACGGACCAGAAGGCTCAGACGGCCTGGACGGCCCGGACGGCCCGGACGGCGCCAGGGAAGACGGCCCGTCCGCCCTCCAACTCGCCGCCGCCGAAGACGGCTACGCCCAGTGCGACCCGCTGGAACAGCTCCTCTGGGAGCGGATCTCCGTCTTCGAGGGCTCCTTCGGGCGCGAGGCCGTCCGCGAGGTGTGCGCCTCCGGGGCGCTGCCCGCCGACTTCGTCCTCGACGTCCTGGACCGGCTGGCCCCGCTCGTCCTGCTCCCCGTGGACGACGGCGATCCCGGCGAGGAGCGCTACTGGATGCCGCCGCCGATGCGCGCGGTCGGCGCCCGCCGCCTCGCCGAGCGCGGGGACCGCTGGGCCGTCGTCCTCCACCACCGAAGGTGGTACGTGAAGGTGGCCCGGCGGGCGACCGACTGGTGGCAGGGCGGACGGCAGCACGACGCCCGCGCGCTCTCCCTCCTCGAACTCCCCGACCTGGCCGCCGCCATGGACCCGACGACCGCGCCGCTGTCGCCGGCCGCCGAGGCGGACACCGCCGTCGAGATCGCCGTCGCGCTGTGGTTCCTGTGGGTGGCCTGCGGCCGGGTCACCGAGGGCCGGTCCCGGCTGCGCCACGCCCTGTCCCTCCACCCGGGCCCCCTGCCCGCCCGCGCCCTGTGGCTCGCCGCCTACCTGGAGCTGGAGGCCGGCCACCCGGAGGACGCCGACCCGCTCCTCGCGCGGTCCTGGGCGGCGGCCGTCCGCGAGGGCGACGACAGGTGCCTGGCCCTGCTGGCCCATCTGCGCGGCTCCACCGCCCTGTACCAGGGCCGTACGGAGGCGGCGGCGGCCGAGTTCCGCGACGCCCTGGAGGGGATCGCCGAGTACCCCGACCTCGGCCCGACCCGGCAGCTCTGCTGGACCTCCCTCGCCCTGGCCCGGGTCCGCACCGACCCGGAGGCCGCCCAGGAGGCCCTGGACCGGGCCGACGTGCGCAGTTGGGCCGGGCGGGACGTCTGGGCCGACGCCTGGGCGCAGTACGCGCGCGCCGAGCTGCACTACTGGGACGGGGAGCCGGGCCGCGCCGCGGAGCGCGCCACCCGCGCCCTGCGGGAGCACCTGCGGATCGGCTGCGTCTCCGGAGCGGCCTGCGCGGCGGAGCTCCTCGCCCAGATGCGGATCCTGCGCGGCCGGCCCACCACCGCGGCCCATCTCCTGGGCGCGGTCGACCTGCTGCGCTCCTCCACCTTCGAGGACGGCTACCGCCCCGCGCACTTCTGCTCGCCGTCCCGCGAGCGCAGCGAGTCGGCCCTGCGCGAGCACCTCTCGGCCGGGGAACTGCGCCGGGCGTACGAGGAGGGCGCGCGGCGCGGCCTGCACGCGCTGGTCGCCGAGCCTTGACCGTACGCGCGCACCGCCCTGCTCCGACAACGGTGTCGGAGGCGCTGTCTACGATGAGCGCATGTTCGCCTACGTCGTGTGCGCCGTGTTCCTGCTGCTGTTCGGGGCGGGTGTGCTGCGCGACCGGCGCCGTTTCGCCAACGCGGTGTACCTGGGACTCGCCGTCACGTTCTTCGGCCTCGGTCTGCTGGCCGGGCTCGACGACACCCACCCCGCGATCTCCGTGACGGTGATGGTCGTCCTGCTGCTGGTGCTGGCCCTCGGCCCGCTCGTCCTGGCGGGGCTGCTGTGCGCGAACGGCGTGAAGATGGTCCGCAAGGAGGGCCGCCGCCCCGCCAACCTGCTCTCGCTCCTGGCCGGTCTGGGCATCTTCGGCGTGATCGCCCTGATGGCCACCGCGGTGATCACCCGCTCGAAGTCCCTGGGCATCGTCGCGGGCACGCTGGTGATGGTCCTCGCGTACGTCTCCTTCCTCTTCCTCTGCTTCATCGGCTACGCCTTCCTGTACGGCAGGATGCGCATCCGGCGCGACGCGGACTACGTGGTCGTCCTCGGCTCGGGCCTGATCGGCGGCCGTCGGGTGCCGCCGCTGCTCGCCAGCCGGCTGGACCGGGGCCGCGAGGTGTACGAGGTGCTCGCCGCGCGCCGCGAGGTGGACCGGACGCCGGTCCTCATCACCTCCGGCGGACAGGGCCCGGACGAGGAACTGCCCGAGTCGCACGCCATGGCGGACTACCTGGTGGAGCGCGGGTTCCCCGAGGACCGTGTCCTGAGGGAGGACCGCTCGCGCACCACCGAGGAGAACATGCTCTTCAGTAAGAGCCTGATGGAGCGCGACCGCCCCGGCTCCGAGTGCGTGATCGTGACGAACAACTTCCACGCCTTCCGGGCCGCGCTGATGGCCCGCAAGGCCGGGGTGAACGGGCAGGTGGTGGGCTCGCCCACCGCCGCGTACTTCTGGCCGAGCGCGACCATCCGGGAGTTCGTGGCGGTCTTCCTGGAGTACCGGGTGGTGAACCTGGGCATCTGCGCGGCCCTGATCCTGCTGGGCTGCCTGGCCTGGGCCGTCAGCTAGGTCGTCGGCCAGCCGGTCGGCCGTTCCGTCGGCCGACGTTCCCCGCGCCGTCGCCCTACGCTGGAACGGAGGGGCGGCCACCCGCGGCGGAGGCGACGTCATGAGAGCACGGCACCACTTCCACATCGACTACCGGGGCCACTCGGTCAGCGCGACCGTCCAGACCGGCCACACCCCGGTCGTCGAGGTCCTGGTGGACGGCAAGGAGACGGGCCACGCCACGACCCGGGACGACCGCCCGGTGACGGTCCGCATCGAGCTGCCCACCGACCCGCCGACCCCGGTCACCGTCCGGGCGACCCCGGGTCCGGGAGTGCCCCGCTGCCTGCTGCTCGCCCCGGAGCACCCGGACGGCCACGTCATGGCCCCCCGCATCTACTGAGCCCGGCGACTCGGCCGGGACGTCACGCGCCCACGGGCCCCCACAGGCGCACTCTGGCCGGGACGGCTCAGGAGACCCAGGCCATCCCGATCAGCAGGAAGACGACGAAGGCGATCGCCCCGGCGACCGCGGCGGTCCTGCGGGGCCGCCGCCGCGATATCGCGGCCAGCGGGTTCTCGGCCGGCGCCTGCGCCCGCCGCCCCCGGGACACGGGCGCGGTCGGCGGCGCGTGCTGCGCGGGCGCGTGCCGCTCCCGCTGGTGCGCGGGCGGGGCCGGGGCGGGCGTCACGGCCTGCGGCAGCGGGAGCGGCTGGTCCCGCCACGCCCCGGAGCTGAACCACTCGGCGATGGCCTGCGCCCCCGGCCGCTGCTCCGGCTGCTTGGCCAGCAGCGACAGCAGGAAGGACTCGAACGCGGCCGGCATCACGACCCCGGCCTGCCGCGGCGGCGTCGGCGGGGTGTCGATGTGCTGGTAGAGCAGGGCCGTCGCGGTGTCCCCGCGGAACGGTGTCTGCCCGGTGAGCAGTTGGTAGAGCACGCAGCCCAGCGAGTACACGTCGGAGGCGGGCGAGGCGGGCTGCCCCAGGGCCCGCTCGGGCGCCAGGTACAGCCCGGTGCCGACGATCTGCCCCGTGGTGGTGAGCGCGGCCGACGGGTCGTCGACGAAGCGGGCGATGCCGAAGTCGGCCAGCTTCACCGTCCCGTCGGCGTCCCGCAGCAGGTTTCCGGGCTTGATGTCCCGGTGCACGACGCCTTCCCGGTGCGCGGCGGCGAGCCCGGCCGCCGCGTGCGCGGCGACGGTCGCGACCTGCTCGGCCGACAGCACCGGCGCCTGCCCCCGGTCCCCGGCGAGGCTGTCCCCGTGGACCAGCTCCATGACGAGGTACAGCTTGCCGTCCCACGTACCGAAGTCGAAGACGCCGACGACGTGCGGGTGGCTCAGCCGCGCCGCGGTCTGGGCCTCCATCCGGAACCGGTCGGCGGCGGACGGGTCGTGTTCGTGACCCAGCATCAACTTCACGGCCACGTCGCGCCCGAGCACTTCGTCGGTGGCCCGCCACACCTCGCCCATGCCGCCCCGCCCGACACACATGTGGAGCCGATATCGGTCCGCGACCAGCACCTGAGACCCACCCTTCTTCTCGACGCCCCATCGTAGAGCCGGTTCCTGAGGCGGCTTCAGGCCGGGGACGCGCGGGGCCGTTCCGCCCGTGCGCCGGGGGCGGGGGATCAGCCGCCCAGCGTGATCAGGGCCGCGATCGCCGGGCCGAAGGCGCCGCCGAGCTGGTAGCAGAGGTTGAACAGGCCGATCGCCGTGGGGCGCTGGGCGCCCGGCGCCGCCTGGGTGGCGTACACCGCGAGGGTGGCCTGGCCCGCGCTCGTCGTGAAGACGGCCAGCGTCGCGACCGGCAGCAGCAGCGGCGCCCAGGGGCTCAGCACGGCGGTCAGCGGGGCCAGCGCCCCGACCGCGAGCAGGACCGCCAGGACCTTCGGCCGGCCGAGCCGGGCCGCGGCGGCGGCCATCAGCATGGAGAGCACGGAGCCGACGAGGAGGGCGACGAGCTGGCCGGTGCCGATGAGCGAGGTCGACCAGTCGGTGCGGTCGCGCAGCAGCTGCGGGATGGTGAAGAGGAGGGTGAAGTACGAGGTCGAGAAGGCGCAGGCGAGCAGGGCGGAGAGGGCGAACGCCCGGGTGCGCAGCAGCGACGCGGGGACGAAGCCGGTGGGGTGGGACCGGACGTGCAGGGCCAGCAGCGCGCCGCTGACCAGGGCGGCGGCCACCGCGGGGAGCGGGTGGCGGGGGATGAGCACCAGGGCGGTCGCGGTCAGGACCAGCAGGGCCGCGCCCCGGGTGTCGAAGGGGGTGGTCCGCTCGGGGGCGGACAGGTCGGCGCGGCGCATGACCGCGGGCAGGGCCAGGAGGGCGACGGACCCGACGGCGAGGGCCGCGCGCCAGGAGAGCGCGCCGGAGATCGTCGAGCCGAGCAGCGGCCCGACGGCGCCCAGCGTCCCGAAGCCCGCCGTGATGACCCCCATGCGGCGGACCGAGCCCGCCAGGCTCATCGCGGCGGTGACCAGGCCCGCGCCGCCCACCGCCTGGGCCGCCCGGCCCGCCATGGCCAGCGGCAGCCAGGGCGCCACGGCGACGACCGCGGTGCCGGCCGTGATCAGGACCGCGCTCAGCCGCAGCGCGGTGCCGAGGCCGCGGCGCCGCAGCAGGCCCGCCATGAGCGGGGTGCCGACCGCCATGGCCCAGGCGAAGACCGTGACGAGCCAGGTCGCCGTGGCGGTACGGACACCGAGCGAGCCGGCCATGTCGGGGAGGATCAGGACCGGGCTGTTGGCGCTCGCGGCGATCGGCGCGGCCAGCAGCGCCAGCCAGGCGACGGGCACGGGGCGCGAACCCGGAGCGGCGGGAGGGGCGGGAGTGGCGGGGCGGGTGCGGTCGAGCAGGGACACGACGGGCTCCGGTCGGCAGGGAGGAAGGAAGGAAGGCAGCGAGGCGGGGCGGGGCGGAGATGAGGCGCCCTGCCGTTCAACCTTGATAATCTCAACGTTGAGATAAAAGCACCGCGACTCTCTCAACGTCAAGTGTCTTAACGTTGAGAAGATGTCCATTGAGAGGAGTGAGGGCCATGAGCGATGCCGTGGACGCGATCGTCGGCCAGTGGGTCAAGGAGCGCCCGGACGTGGCGGAGGACCTCTGGCCCGTCGAGCTCTTCGGCCGGATCCAGCGGCTGGCCCGGGTGATCGACAAGTCCGCCAAGACCGCGGCGGCCGCCCACGGTGTGGAGCACGGCGAGTTCGACGTGCTCACCACGCTCCAGCGCTCGGGCCCGCCGTACACGCTCACCGCCGGCGCCTTCCTCAAGGCGTCCATGGTGACCTCCGGCGCGATCACCAACCGCATCGACCGGATGGAGGCCAAGGGCCTGGTCGAGCGCGTACGCGACGGCGACGACCGCCGCACCATCAGGATCCGCCTCACGGACCACGGCCACGAGGTCACCCGCGCCGCCTTCGCCGACCACCTGGCGAGCTACGCCCGCCTCCTCGCCGACGTCGACCGCGCCCTGGTCGCCACCACCGCCGACGGCCTCCGCCAGGTCCTGGAAGCCCTGGGCGACACGGACATCACGTAACCCCGCACCCTCCGCCCCCGGCTGCCGCGGCCCAGCCCCGACCTGACGCCCCGGCAGCCGGCCCCGCGCACCCCGCGAAACCGACGGGAAAAGCCAGAAGGGCCCGGTTCGATTTCTCGAACCGGGCCCTTCTGGTCTTACGGCTGTCGGGGTGGCGGGATTTGAACCCACGACCTCTTCGTCCCGAACGAAGCGCGCTGCCAAGCTGCGCTACACCCCGATGTCGCTGCTTTGTTCTTCACGTTGCGGCGACATCGATTACTTTAGCCCACCCGCGCCCAGAGACGAAATCCGTTTCACACGGCCCACGGGAGACGGCCGGAAACGGTCCACCGGGACCAGGGCCGGGCCCGGCGCTCAGGGGCGGGCGCCGGGGGCGGGACGGCCGCAGGGCGCGGCGCACCCGTACGGGGTCACGGCCTCAGCCGCGGGCCGTCAGGGTCAGCAGGGTCACCTCGGGCGGGCAGGCGAAGCGGACCGGGGTGAAGCGGTTGGTGCCGCAGCCGGCCGAGACGTGCAGGTACGAGGTGCGCCCGTCGACGGTGTGCGTGGAGAGGCCCTTCACGCGGTCGGTGTCCAGGTCGCAGTTGGTGACCAGGGCCCCGTAGAAGGGGATGCACAGCTGCCCGCCGTGGGTGTGGCCGGCCAGCAGCAGCTCGTAGCCGTCCGCCGTGAACGCGTCCAGGGCCCGCAGGTACGGCGCGTGCACCACGCCCACCGAGAAGTCGGCGTCCTGGTCGGGGCCGCCCGCGACCCGCTCGTACCGGTCCCGCTTGATGTGCGGGTCGTCGACGCCGGTGAAGGCGAGGTCGAGGCCCGGCAGCTTCAGCCGGCCGCGGGTGTTGGTCAGGTTCACCCAGCCCGCCGCGTCGAACGCGTCCCGCAGCCCCTCCCAGGGGTTGTGGATGGCGCCCACCACCGGCGGGTTGCCGTTGAGGCCGTGCCGGCCGTGCATCTTCTCCTTGAGATACAGGGCGGGGTTGCGCAGTCGGGGCCCGTAGTAGTCGTTGGAGCCGAAGACGTACACGCCCGGGAACTCCATCAGCGGGCCGAGCGCGTCGAGCACCTCGGGCACGGCGTTCGGGTCGGAGAGGTTGTCTCCGGTGTTCACCACGAAGTCCGGGCGCAGCCCGGCCAGCGACTGGAGCCAGGCGCGCTTCTTGTTCTGGCCGTTCACCATGTGGATGTCGGAGACCTGGAGGACCCGCAGGTCGCGCATGCCCCGGGGCAGCACCGGGACGGTCACCCGGCGGAGCCGGAACGAGCGGGCTTCGAAGCCCGCCGCGTAGACGATGCCGGCCGCGGCCGTCGCCGTGAGGCCTGCCGTGATCTTCAGGGGGATCCCGTACCGTGCGCGCATCCCCTTATCGTCGCAGACCCGATGGGCGGAAATGCGCGGGCGGTCCGGGCGCGGCACCTGACACACTGGGACCCATGACCACGCTGAAGGCCAAGCTCCACGACGACCTCACCGCCGCGATCAAGGGACGCGACGAGCTGCGCTCCTCGACCCTGCGGATGACCCTCGCCGCCATCAACAAGGAGGAGGTCGCGGGCAAGACCAAGCGCGAGCTCTCCGAGGACGAGGTGCAGACCGTGATCATCAAGGAGGCGAAGAAGCGTCGCGAAGCCGCCGACGCCTTCGCCCAGGGTGGTCGCGCCGAGTCCGCCGCCCGTGAGCTGGCCGAGCGCGAGGTCCTGGACGAGTACCTGCCCAAGCAGCTCTCCGACGCCGAGCTGGAGGCCATCGTGGCCGCCGCCGTCGCGGAGGCGAAGGGCGCCGGTGCCGAGGGTCCGCGGGCCATGGGCGCCGTCATGAAGATCGTCAACCCCAAGGTCGCCGGCCAGGCCGAGGGCGGCCGCGTCGCCGCCACGGTGAAGCGCCTCCTCGCCGGGTGACCTGACCCCGCGTCCGTACGAAGAGGGGCGCCCCTCCCGGAGTCCGGGAGGGGCGCCCCTCTTCGTGTCCTGCGCGCTCGTGCCGGAGAGCGCCGCTATCCGTTACCGCCGCCACCGCGCCCGTTGCCGTGCCCGTTCCCGCCGAACAGGTCCGGCGGGATGGTGATGCCGCCCGGCAGGGTGCCACCGGGGCGCCGGTCGCCCGGCTTGTTGTCGTCGCCGGGGCGCTTGTTCTTGTCCTTCTCCTTGTCCTCCGGCTGGGCGCCGCGAGGAACGGTGATCGGCACGAAGCCCGGCGTCTCGGAGGCGTTGAGCGCCCCGGTCATCGCGATCTTCCAGATCGGGCCCGGGAGGCAGCCACCGCAGACCTTGTCGTAGTACTGGCCGCCGATGGTGATGTCGTACATCGAGGTCTTCTCGCCGACGTCGTCACCGACCCACACCGCCGTGGACAGGTTCGGCGTGTAGCCGACGAACCAGGCGTCCTTGCGGTCGTTGGTGGTACCCGTCTTGCCCGCGTTGTCGCGGTCGCTCAGTCCGGCCCGGGTACCCGTGCCGTCCTCGACGACGCCCTTGAGCATCTGGTTGACGGTGTCCGCGGTCTTCTCGGTCATCGCCCGCGAGCACTCGGTCTGCGGGACCTTCAGCTTCTCGCCGTTGGCCGTCGTGATCGACTCGATGGCGACGGGCGTGCAGTACGTGCCCCGGTTGGCGAAGGTCGCGTACACCGCCGCCATGTCGAGCGGGGTGGACTCCTGGCCGCCGAGGGTGATCGAGGGGAGCTCCTTCAGGCTCTTGCCGAGCTCCTTCTCGTACCCCATCTTCTTCGCCATCTGGACCGTCTCGCAGAGCCCGGTCATCTGCTCCAGCTGCGCGAAGTACGTGTTGATGGACTTGCCGAGGGCGCTGGTCATGTCCCAGCTGCCGGCCTCGGACTGCATCTCGTTCTGCAGGTCCCAGTTGCCGCCGCCGGACGGGCCGCCCTTGCAGGTGCTGTACGAGCTCATCGGCACCGAGATCTTCCACGGCGTCGAGAACGACTGCGCCGGGCTCAGCCCCTTCTCCAGCGCCGCCGCGGCCGTGATCGGCTTGAAGGTCGAGCCGACCTGGAAGCCGTACGTCGTGCCGCCCATCTTCTTGCCGACGGCGAGGTTGAGCGTCGTCTGGTGCAGCTTCTGGTCGAGGCCGTACGGGCGGGACTGGCCCATCGACAGGATCTTGCCGCTGTTGGGCTGGACCTGGACCACCGAGGCGGCGACCTTGTCGTCCTTGTCGATCTTGGCGACGGCGGCCTCGTTGGCGGCGGCCTGGGCGCGCGGGTCGAGCGTGGTGCGGATGGTGAGACCACCCAGGTTCCACCGCTTCTGGCGCTCCTCGGACGTCTTGCCGAAGACCGGGTCGTTGAGGATCGTCTTGCGGACGTAGTCGCAGAAGAAGCCGGCCCCGTCCACGGCGGTGATGCAGCCGTTCTTCGGCGTCTTCACCTTCAGCTTGATCGGGGTGGCCTTCGCCTTGTCGGCCTCCGCCTGGCTGACGTCCTTCACGTCGGCCATGCGCTGGAGGACGATGTTGCGCCGCTTGGTCGCCTCCTGGATGTCGTTGACCGGGTCGTAGCGGCTCGGCGACTGCACGAGGCCGGCCATCATCGCGGACTCGGCGAGGGTGAGGTCGGCGGCCGGCTTGGAGAAGTAGCGCTGCGAGGCGGCCTCGATGCCGTACGCCTGCTGCCCGAAGAACGTGATGTTGAGGTAGTTCTCCAGGATCTTCTTCTTGCCGAGCTCCTCCTCGACCTGGATCGCGAACTTCAGCTCGCGCACCTTGCGGCCCATGGTCTGCTGGGTGGCCTGCGCGACCTTCTCGGGGTCGTCGCCCGCCTCCTCGACGAAGACGTTCTTCACGTACTGCTGGGTCAGCGTGGAGGCGCCCTGCGACACCCCGCCCGACTGCGCGTTGCGGTTGATGGCGCGCAGCACGCCCTTGAGGTCGATCGCGCCGTGCTCGTAGAAGCGCGAGTCCTCGATCGCGACGATCGCCTTCTGCATGTACGGCGAGATCTTCTCGATCGGTACGACCTTGCGGTCCCGCGAGTACACGGTGGCGATGTGGCCGCCCTCTGAGTCGAGGATGGTGGTGCGCTGACTCAGCGGCGGAGTCTTCAGATTGGACGGGATCTCGTCGAATCCCTCGACCGTGCCCTTGGCCGCCAGTCCGAGTGCTCCGGCCGCGGGCAGGGCGATGCCCGCCAGCACGGCTCCGGAGAGCACACTGACACCGAGGAACTTGGCGGCCTGCTGGGTCCCGGTCAGACCACCGCCCGAGCGCTTCTTTGCCATGGGGGCAGCCTACGTTCTCATTCGCCGGACACGCGTATATGCCTTGGCCTAAGCTGCTCTCAACTGTCACAGCAGTGTGGTCTCGCATCAAGACCCGTGCGTGACGTAGGTGTGAAATTCCGTGTACCCGAAGCACGGGAAGTTCATGCCCGAATTCGGCTCATGTCCGATAAGGGTGCTATGTCCTTCGGTCACTCCCCTGGGTGATCTGACGCGTACGCATAGTCCGTTCGGACCATTCAAGATTGGGCCCGAAGGGGGTGTTGCGCTGTGCCCACCTTCCGTAACGTCCCAACTGGCAGCGGTGAATATGCCGCTACCGCCGTGGGGGAGCCTCGATTCGGGAGAGGACGGCGCCGGTATGGGCTGGGTAGCTGACTGGAGTGCGCAGGCGGCCTGCCGCACTACCGATCCGGATGAACTTTTCGTGCAGGGAGCGGCGCAGAACAGGGCAAAGGCGGTGTGCACCGGATGCCCGGTGCGGACCGAATGCCTCGCCGACGCCCTCGACAACCGTGTGGAATTCGGCGTGTGGGGCGGCATGACGGAGCGCGAGCGCCGCGCCCTGCTGCGCCGCCGGCCGACCGTCACCTCGTGGCGCCGGCTCCTGGAGACCGCGCGTACCGAGTACGAGCGGGGCGCGGGCCTGCTGCCCGTGGCGATGGACGACGACGCGACGTACGAGACGTACGCGGCCGCGGGCTAGGCCGGACGCCCGGTCGACCTACGACGGCATGCGACCCGTCGTCAGACGGTCACCGATGGCCCGCAGACCGGCGAGGTCGTGCACATCGCCGGGCAGGGCGGCCACTTCGGCGACCGCCACCTCGGGGTGGAGCGCGGTGAAACGATCACGCGTGCGCTGTTCACGTGCGAGCACCTGCATCCGCTCGGCATGGAGACGGAGCAGTCCTGCGGTGAGCTGGTGGACATCCGTGTCCGCCTCGGCTGTGGGGGCAGCCTCGGACACGGGCGGTACGGCGGCGGTCTCGGGCGAAGTGGCTCGGGGGCCACGCCCAGCAGTCTTCCCGCCCCCCTGATCCACAATGCGCCCCTCGTCAAGATTTTCCGCGGCGGCCCGCGCCCGCTCGGCCGACAGCCGGGCGGCGCCGCTGGCGTGGACGCGGTTGATGACGAGACCGGCCAGCGGCATCTCCTCCGCGGCCAGCCGCTCCACGAAGTACGCCGCCTCGCGCAGCGCGTCGCGCTCCGGCGTCGCCACCACCAGGAAGGCCGTGCCCGGCGCCTGGAGCAGCTTGTACGTGGCGTCCGCGCGGGTGCGGAAGCCGCCGAACATCGTGTCCATCGCCGCCACGAAGGTCTGCACGTCCTTCAGGAACTGACCGCCCAGCAGCTTCCCCAGCGTCCCCGTCATCATCGACATGCCGACGTTGAGGAACTTCATCCCGGCCCGGCCGCCCACCTTCGCGGGCGCCATCAGCAGCTTGATGAACTTCCCGTCCAGGAAGGAACCGAGCCGCTTCGGCGCGTCCAGGAAGTCCAGCGCCGACCGGGACGGCGGCGTGTCCACCACGATCAGGTCCCACTCGTCCCTGGCCCGCAGCTGGCCCAGCTTCTCCATCGCCATGTACTCCTGCGTACCGGCGAAACCGGCCGACAGGGACTGGTAGAAGGGATTCTCCAGGATCGCCCGCGCCCGGTCGGGGTCCGCGTGCGCCTCGACGATCTCGTCGAAGGTCCGCTTCATGTCGAGCATCATCGCGTGCAGCTCACCGCCGTCGGAGCCCTTGATGCCCTCGACCTTCCTGGGCACGTTGTCCAGCGAGTCGATCCCCATCGACTGCGCCAGCCGCCGCGCCGGGTCGATGGTCAGCACCACGACCCGCCGGCCGCGCTCCGCCGCCCGCACACCGAGCGCCGCCGCGGTCGTCGTCTTGCCTACCCCGCCCGCGCCGCAGCACACGATGATGCGGGTGGCCGGGTCGTCGATCAGCGGGTCGAGCTCCAGGACGGGGACCGCGTCGAGACCGTTCGCCGTCGCGGCCTTCTGCGCCTCCGTCACGCGCCCACCCCTTGCCTCCGCAGTTCCTTCGCCAGCCGGTAGAGACCGGCGATGTCCGCCCCGTCGCCCAGGAAGGGCAGTTCGTACGCCGGCACCCCGATGCCGTCCAGCACCTCGCGCTGGGCCCGCTCCAGCTCCACCCGCTGGGCGTGCTCCGCGGCCTGTTCGAGCAGCGGATCGACCAGCTTCGTCCCGCCCTTGACGCCCGCCGCCGCCAGCGCGGCGGCGATGCCCTCGCGGTGGTCGCCGGAGGCGGCCCGTACCGCCGCCTCGTCGAGGACGTGCGGGCGGACCATGTTCACGATGGTCCTGCCCACCGGCAGTTCGGCCGCGCGGAGCTCCGCGATGCCGTCCGCGGTCTCCTGGACCGGCATCTCCTCCAGGAGCGTCACCAGGTGCACCGCCGTGTCCGGGGACTTCAGGAAGCGCATGATCGCCTGGGCCTGATTGTGTATCGGGCCGATCCGGGCCAGCCCCGCCACCTCGTCGTTCACGTTGAGGAAGCGGGTGATGCGGCCCGTCGGCGGGGCGTCCATCACCACGTAGTCGTAGCTGAAGCCGCCCTGCTTCTCGCGCCGCCGCACCGCCTCGCAGGCCTTCCCGGTCAGCAGCACGTCCCGGACGCCCGGGGCTATCGTCGTCGCGAAGTCGATCGCGCCCAGCTTCTTCAGGGCCCGGCCCGCGCCGCCCAGTTTGTAGAACATCTGGAGGTAGTCGAGGAGGGCCCGCTCGGCGTCGATGGCCAGGGCGAACACCTCGCCGCCGCCGGGCGCGACGGCGATCTTGCGCTCCTCGTACGGAAGCGGCTCCGTCTCGAAGACCTGCGCGATGCCCTGCCTGCCCTCGACCTCCACGAGAAGGGTGCGCTTGCCCTCGGTCGCGAGGGCGAGCGCGAGTGCGGCGGCGACCGTGGTCTTACCGGTACCGCCCTTGCCGCTGACGACCTGGAGCCTGCTCACGCCTTCGAGCCTAACCACTGCCGGCCCGGCCCAATCAGAGGGCCGCCCCGGAGAAGACCCCGACCCGACCCCGACCCGACCCCGAGGGGGCCTCCGGGCCTCCCGTCGGGGGACCGCCCCGGCGGGAGGGGCCCCCGGCAGCGGCTACAGTCGGCTCATGACCAAGTGGGAGTACGCGACTGTGCCGCTGCTGGTGCACGCGACGAAGCAGATTCTGGACACCTGGGGCGAGGACGGCTGGGAGCTCGTCCAGGTCGTGCCCGGGCCGAACAACCCCGAGCAGCTCGTGGCCTACCTGAAGCGGGCCAAGTCGTGAGCGGGGCCGTCGAGGCCAAGCTGGCCGAGCTGGGCCTGACCCTGCCGGAGGTCGTGCCGCCGCTGGCCGCCTACCAGCCGGCCGTGCGGTCGGGCGCGTACGTCTACACCTCGGGCCAGCTCCCGATGGTGGCGGGCAAGCTGGCGCTCACCGGCAAGGTCGGCGCCGAGGTCACGGCCGAGGAGGCCAAGGAGCTCGCGGCCACCTGCGCGCTGAACGCCCTCGCGGCCGTGAAGTCGGTCGCCGGTGACCTCGACCGCATCAAGCGCGTCGTGAAGGTCGTCGGCTTCGTCGCCTCCGCCGCCGACTTCACCGGCCAGCCGGGCGTCATCAACGGTGCCAGCGAGCTGCTCGGCGCCGTCCTCGGCGAGAAGGGCGTGCACGCGCGCAGCGCCGTCGGCGTCGCCGTCCTCCCGCTGGACGCGCCCGTCGAGGTCGAGGTCCAGGTCGAGCTCGTCCAGGACTGACGCCCCCAGACATCCCCGCCCGCGCCCGCGGGCGTACGAAGAGCCGGTTCTCCACAGGTGGTTTTCCACAGGCGGGGGATCGGCTCTCGTGCATTTCGATGCTTGCGCATAGCATCCGGCCATGTCGAATGGTCAGTCGAATGGTCAGTGGTACCCACCGGAATGGCCCGACCGGATCCGTGCCCTCGCCGCCGGTGAGCTGGTCCCCGCCACACCCAGGCGGGCCGCCACCGTGCTCCTCCTGAGGGACGGCGCCGAGGGCCCCGCCGTCCACATGCTGCGGCGGCGCGCCTCCATGGCCTTCGCGGGCGGGGCGTACGCGTATCCCGGCGGCGGCGTCGACCCGCGCGACGAGCACCCCGTGCGTTGGGCCGGACCCTCCCGCGAGGAGTGGGCGGCCCGCCTCGGCCTCACCGACCCCGCGCAGGCGCAGGCCGTCGTCTGCGCCGCCGTGCGCGAGACGTACGAGGAGGCGGGCGTGCTGCTCGCCGGGGAGACGCCCGACAGCGTCGTCGGCGACACGACCGGGGACGCGTGGGAGAAGGACCGGGCGGCCCTGGTCGACCGCGAGCTGTCCTTCGCGGACTTCCTCGACCGGCGGGGGCTCGTGCTGCGCTCCGACCTCCTCGGCGCCTGGGCCCGCTGGATCACGCCCGAGTTCGAACCCCGGCGCTACGACACCTGGTTCTTCGTCGCCGCCCTCCCCGCCGGCCAGCGCACCCGGAACGCGTCCACCGAGGCCGACCGCACCGTCTGGATCCGTCCGGCGGACGCGGCGGCCGGCTACGACCGGGGCGAGCTGACGATGATGCCGCCGACCATCTCGACCCTGCGCGGCCTGGAGCGGTTCGGTACGGCCGGCGAGGCCCTCGCCGCCGCCGGGGAGCGGGACCTGACCCCGGTCCTCGCGCAGGCCCGCCTGGACGGCGACGAGCTGGTCCTGAGCTGGCCGGGCCACGACGAGTTCACCAAGCACATCCCGGCGGGCGGTGGGTCGTGAGCGCCGCCGCCGAGCTCCCCGGGCAGCCGCGCGGCGCCGTCCTCTCCGGCCCGGCGACCGCCCGCGCGGTGAACGTCCTCGCGCCGAACCCCTCGGCGATGACCCTGGACGGCACCAACACCTGGATCGTCGCCGAGCCCGGCTCCGACCTCGCCGTCGTCATCGACCCCGGTCCGCTCGACGAGGGGCACCTGCGGCGGGTCGTGGAGACCGCCGAGAAGCTGGGCACGCGGATCGGGCTCACCCTGCTCACCCACGGGCACCCGGACCACGCCGAGGGCGCCGCGCGCTTCGCCGAGCTCACCCGGAGCGCGGTGCGGGCGCTCGACCCCGCGCTGCGGCTGGGCGACGAGGGCCTCGCCGAGGGCGACGTGGTCACGACCGGCGGGCTCGAACTGCGGGTCGTGGCGACGCCCGGGCACACCTCCGACTCGCTCTCCTTCCACCTCCCGGCGGACCGCGCGGTGCTGACCGGGGACACCGTCCTGGGACGCGGGACGACGATGGTGGCCCACCCGGACGGGCGGCTCGGGGAGTACCTGGACTCGCTGCGGCGGCTGCGCTCGCTCACCGTCGACGACGGGGTGCACACGGTCCTGCCGGGGCACGGCCCGGTCCTGGAGGACGCCCAGGGAGCCATGGAGTTCTACCTCGCGCACCGGGCGAGCCGCCTCGCGCAGGTGGAGACGGCCGTGGCGAACGGGGCCCGGACGGCCCCGGAGATCGTCGCCGAGGTGTACGCGGCGGTGGACCGCTCCCTCTGGCCGGCCGCCGAGCTCTCCGTACGGGCGCAGCTGGAGTACCTGAAGGAGCGGGGGCTGGTCTGACGGAAGGGACCGGCGGTCGGTCCGGAGGAAGGGACCGGGGGCGGTCCGAAGGAAGGGGCGGGTCCGATCCGCCGAGGGCGGCCCCGCAACCGGGCGGGCCCGGAGTGTGTCTTACGCTCCGCTTACGTCTGGCCTTAGCCCTGGGGGGAAGCCCGTGTTCGTCCTAGCCATCCTGTTGGTCATCACCGCGGTGGTGCTCTACATCATCGGCCGCGTGAACGACTCCCGCGGTCTCAAGTTCGGCGGCCTCGGCGCCCTGATAGCCGGCCTGTTCTCGCTGATCGTGAGCATGACGTACGTGATCAGCGCGTACGAGGTCGGCGTCCCGGTCGCCTTCGGCAAGGTCGGTTCGCCGATGTCGTCCGGGATGCACGTCAAGTCGCCGTTCACCGACGTCACGACCTTCTCGACGCGGCCGGTGGACCTGAACCTCTCCGACAAGGAAGTGGTCGAGGTCCGTTCCTCGCAGGGCGGCGTGATGTACGCCGAGGTCACCGTGAAGTGGGCGGTGCACCAGTCCAAGGCCGTCGAGCTGTACAAGCTGGCCGGCAGCGAGGATGCCATCCAGCAGCGTCTCGTCTACCCGGACAGCCGGGAGATCGTCCGCAACGTCTTCGCCCGCTACAGCAGCGAGCAGGGGTACGCCTCCGACCGCGAGAAGATCAACGCGGAGATAGCCCGGCTCATCAAGGAGCGCCTCGCCCCGCGCGGCATCGACGTCACCACGGTCAACCTGCGCAACGTGAAGCCCTCGGACGCCCTCCAGGGCCAGATCGACCGCAAGATCCAGCAGCAGCAGGCCACCGAGCGGGCCCTTGAGGCCGCCCGTACGGCCAAGGCCGAGTCCGACCGGCGCCGGATCGAGGCGGAGGGCATCGCCCGCGCCAACAAGATCCTCAACGACTCGCTGACCGACAAGGTCCTCATGAACCAGTGCATCGACGCGTACAAGGAGGCCGCGGCCAAGAACCCGGTCTACACGGTGCCCTGCGGCGGGGGCACCGCCAACCCGCTGATCGTGGACGGCACGAAGCGCTAGCGCCCGCGGGCCGTCACACGGTCACGCCGTCACACCGTCCCGCCGTACGAAGAGGGGGCCGCCCGGTCGAAACCGGGCGGCCCCCTTCCGCTTCGGGTGCGTCGCGTTCGGGTGCGTCGCGACTAGCGCGAGCGCTTCGCGAGCCGCTCGACGTCGAGCAGGATCACGGCGCGGGCCTCCAGACGCAGCCAGCCGCGCTGGGCGAAGTCGGCGAGCGCCTTGTTGACCGTCTCGCGGGAGGCGCCGACCAGCTGGGCCAGCTCCTCCTGGGTGAGGTCGTGGACGACGTGGATGCCCTCCTCGGACTGCACGCCGAAGCGGCGCGACAGGTCGAGGAGCGCGCGGGCGACCCGGCCCGGCACGTCGGAGAAGACCAGGTCGGACATCTGGTCGTTGGTCTTGCGCAGCCGGCGGGCGACCGCGCGCAGCAGGGCGCTGGCCACCTCGGGGCGGGCGTTCAGCCAGGGCTGGAGGTCGCCGTGGCCGAGGCCGAGCAGCTTGACCTCGGTCAGCGCGGTCGCGGTGGCGGTGCGCGGGCCCGGGTCGAAGAGGGAGAGCTCGCCGATGAGCTCGCCGGGGCCCAGGACGGCCAGCATGTTCTCGCGCCCGTCGGGCGAGGTGCGGTGCAGCTTCACCTTGCCTTCGGTGACCACGTAGAGCCGGTCACCCGGGTCGCCCTCGTGGAACAGCGCGTCGCCGCGGGCGAGCGTCGCCTCACTCATCGAGGCGCGCAGCTCGGCGGCCTGCTCGTCGTCGAGCGCCGCGAACAGCGGGGCGCGTCGCAGAACGTCGTCCACGAGTTCTCTCCTATGTCGACCTCAGTGCGATCAATCACAACAAGTTTGACTCACCGGACGGCCTTTCCGTACGTCAGGGGCCCGATTGGGTCGTGATCCGCACCGTGCGGGGCGGATGTCGGTGGCGACGCCTAGGCTGGCCGGGTGTCCAACTCGCCGGTGAGAGCACAGGCCAAGGGGGCTGGAAGAGTGCCGGACGAAGGTAATTCCGCTGTGGGCGAACACGGCGTGTCGAAACAGACGAAAGCGACGAAACGCGCACCGGTGAAGCCGTCCGGGGCGCGGACGAAGGCGCAGCCGAAGGCCGGGAAGGCCGCGGCGGGGCCCAAGGCGACGAAGGCCGTGGTGGAGCGCGTGACGGAGCCCGTGGGGAAGGCCGCTGCGGCGTCCGCGAAGGCCGCGAAGGCCGCCGCGGGCGCGCCGAGGACCGGCAGGACGGCCAAGCCCGCCAAGCCCGAGTCGCACCTCGCCATGGTGCGAAGGGCTAGGAAGATCAACCGGGAGCTGGCCGAGGTCTACCCGTACGCCCATCCGGAGCTCGACTTCCGCAATCCCTTCGAGCTCCTGGTCGCCACGGTCATGTCCGCCCAGACCACCGACCTGCGGGTCAACCAGACCACCCCGGCGCTCTTCGCGAAGTACCCGACCCCCGAGGACCTGGCCGCCGCCGTCCCCGAGGAGGTCGAGGAGCTGATCAGGCCGACCGGCTTCTTCCGCGCCAAGACCAAGTCGATCATGGGCCTGTCCGCCGCCCTCCGGGACGACTTCGGGGGCGAGGTCCCCGGCCGCCTGGAGGACCTGGTCACCCTGCCCGGCGTCGGCCGCAAGACCGCCTTCGTCGTCCTCGGCAACGCCTATGGAGTGCCCGGCATCACCGTCGACACCCACTTCATGCGGCTCGCCCGCCGCTGGAAGTGGACCGAGCAGGACGACCCGGTGAAGATCGAGGCGGAGGTCGCCGAGATCTTCCCGAAGAGCGAGTGGACGATGCTCTCGCACCGGGTGATCTTCCACGGCCGCCGCATCTGCCACGCCCGCAAGCCCGCCTGCGGCGCCTGCCCGATCACCCACCTCTGCCCGGCGTACGGGGAGGGCGAGACGGACCCGGAGAAGGCGAAGAAGCTGCTGAAGTACGAGAAGGGCGGCTTCCCCGGCCAGCGGCTCAACCCGCCCCCGGACTACCCCGGCCGGCCGGCCCCGCCGCTGGGCGCGAGCTCGTGAGCGCCCGGACGCCCGCCCGGGACGGGCGTCCGGCCACGGCCCGTCCCGGGGAACGAACCCACACTCCGATCGCGTTGTGAACCACGGGGGTGCCTATGACGCGCACTGGTGAAGAGATCCACGGAACGGGCGGGCTGATCAGCGGCACGGGCCTGCCCGACTGGCTGGCGCCGGTCGAGCGGGCCGCGCGCACGGTCGCGCCCGAGCAGCTGAGCCGCTTCCTGCCGCCCGAGGACGGCGGAGGCCGGCAGTCGGCGGTGCTCATCCTCTTCGGCGAGGGCGAGCGCGGCCCCGAGCTGCTCCTCATGGAGCGCGCCGGCACCCTCCGCTCGCACGCCGGGCAGCCCTCCTTCCCGGGCGGCGCCCTCGACCCCGAGGACGGCGACCCGGCCGACGGCGGGCTGCTGCGAGCCGCGCTGCGGGAGGCCCGCGAGGAGACCGGCCTCGACCCCTCCGGCGTCCAGCTCTTCGGCGTGCTGCCCCGGCTCTACATCCCGGTCAGCAGCTTCGTGGTCACGCCCGTGCTCGGCTGGTGGCGCGCCCCCAGCCCGGTCGGGGCCGTGGACCCCGCCGAGACCGCCCGGGTCTTCACCGTCCCCGTGGCGGATCTCACGGACCCCGCGAACCGCGCGACCTCGCTCCACCCGAGCGGCCACTCGGGCCCCGCGTTCCTCGTCGAATCGGCCCTGGTCTGGGGTTTCACCGCCGGAGTGATCGACCGGCTGCTGCACTACTCGGGCTGGGAGCGCCCCTGGGACCGGTCCAAGCAGGTCCCGCTCGACTGGCGCTCATGACAGTCTGACTCCGGTCGACCGAAGACGAATCTGCGAGGCTACTGACGGTGAACGTGCTGGACATCCTCTTGCTGCTCGCCGCCGTGTGGTTCGCGATCATCGGGTACCGGCAGGGATTCGTGGTCGGCATCCTGTCGGTCATCGGCTTCCTCGGCGGCGGCCTCGTCGCCGTCCTGCTGCTCCCGGTCGCCTGGAACGCGCTGACCGACCACAGCCAGGTCACGACCACGGCGACCGTGATCTTCGTGATCGTGGTCATCGTCTGCGCCTCGGTCGGCCAGGCCTTCACCACCCACCTCGGCAACAAACTGCGCCGGCACATCACCTGGTCGCCCATGCGCGCCCTGGACGCCACCGGCGGCGCGCTGGTCAACGTGGTGGCGATGCTGCTGGTGGCCTGGCTGCTCGGCTCCGCGCTCGCCCGCACCGCGATGCCCACGGTGGGCAAGGAGGTGCGCAGTTCCAGGGTGCTGCTCGGGGTGGAGCGGTTGATGCCCGATCAGGCGTCCACCTGGTTCACGAACTTCACCTCGACCCTGGCCCAGAACGGCTTCCCGCAGGTCTTCAGCCCGTTCGCGAACGAGCCCATCACCGAGGTCAGCCCGCCCGACCCGGCGCTCGTCGGCAGCCCCGTCGCCGCCCGCGCGCAGCGCTCGATCGTCAAGGTCGTCGGCACCGCCCCGAGCTGCGGCAAGGTCCTCGAAGGCACCGGCTTCGTCTTCTCCGACCGCCGCGTCATGACCAACGCCCACGTCGTCGGCGGGGTCGACGAGCCGACCGTGCAGATAGGCGGCGAGGGCAAGCTCTACGACGCCAAGGTCGTGCTCTACGACTGGAAGCGCGACATCGCCGTGCTCGACGTGCCCGCCCTCGACGCCACACCGCTCCGGTTCACCGACGAGGACGCCCACAGCGGCGACAGCGCCATCGTGGCCGGCTTCCCGGAGAACGGCGCCTACGACGTCCGCTCCGCCCGCGTCCGCGGCCGGATCAGCGCCAAGGGCCCCGACATCTACCACCGCGGCGAGGTGCGCAGGGACGTGTACTCGCTGTACGCGACGGTCCGTCAGGGCAATTCCGGCGGCCCGCTCCTCACCCCGGAGGGCGAGGTGTACGGCGTGATCTTCGCCCGCTCCCTCGACGACGCCGACACCGGCTACGCGCTGACGGCCGACGAGATCAAGGACGACATCTCCCGGGGCCGCGCCGCCAACCAGCAGGTCGACACCCAGGGGTGCGCCCTCTAGCCGGACGCGGCCCGGGACCGCGCCCTATGTGCGTGGGTGGCGCAGCCGGGCCGAGACCCAGCGGGCCCTGCGTCGCAGAATGCGCGAGATGCCCACGTCCCGCGCTTGGTGCGCGTGGCCGTGCTCTCGCGTGCCGCCCCCCTCCGGGGCCTCCGAGCCGCCGATCGAGCGGCGGTCGCGTGCGGTGTCACCGTAGTCGTGCGTCCAGCCCATACCGGGACGTCTGCCCGTGGCCCAAGGTCGGTAACCGCCCGGGGGCCCGCCAATTGGCGTATGCGCGGGGCACATGGCAGTTCGACGGACGCCCGCGCGTCAGCGGTCGGGCTCGGGGTCCTTCAGCCAGTTGACGAGCTCGGTGGAGAACGCCACCGGGTCCTCCTCGTGGGGGAAGTGCCCGAGGCCGTCGAAGAGACGCCAGCGGTACGGCGCCTCGACATACTGCCCGGAACCGGCCGCGCTACGCGTCCGCATGACGGGGTCGAGCGAGCCGTGCAGATGCAGCGTCGGCACCCGCACCGGCCGCTTCATGCGCCGGTTGAACTGCACGCCGTCGGGCCGGGCCAGGGAGCGCACCATCCACCGGTACGGCTCGATCGAGCAGTGCGCCGTGGACGGGATGCACATCGCCCGCCGGTAGACGTCGATCGCCTCGTCGTCCGCCGCCGACCGGGGGTGCGGCCCGGACCAGTCCTCGATCAGACGCCCCACCAGCGCCGCGTCGTCCGCGACGAGCTGACGCTCCGGCAGCCACGGACGCTGGAAGCCCCAGACGTGGGAGCCGGCCCGCGACTGCCCGAAGTCGGACAGCATCGCCGAGCGCCAGCGGCGCGGGTGCGGCATCGAGGACACCACGAGCCGGCGCACCAGCTTCGGGCGCATTACGGCCGCCGTCCAGGCGAGGTAGCCGCCCAGATCGTGGCCGACGAGCGCCGCGTCGGGCTCGCCGAGCGAGCGGATCACGCCGGTGATGTCGAGGGCCAGGTTGGCCGGGTCGTAGCCCCGCGGCGTACGGTCGCTGCCGCCCACGCCCCGCAGGTCCATCGCCACGGCCCGGAAACCGGCCTCGGCGAGCACGGGCAGCTGGTGCCGCCAGGTCCACCAGAACTGCGGGAAGCCGTGCAGCAGCAGCACCAGCGGGCCGTCGCCCATCTCGGCGATGTGGAAACGGGCACCGTTGGCCGCCACGTCGCGATGGGTCCACGGTCCCTCGATCCGCACCGGACCTCCGGTGCCGGGCCCGTGTCCGGTGCCGCTGCCGTTGCTGCTCTCAGGGACGGTCATGCAGACGAGCGTGCCACAACCGCGGCCTTGTCCCGCGCCGCGGTGTCGGCCGTACGGGGGTGCGGCTTGACGTTCTGCATGATCGCCGCGGTCTGCTTGGCGGAGGCGATGGACTTCTCCGGCGGCTTCATCTTGCGGAACTTCGCGTACGCCACGAGCCCGAGCAGCACCGCGATCAGCACGTTCGCCGCGAAGGACAGCAGGAAGCAGACCGAGATGTGCCAGTGGCTCCACGCCTGGATGCCGTACGCGAGCGCGAAGCTCAGCAGCGGCAGCGAGAACAGCAGCACCACGACGGCCACCAGGCCGGCCGCGCTGCCCATCGCCCCGCGCTTGACGTCCTGCTTGATCTCCGCCTTGGCCAGGGCGATCTCGTCGTGCACCAGGGCGGACATCTCGGCGGTCGCCGAGGCGACCAGTTGACCGAGGCTGCGCTCGGCTCCGTCGAACGGGTCGCTCATCGCTGCTCCCTCTTCTCCTGTAACGGTCCGACCTCAGATCATGCCGGACGGTCGGCCTCGTCGCGCGATGCCCCCGCCAGTTCGGCGCGCTGCCGGTGCTCGGCGGCCTTCTTCTCGTAGATCTCCGCCATCCGCAGATGGAAGTCGGGGTTGTCCTCCTCGTACATGTCCGGGATGCCGTCGTGGTCCTCGTCGCGCTCCTCGTCCTCGATCAGCGTCCGGTACTTGCGGACCCGCAGTTTCAGCAGCATGGAGGCGAGCACCGCCGCTATCAGGGAGCCGACCAGGACGGATGCCTTCACCTCCTCCATCAGCACGGGGTCGTCGACGAAGGCCAGCTCGCCGATGAGCAGCGACACGGTGAAGCCGATGCCGGCGAGGGAGGCGACGGCGAAGACGTCCGGCCACGCCAGGTCGGGGTTGAGCGAGGCCCTGGTGAAGCGGGCGGCGAACCAGGTGCCACCGAAGATGCCGAGGGCCTTGCCGACCACGAGGCCGAGCACCACGCCGAGGGTGACGGGCTGGGTGAAGACGTCGCGCAGGGCGCCGCCGGAGACCGTGACACCGGCCGAGAACAGCGCGAACAGCGGCACGGCGAGGCCCGCGGAGATCGGCCGGACCAGGTGCTCGATGTGCTCGCCGGGGGAGTGCTCCTCACCCTCCTCGGTGGTGCAGCGCAGCATCAGGCCCATGGCGACACCGGCGATCGTCGCGTGGACGCCGCTGTTGTACATCAGGCCCCAGATGACCAGGGCCAGCGGCACGTACACGTACCAGCCGCGGACGCCCTTGCGGAGCAGCAGCCAGAAGACGACGAGTCCGGCGAAGGCGCCGCCGAGCGCGGCGAAGTTCAGGTCGCTGGTGAAGAAGACCGCGATGATCAGGATGGCGAACAGGTCGTCGACGACGGCCAGGGTGAGCAGGAAGGCGCGCAGGGCCGAGGGCAGCGAGGTGCCGATCACGGCGAGGACGGCGAGCGCGAAGGCGATGTCCGTGGCGGTGGGCACCGCCCAGCCGTCGAGGGAGCCGTCGCCGACCACGTTGACCAGCGTGTAGACCAGGGCGGGCGCGGCCATGCCGCAGACGGCGGCGATCACGGGGAGGGCGGCGGCCTTGGGGTCGCGCAGCTCGCCCGCGACGAGCTCGCGCTTGAGCTCGATGCCGGCGACGAAGAAGAAGATCGCGAGCAGGCCGTCCGCGGCCCAGTGCTGGATCGACAGGTCGAGTCCGAGGGCGGCCGGGCCTATGTGGAAGTCCCGGATCGTCGCGTAGCTCTCCTTGAGGGGCGTGTTGGCCCAGACGAGTGCGGCGATGGCGGCGAGCAGCAGGAGCACGCCACCGACGGTCTCGGTGCGCAGCGCGTCGGCGATGTAGCGGCGCTCGGGGAGCGACAGCCGGCCGAGGAACTTGCGGTCGGTGGTGGTGGGCTCGGGCGCGGACACGGTGAGAACCTCCGGTCGGTGGGCAGGGCGAAGCACATGCCGACCAGACTTCCCGGCGCACCTAGGTGTTCTTGTCGCGTCATTGACGCGATGCTTACTTTACCTAAACGACGCGCGGTGGTGTCCGGCGATCTTCACTTTAGGCGCATAACAGGACGTGGGCATGTGTGCGCCCGCATCTGTGGACAACGGTTCTCCGGGCCTGTGGACAACGCGAAGGCGCCCGCCCCGCGGGGTGCGGGGCGGGCGCCTTCGGGCGGTTGCCGGGGGCTCAGTCCTCGCTGGAGGAGGCCGGGAGCTTGGTCTGGATGAGGGCCATGACCGAGGAGTCCGTCAGCGTGGTGACGTCGCCCAGCTCACGGTTCTCGGCGACGTCCCGCAGCAGTCGGCGCATGATCTTGCCCGAGCGGGTCTTCGGCAGCTCGGCCACCGGCAGGACGCGCTTCGGCTTGGCGATCGGGCCGAGGGTCTTGCCGACGTGGTTGCGCAGGTCGGCGACGAGGGCGTCGTCCTCGCTCGCCGTGCCGCGCAGGATCACGAAGGCGACGATGGCCTGGCCGGTCGTCTCGTCGGCGGCGCCGACCACGGCGGCCTCGGCAACGGCCGGGTGGGAGACCAGCGCGGACTCGACCTCGGTGGTGGAGATGTTGTGGCCCGAGACGAGCATGACGTCGTCGACCCGGCCGAGCAGCCAGATGTCGCCGTCCTCGTCCTTCTTCGCGCCGTCGCCCGCGAAGTACCGGCCCTCGAAGCGGGACCAGTAGGTGTCGATGTACCGCTGGTCGTCGCCCCAGATGGTGCGGAGCATCGACGGCCACGGCTCGGTGAGGACCAGGTAGCCGCCGCCGCCGTCCGGGACCTCGTTCGCCTCGTCGTCGACGACGGTGGCGGAGATGCCGGGCAGCGCGCGCTGGGCGGAGCCGGGCTTGGTCTCCGTGACGCCGGGCAGCGGCGCGATCATCATCGCGCCGGTCTCGGTCTGCCACCAGGTGTCCACGATCGGGCAGTTGTCGGCACCGATGTGCTTCCGGTACCACATCCACGCCTCGGGGTTGATCGGCTCGCCGACGGAACCGAGGACGCGCAGCGACGACAGGTCGTACTTGGCGGGGATGTCGTCGCCCCACTTCATGAACATCCGGATGGCGGTCGGCGCCGTGTAGAAGATGCTGACCTTGTACTTCTGGATGATCTCCCACAGGCGCCCCTGGTGCGGGGTGTCCGGGGTGCCCTCGTACATGACCTGGGTGGCGCCGTTGGCCAGCGGGCCGTACACGATGTACGAGTGGCCGGTGACCCAGCCGATGTCGGCCGTGCACCAGTAGACGTCGGTCTCCGGCTTGAGGTCGAAGACCGCGTGGTGGGTGTACGCGGCCTGCGTGAGGTAGCCGCCGGAGGTGTGCAGGATGCCCTTCGGCTTCCCGGTCGTGCCGGAGGTGTAGAGGATGAAGAGCGGGTGCTCCGCCGGGAAGGCCTCCGGGGTGTGCTCGGCGGACTGGCGGGCGACGATGTCGTCCCACCAGACGTCCCGGCCCTCGGTGAAGTCGGTCTCCTGGCCGGTGCGGCGGACCACGAGGACGTGCTCGACCTGCGGGCAGCGGGCCACGGCCTCGTCGATCGCCGGCTTCAGCGCGGAGGGCTTGCCGCGGCGGTAGCCGCCGTCGGCGGTGACGACCAGCTTGGCGTCGGCGTCCTGGATGCGGGAGGCGACGGCGTCGGCCGAGAAGCCGCCGAAGACGACCGAGTGCGCGGCGCCGATGCGGGCGCAGGCCAGCATCGTGACGGCCGCCTCGGGGATCATCGGCAGGTAGACCGCGACCCGGTCGCCCTTGCGGACGCCCAGTTCGGTCAGCGCGTTCGCGGCCCGGGAGACCTCGTCCTTGAGCTCGGCGTAGGTGAGGGAGCGGCTGTCGCCGGGCTCGCCCTCGAAGTGGATGGCGACGCGGTCGCCGTTGCCGGCCTCGACATGGCGGTCGACGCAGTTGTACGCGACGTTGAGCTCGCCGTCGGCGAACCACTTGGCGAACGGCGGGTTCGACCAGTCGAGGGTCTCGGTCGGCTCGGTGGCCCAGGAGAGCCGCTTGGCCTGCTCGGCCCAGAAACCCAGCCTGTCCGCCTTGGCCTGCTCGTACGCCTCCGCCGTCACGTTGGCGTCCGCGGCCAGCGCGGCCGGCGGCGCGAAGCGGCGCTCTTCCTTGAGCAGATTGGCCAAGGATTCGTTGCTCACGACATCTCCCTTTCCCAGGGCGTCCCTATGTGCCTGTGTGTCCCGTGTCATAGCTCATCAGGCGGATGCCCGGGTGACAAGAGCATCCGGGTAATTGGTTTAGACCTGTGAGGCGACACGTGGAGGTGGCCCCCGTTCCCCGAGCGGAGGGGAACGGGGGCCACACACTGTCACGCGGGAACGGAACGAATGGTTCAGGACGCGCGGGCTGGCTCCCGGGGATGGGCCCGCGAAGCGGCCCCCGGCAGCACCTGGTTGAACACGTCGTCGTAGCTGTGCACCTCGTCCGTACCGGCCAGCAGATACGCCTGGGCCTCGCCCACGTGGAAGTACATCCCGTGCAGGGTCAGCGTCCCGTCGGCGAGCCGCCGCGCCACCGGCTCGTACGCCCGCAGGTGCTCCAACTGCTGCACCACGTTGGTCAGGCACAGCTGCTCGACCGCGTCGGCCGGCAGCCGCCCCGAGATCCGCGCCCAGGCGTGGCGGCGGCTCGCCATCCGCTCCAGGCTCGGCAGGCCGTGCCGCAGCCAGCGGCGCAGCGGGCTCGGCGGGTCGTCCGCCCGGCTGTTCAGCAGGGCCTGCATCGCGCCGCAGCCGGAGTGCCCGCAGACCGTGATCGACTCGACCCGCAGCACCTCCACCGCGTACTCGATCGCCGCCGCCACGGAGTCGTCGCCGCTCTCCTCGCCGGGCAGTGGCACCAGATTGCCCACGTTGCGCACGGTGAACAGGTCGCCCGGGCCACTGGAGGTGATCATGCTGGTGACCAGGCGGGAGTCGGCGCAGGTCAGGAAGAGCTGCGAGGGGCGCTGGCCCTCCCGGGCCAGCCGGGCCAGCTCGTCACGGACCCGCGGGGCCGTGTTCCGCTGGAACGCGCCGATGCCGCTGGCCAGCCGCTGCCCCGTGGTCCCGCCGGTCTCGTCGTCAGGCGGCCGCTCGCCGCACTGGTGGTTGCGCCAGGGCGTCCAGGGGTGGCAGCAGGAGTGGCCGCCCGCCGCGTGCGAGCCGGAGCGGGCCGAGGAGCTCCCGGCGTCCTGTCCGTCGGCCGCCTCGGCGCCGGGGTCCGTGGCGGACCGGCCGGCCGGCGCGGGCTCGGCGATCCGGCCGCCGCCGGGGCCGGTCGTCTCCACCGTGCCGCCGTGGGCGAGGTGGCTCGCCTGCCAGTCGTGCAGCGTCTCGAACGCCGCGTGGTCCATGAACGAGCCGTCCAGCTCCACCACCGCGTCGGCGCCCGGCGGGATCTGGTGCAGGGCCCGGCTCAGCCGGGGCACCGCGAGGAAGGTCAACTGGCCCCGGATGCGCACCACCTGCCGCCCGTCCCGCTCCTCCCGGGTGATCCGGGTCCGGGCGAGGCGGTGCATGGCGACGGCGACCGCGACCGCGATGCCGAGGGCCACGCCCTCCAGGATGCCGACGAACACCACGCCGGCCAGCGTCACCGCGTACACCAGGACTTCACGATGACGGGTGACCGTGCGGATGTGGGTGATGCTGACCATCTGGACGCCGACGACCATCACCAGCGCGGCCAGCGCCGGCAGTGGGATGAGGTCCAGGACGGGGACGAGCAGCAGGGCGGCGAGCACGATCCACAGACCGTGCAGTATCGAGGAGTTGCGGCTGACCGCTCCCGCCGACACGTTCGCCACGCTGCGCACCGCGACCCCGGCGACCGGCAGGCCGCCGAGCGCCCCCGAGACCATGTTCGCCGCGCCCTGGCCCGCGAGTTCGCGGTCGAGCCGGGAGCGCGGGGCGGTGGTGGCGGTGCCGGTGCCGGTGGCGCGCTTCGCCGCCAGCTTGTCGACGGCGACCGCGGACAGCAGCGACTGCACGCTGGTGACGAGCGTGATGGTCAGCACCCCGGCCGCGATGCCGAGGACCGGGCCCTCCGGCAGCCCGGGCAGGGCGTGGCTGCTCCAGGACGGCAGGTCGACCCGGGGCACGCCGAGCCCGGCGAGCGCGGCGAGCGCCGTGGCGGCGGCCACCGCGGCGAGCGCGGCGGGCACCTTGCGCAGCAGCCGTCCCGTACGGCCGGGCAGGCGGGGCCAGAGCAGCAGCAGGGCGATGGTGAGGCCGCTGACGGCGAGCGCGGCGGCGGACGCGCCCGCCAGCTGGGCGGGCAGGCCGAGGGCGTTGGCCAGGGTGGAGCTCTGGGGGGTGCCGCCGAGCACGATGTGCAGCTGCGCGAGGGCGATGGTGACGCCGATGCCCGCGAGCATCCCGTGCACGATGGCGGGGGAGACGGCGAGTGCGGAACGGGCCACCCGAAGGGCGGCGAGCCCGAGTTGGGCGAGTCCGGCGAGGACGGTGATGGCGCAGGTGGTGCGCCAGCCGTAGCGCTGGATCAGCTCGGCGGTGACCACGGTCAGTCCGGCGGCGGGGCCGCTGACCTGGAGGGGTGAGCCGCCGAGGCGTCCGGCGACGATGCCGCCGACGGCGGCGGCCACGAGCCCGGCCTGGAGCGGGGCCCCGGTGGCGAGGGCGATGCCGAGCGAGAGCGGCAGGGCGATCAGGAAGACGGCGATCGAGGCGGAGAGGTCGGCGCCCGCGATGCGGAAGCGGCGTGGCGGGCCGTCCGGCGGTCCGTGCGGACGCTGGACGCGGGGCCGGGTCGTCGTGGTCGTTCGGGCAGGGGGGTAGAGGGTCATGTTCCCGTCTCCTCCGGGGCAGCGCGGTCGCGGCTCGTGCGGGGTGCAGCGGCGGGACACCGAGCTGAACGCTGGATGACGCTCGGTAAATGGATGGTAATGGAGAGTAAAGAATCCGGCATTATTTTCAGGGCAAATAGGGCAAGGAATCACTGGATCTAGTGACAGAACGTAGTGATGCCGCTTGTCGTTGACGCTCCTCGGCTGCTCGGGTGCGACGTTGACGCCGCTTGTAGGGAAATCCGAGGATCCGAGGAGAGGTGGGCGGATGTCAGCCGCGCGGAGAAGAGACCCTGTCCGTACGCCGAGGAGGACGCTCGCCGTCGGCGCCCTCGCCGTCGCCCTGACCGCCGGGCTCGCCGGCTGTTCGGGCTCCGGCGGCACGGCCCACCAGGGCGGGCAGGGCGGTGCGGGGGTCAAGAAGGAGCCGGCCGCGGCCCCGCAGAGCGCGGTGCGGCTGATCGGCGACGGCTCCACCGCCTTCACCGGCCGGCAGCCGAACCAGCCGGTCTGGCAGCGCCTGAAGCCGGGTCAGGAGCCGCCGCAGTTCGTGGTGTTCTCCTGGGACGGTGCCGGCGAGGACAGCCAGAAGCTCTTCTCCCACTTCCGCAAGGTGGGCAAGCAGTACGGCGCGGCGATGACGTACTTCCTCAGCGGCGTGTACCTGCTGCCCGAGTCCAAGCGCGAGATGTACGACCCGCCGCAGCACTCCGCGGGCCGCTCCGACATCGGCTTCAACGACGTCCAGGGCATCCGCGACACCGTGCGCGAGCTGCGCGGCGCCTGGGAGGAGGGCAACGAGGTCGGCACGCACTTCAACGGGCACTTCTGCGGCAAGGACGGGGGCGTGGGCACCTGGTCGGTCGAGGAGTGGAAGAGCGAGATCAACCAGGCCAAGTCCTTCGTGAAGAACTGGAAGACGAACGCCGGACTGAAGGGCGAGAAGCCGCTCCCGTTCGACTACGACAAGGAGCTCGTCGGCGCCCGCACCCCCTGCCTGGAGGGCCGCAAGAACTTCGTCCAGGCAGCGGCCCAGATGGGCTTCCGCTACGACACGAGCGGCGTCAACGACCAGATCTGGCCCAAGAAGGACGTGGGCCTGTGGGACCTGTCGATGCAGCTCGTCCCGGTCCCGGGCCGCGCCTTCCAGACGCTCTCGATGGACTACAACTTCCTCGTCAACCAGTCCGGTACGACGCAGGGCGACCCGTCCCAGCACGAGTACTGGGGCAACCAGATGCGTGACGGCCTCGTGCAGGCCTTCGAGCGCTCGTACCGGGGCAACAGGGCGCCGCTGATCATCGGCAACCACTTCGAGTCCTGGAACGGCGGCACCTACATGCGCGCCATCGAGGACACGATCGCCACGGTCTGCGTGCAGAAGGACGTCAAGTGCGTCTCCTTCCGCCAGCTCGCCGACTGGCTCGACGCCCAGGACCCGGACGTCGTCGCCAAGATGCGCACCCTGAAGGTCGGCGAGGCCCCGCCGGCCGGCTGGAAGGCCTTCCTGGCCCCCCAGCCGGCCGCCCCCGCGGGCGCCCCGGCAGCGGTCAAGCCGGCTGCCCGGCACTGAGCCCTTCGGACCGACGTCAGCTCGGCTGCGGCACGGCCGGCTGTTCGCCGAGTACGAACCCGGGGTCGACCTGCGCCGCCAGGTCGGCCCCGGTCTTGGCGTTGCCCCAGCTCTCCGCGTTCTTCAGGTGGAAGTGGACCATCTGGCGCGTGTAGCGCTCCCAGTCGCGCTGGGCGTACGAGTCGTCCGCCGTGTTCTGGAGGGCCTGGAGGGCCATGCGGTTGGTGGCCTCCAGGAGCTCGAAGCGGGGCGGGCGGCCCTTCTCCATGGCGCGGACCCAGTCGGAGTGGCCGACCGTCACCAGCAGGTCGTCGCCGACCTCGGCACGCAGGAACTCCACGTCGTCCGCGCCCTGCACCTTGTTGCCGATCACGCGCAGCGCGACGCCGAAGTCCCGCGCGTACTCCTTGTACTGGCGGTAGACGGAGACGCCCTTGCGGGTCGGCTCGGCGACCAGGAAGGTCATGTCGAAGCGGGTGAACATGCCCGAGGCGAACGAGTCCGAGCCGGCGGTCATGTCGACGACCACGTACTCGTCGGCCCCGTCCACCAGGTGGTTCAGGCACAGTTCCACCGCGCCGACCTTCGAGTGGTAGCAGGCCACCCCGAGGTCCGACTCCGTGAACGGGCCGGTCGCCATCAGCCGGATCCCGCCGTCGTCGAGCGCGACGGACCGGGCGCAGGCCTCGTAGACGGGGTTCTCCTCGCGGACCCGGAGCAGCCGCGAACCCTCCCCGGGAGGAGTCGTCTTGATCATCGTGTCGGGTGAGGCGATCCGCGGATTGGAGCCCCGCAGGTACTCCTTGATCAGCGGCAGGTGCGCGCCCATGGCGGGCAGCGCGGCGGCCTCCTCGTCGGAGAGGCCGAGCGCCGCTCCGAGGTGCTGGTTGATGTCGGCGTCCACCGCGACGACCGGGGCTCCGGCGGCGGCGAGGTGTCGGATGAAGAGCGAGGACAGCGTGGTCTTGCCGCTGCCGCCCTTCCCCACGAAAGCGATCTTCATGTTCACCTAGGGTAGTGGGTTCATCGCACCCCGTGGTCGAGGTGCGTGAAGAAGACCACTCCAAGGTGGGGCGGCCGCCCCGGGCGCGTAGCCTCCCTACTTATGAGTACGCACGCCTCTGACCCCCTGGCCGCCCTCGGCTCCCTGCCGGGCGTCGCCGACTCGGTGGACTCCGTACGCAAGGCCGTCGACCGGGTCTACGGCCACCGTGTGATGCGCCGCCGCAGCAACGAGATCACCGGCGAGGCCGCCCTGCGCGGCGCGCGCGGCTCGGCCGCCCTCTCGGGCGCCGACTGGGCCCTCGAAGAGGTCCGCCGGCGCACCGACTTCAGCGGCGACGACGAGGCCCGCACGGTCGGCGCCGCCCTCCGGCTCGGCGCCGAGTGCGGCCAGCTGCTGTCCATCTGGCGGCAGTCGCCGCTGCGGGTCCTCGCCCGGCTGCACCTGGTCGCCGAGGGCGACCCGCGCGACACGACCGGCCGGCCGCGTCAGGCGGGCGAACCGGTCGTCGAGCCGCTGATCGAGGCGCCGCTGCCGGACCCGGCCGAGGTCTCGGGACGGCTCGACGGCCTCGCGGACCTGATCATCGCGGGCGGCAACGCCCCGGCCCTGGTCACGGCCGCCGTGGTGCACGGCGAACTGCTCGCGCTGCGCCCCTTCGCCTCGCACAACGGCCTGATCGCGCGGGCCGCCGAGCGGATCGTGCTGGTCGGCAGCGGGCTCGACCCGAAGGCGATCTGCCCGGCCGAGGTCGGCCACGCGGAGCAGGGCCGGGCGGCCTACGTCGCCGCCTTCGAGGGCTACCTGTCCGGCACCCCGGAGGGCGTGGGCGCCTGGATCGCGCACTGCGGGCGCTCGGTGGAGCTGGGAGTCCGGGAGTCGACGGCCGTCTGCGAGGCGCTGCAGCGCGGCGCGGCCTGATCGGGAACTGATCGGGCCTCGTCCGGCCCGGAACATGGGTTGCGGCGGTACCAAGGAGCGGTACCGCCGCTGGCACGTCTACCCAGTTACCAAGCGTCCTCGATATGTGCCCATCAGGCGGGGAACTTTGCCCATCGCCTGGTGCGGCTGGCCCTTAATCGAAGGGTCGACGTCGCGTGGGTGCCAGGTTTCCATGCTTAGGTCCGTGGGGCCGTGATGCTCAACAGGTGATCCTCTCGGATGTCCTAGGTCTCGCGGGCCTGATTCCTTTCTACTCCTGTCCGGGAGGAAGCGAAAGTCCTGGCTCCGCTTCTTTGCCTTCGTCTCAAATCCGGGCAAAGCGATCGGCAAGTCCCGTGGTCCCGGCCGCCTTGGCGATATTCGCCGCCTGGGCGAGTGCGGCCTGTCTGCGACGGCTGGCGTACCAGACGAGGCCCGCGGTGGCCGCGGCCGCTCCCACCGCCGCCGCGGCGACCAGCGCCGGCCGGGGCGGCATGCGGAATTCCGGCAGACGCTGCTTGAGTCGGACCGGCTTGTCGAAGGAGAGCACCGGCCAGTCCCGGGCGGTCGCCTCGCGCCGCAGGGTCCGGTCGGGATTCACGGCGTACGGGTGACCCACCGCCTCCAGCATCGGCAGATCGGTCGCCGAGTCGCTGTAGGCGAAACAGCGCGAGAGGTCGTATCCCTCGGACTCCGCGAGCTCGCGCACCGCCTCGGCCTTCGTCGGGCCGTACGCGTAGTACTCCACCTCGCCGGTGAAGCAGCCGTCGTCGCCGACCACCATCCGGGTGGCGACCACCCGGTCGGCGCCCAGCATCTCCCCGATCGGCTCGACCACCTCCGCGCCCGAGGTCGAGACGATCACGACATCGCGCCCGGCGGCGTGATGGCTCTCGATGAGGGAGGCCGCCTCGTCGTAGATGATCGGGTCGATCAGATCGTGCAGGGTCTCGGCGACGAGCTCCTTGACCTGCGCGACGTTCCAGCCTTTGCAGAGCGCGGAAAGGTATTCGCGCATCCGCTCCATCTGGTCGTGATCGGCTCCGCCCACCAGGAACACGAACTGGATGTACGCCGTCCGCAGCGCGGCACGGCGACTGATCAGTCCGCCACGGTAGAAGGACTTGCTGAAGGTCAGCGTCGAGGACTTCGCAATGACCGTCTTGTCCAGGTCAAAGAAGGCGGCTGCGCGCGGCATCGAGTGGTTTTCCACGAGCCCGAGCATAGGTGCCCGCCATTCGGCGTACGCTGGGGCGCGTGGGTTTGCCTGAGAAGGCTCTCGGGTACACCATGGAAGTCACGGATCGTTCGCGACCGTGCTAACCCGGTCCGGCTCCTCCCCCCCCGAGTCGGCCGGAAAGACGACCCCCGCTCTCCCCCCCGGCGGGGGTCGTCGCATGTCCGGACGCGTTTTCGTCCGATGTTCCACTACTTTCGCGCCTCCTTTCGTCCTGGATCCCCTGAGAGCCGGGCGGACGAGTGCCCCCCGATTTCGCTACTCAGCGTAGTCGTCGCGCTGCTCTCCGGGCAGTCCCGGTTCGGGTGACGAAGTTATTCACAACCCCTGGCTTATCCACAGTTTTCGAGCAAGATCCACATGATTTCCGAGTCGGCGCCACGGTGATTCCGGTCGCGAAGTTCGCGGACCGCAGGAATCACGTGAGGGGTGGCTGCCGTGGAGGGATCGAAGGCTTCCGGAACGCCGGAGAACGCGGGTTCGGGTTCGGGCCCGGGTGCGGACAGGGACGAGGGCGGACGGGCCGGCGGTGGCGGCGGGCGGCGTGGGCCGGGCCCGGACGGTGGAGGAGCCAGGCCGCCCAGGCCGCTGATCGTGACCGAGGACCTCGCGCTCCTCGATGACCTGCTGCGGCTGTGCGCCGCGGCCGGCGCCGACGCCGAGGTGCACCACACGGTGCCCGAGCGCGGCGGGGGCTGGACCGACCCGCCGCTCGTCCTCGTCGGCGACGACGCCGCCGCCCGGTGCCGCGGCGCCACCCGCCGGCCCGGTGTCCTGCTCGTCGGCCGCGACCCCGACGACCCGGGCGTATGGCGGCGCGCCGTCGAGCTCGGCGCGGACGACGTGCTGACCCTGCCCGGTGACGAGACCCGGCTCGTCGACCGGATCGCCGACGCGGCCGAGGGCGTCGGCAGGCAGGCGCTGACCGTCGGCGTCATCGGCGGGCGGGGCGGCGCGGGAGCCTCCACCCTCGCCTGCGCCCTCGCGCTCGCCGCCGCCCGGGCCGGACGGCGCACCCTGCTTGTCGACGGCGACCCGCTCGGCGGCGGACTGGACGTGCTGCTCGGCGGGGAGCGGGCCGAAGGGCGGCGCTGGCCCGACTTCGCCGCCTCGAAGGGACGGGTGGCCGGCGGGGCCCTGGAGGAGTCGCTGCCCTCGGTCCGGGGGCTCCGCGTCCTCAGCTGGGACCGGGGCGACTCGGTGGTCGTGCCGCCCGCGGCCATGCGCTCGGTGCTCGCCGCGGCCCGCAGGCGCGGCGGAGTGGTCGTGGTCGACCTGCCCCGCCGGGTCGACGGCGCGGTCGCCGAGGCCCTCGCCCAGCTCGACCTCGGACTGCTCCTGGTCCCGGGCGAGTTGCGGGCGGTGGCCGCCGCGCACCGGGTGGCCTCCACGGTCGGGATGGTGCTGCGCGACCTGCGCGCGGTGGTCCGCGGACCGTACGCGCCCGGACTCGATGAGCGCTGGATCGCCGACGCCCTGCGCCTGCCCCTCGCGGGCGAACTCCCTTACGACCCCGGACTCTCGGCGGCCCGGGACGGCGATCCACCGCCCGGCGCCGACGCCCGGGGCGGGCTCGCCCGCTTCTGCACCGCCTTCTGGGAGCGGGCCCTCGTGCCGGAGCGTGCCTCATGAGCGGGGCGGGGCTGCTCGACGCCGTGCGGCAGCGGCTCGCCGAGAGCGGCGCCGAGCCGACCCCGGCCCGCGTCGCCGCCGCGCTCCGGGCCCAGGGGCGCCTGCTCGGGGACGCCGAAGTGCTCGGCACGGCGGAGGAGCTGCGCAGCGAACTGGTCGGCACCGGCCCGTTGGAGCCACTGCTCGCCGACCCGCGCGTCACCGACGTGCTGGTCTCGGCACCCGACCGCGTCTGGGTGGACCGGGGCGCGGGCCTCGAACCGACGAGGGTCACCTTCCCCGACGCGGCGGCCGTCCGGCGCCTCGCGCAGCGGCTCGCGGCGGTCGCGGGACGCCGCCTCGACGACGCCAGGCCCTGGGTGGACGCGCGCCTGCCGGACGGCACCCGGATGCACGCCGTCCTGCCGCCGGTCGCGGTCGGCTCGACCTGCCTGTCGCTGCGGGTCGTGCGGCCGAGGGCCTTCTCCGTGACGGAGCTCGCGGAGGCCGGCACCGTCCCGCCCGGCGGCGCGCCCCTGCTGCGGGCGCTCGTCGAGGCCCGCGTCTCCTTCCTCGTCAGCGGCGGCACCGGATCGGGCAAGACCACCCTGCTGTCCACCCTCCTCGGCCTCGTGGGCGAGCGGGAGCGGATCGTCATCGCCGAGGACTCGGCCGAACTGCGCCCCGACCACCCGCACGTCGTGCGCCTGGAGGCCCGCCCGCCCAACCAGGAGGGCGCCGGTTCCGTGACCCTGCGGGACCTGGTGCGGCAGGCGCTGCGGATGCGGCCGGACCGACTGGTGGTCGGCGAGGTCAGAGGCCCCGAGGCGGTCGACCTGCTGGCCGCCCTCAACACGGGCCACGAAGGCGGCTGCGGGACCGTCCACGCCAACACGGCGGCCGACGTCCCCGCCCGCCTGGAGGCCCTCGGCACGGCGGCCGGACTCGACCGGGCCGCCCTGCACAGCCAGTTGGGCGCCGGACTCTCGGCGGTGCTGCACCTGGTGCGGGACCGCTCGGGCCTGCGGCGCGTCGCCGAGGTACACGTCCTCGCACGCGACCGGGAGGGGCTGGTCGTGACCGTGCCCGCGCTGCGCTGGGAAGCGGAGGGCTTCGCACGGGAGCGGGGCTGGGAACGGCTGCGCTCGCTGATCGGAGGAGCCATGACGGGGGAGGAGGGGCGCCCATGACACCCATCACGACGGGGATCGCGGGCGGAGCCGCCGCGCAGGGAGCGGCGGTGCTGTGCGCGGGCGGCGCGCTCTGGTGGACGGCCGAGCGCGAGCGGGCGCTCCGCCGGGCGAGGACGGTCCTCGCGGTGCCGGGCGGAGGAGCGGCCTCCTGGCCGACGGCCTTCCGGCGGTGGCGGGATGCCGCCCGGCGGCGGCCGGAGTGGCTGTGTCTGCCCGTGGCGGCGCTCCTCGCCCTGCTGGGAGCCTCGTTGCTGCCGCTGCTCGCGGGCGCGGTGGCGGTGCCCCTGGTGGGCCGCCGGCTGCGGGCGGCCCGGGCCCGGCGCGAGCGGGAGGCCCGAGGCGACGGCGTGGTGGCCCTGTGCGGGGCCGTCGCGGGCGAGCTGAGAGCCGGCTGGCAGCCCGCCCAGGCCCTCGCGTTCGCGGCCCGCACGACCGGGGCGCTCGGCGGGCAGGAGGCGGCGGTCCTGGCGGCGGCCCGGTTCGGCGGGGACGTCCCCGAGGCGCTGCGCCGGGCGGCACGGCGGGACGGCGCCGACGGGCTCGCCGGGATGGCGGCCTGCTGGCAGGTCGCCGTCGACGGCGGCGCGGGCCTGGCCGCCGGGCTCGACCGCCTGGAGGCGGCCCTGCGCGCCCACCGGGACCAGCGGGAGCGGCTGCGCGCCCAGTTGGCCGGGGCCTGGGCGACGGTCGCGGTCCTCGCGGTGCTTCCGGTCGCCGGACTCGGCCTCGGAGCCGCGCTCGGCGCACGCCCTCTGCGGGTGCTGCTGCACACCCCGGCGGGCCTCGGCTGCCTGGCCGTCGGCGGCGCCCTCGAAGCCCTGGGGCTGTGGTGGGCGGCCCGGATCGTGCGGCGAGGGGAGCGCCCATGACGACGGCACTCGGAGCGCTGTGCGCCCTGGCCTGGGCGGTGAGTCTCGTGGCCGACCGACGCCGCCACCGGCGCCTGCGCCGCCGCGTCGAGGCCCTGCTCCCGGCCGCACCGGCACCGGTGCGGTCCCCCCGCCGGTCCCTGCCGCCCCGGTTGCGGGCCTGGGCCGTTCCCTGCGCGGCGGGTGTCGGCGGATGGGTGCTGATCGGCGGGCTGCCCGGCCTGGCGGCCGGGGCCGCCACGGCCTGGACCCTGCGGTGGCTGAGGGCCCGGCGTGCCTCGGGCACGGCACCGGACGACCAGGAGATCATCCGTCAGCTCCCGCTGGCCGCCGACCTGTTGGCGGCCTGCGCCTCGGCCGGCGCCGGACCCGGGGAATCGGCGGAGGCGGTCGGCCGGTCCCTGGGCGGACCGGTCGGCGAACGCCTGATCCGTACGGCGGCCGAGCTGCGACTCGGCGGCGAACCGGCCGAGGTGTGGCGGAGGTTCGGCGCGATACCGGGCGCGGAGGGACTGGCCAGATGCCTGGAGCGGGCCGCCTCCTCCGGGGCACCCGCGGCCGACGCGGTGGCCCGGCACGCCGAGAGCCTGCGAGCGGCCCGCGCCCGAGCGGCGGCGGCCCGCGCGCAGCGGGCACAGGTGCTGATCACCGCACCGGTGGGGCTCTGCTTCCTGCCCGCCTTCCTGGCGGTCGGAGTGGCCCCGGTGGTCATCGGCCTGGCCACCGGGCTGCTCGGTGGCGGGTGAGCGGGCGCGACGAGAAGCCGGGACGACGGGACGAAGAGACGGCAGACGGCAGCACGGCAGGACGGCGGGACCACGGGAGGACGAATGGCGCGACGAGGACGAGGACCAGGACGAGGACCAGGACGAGGGGGAGCCGGGATGACGAAGACGAGGGCCGTGGCGGCCTTGCACGTGATGACCACGGCCATGGAGGCCGTGACGGCTGTGAACGCGAGGAGGGAGAAGGCGATGGACGCGATGCGGACGGCGACTCGGACGATGACGGGGCGGGCGGTGGACCTGGTGAAGGTCGGCACGTTCAGGGCGGTGCTCCATGGCTGGTGGCGGGTCCGGCGGACGGCGGTGCGCGGGGACGCGGGCATGAGCACGACGGAGTACGCGATGGGCACGATCGCCGCGGCGGCGTTCGCGGCCGTGCTCTACAAGGTGCTCACCAGCGGGGCGGTCACCAAAGCCCTGGAGTCGGTGATCGGGAAGGCCCTCGATGCGCCGTTCTGACCGGGGTTCGGTGACCGCGGAGACCGCGGTCGCGCTGCCCGCCCTGGTGCTGTTCACGGCAGCCCTGCTGTGGGGGCTGGGCGCGGCCGGAGCGCAGATTCGGTGCGTGGACGCGGCCAGGGCAGGGGCGCGGGCGGTCGCCCGTTCCGAGCCGGTGGCCGCGGCGGAGGCGGCGGCGCGGGCCGCCGCGCCGGACGGGGCCAGGGTCACCGTCGAGCGGTCGGGCGAGCTGTGGCGGGTGACGGTGGAGGCGTCGGCGCCCGGCCCGGGCGGCCTGGGGCTGACCCTGCGGGCCGGCGCGGCGGCGCTCGCCGAGGACACGGTGGGGGTGGCGGTGCCATGAGGGGCGGCGACGACCGGGGAGCGGCGACCGTGTGGACGGCGTTCGCGGCCTGCGCCCTGTGCGTGGTGTTCGGGGCGGTGCTCGCGCTGGGCCAGGCGGTGGCCGCCCGGCACCGGGCGGGCGGTGCGGCCGACCTGGCGGCCCTCGCGGCGGCCGACCGGGCGCTGTGGGGCGAGGAGGACGCGTGCGCGGCCGCGACGCGGGTGGCGGCGGCACAGGGCGCCGACGTGGTCCGGTGCCGGGTGCGCGAGGACATCGCGGACGTCACCGCCCGCGTCTCGGTGGGCCCGTGGTCCCCCGAGGTCGCCTCCCGAGCGGGCCCACCGGGCCCCGCGGGCCTCCAGGCCCCGCTGCCGGGCCTTACGCCCCGAGGGCCTCCAGGCGCCCCGCTGCCGGGCCTTGCGCCCCGCGGGCCCCCAGACGCCCCGCTACCGGGCCTTACGCCCCGCGGGCCTCCAGACGCCCCGCTACCGGGCCTTACGTGGCCTCGGACGAGGGCGAGGCCCCCGCGTCCGCCCCCTCAGGCTCCCGAGCCTCCCGCAGCAGTTCCGTGAGCAGTCGGACCGCGCCTCGTTTGTGGAGGGGGTCGTTGCCGTTGCCGCACTTGGGGGACTGGATGCAGGAGGGGCAGCCGGAGTCGCATTCGCAGGAGGCGATGGCTTCCCGGGTCGCGGTCAGCCAGGCGCGGGCGGTGTGGAAGGCGCGTTCGGCGAAGCCGGCGCCGCCGGGGTGGCCGTCGTAGACGAAGACGGTCGGGAGCAGCGTGTCGGGGTGGAGCGGCACGGAGACGCCGCCGATGTCCCAGCGGTCGCAGGTGGCGAAGAGCGGCAGCATGCCGATGGAGGCGTGTTCGGCGGCGTGCAGGGCGCCGCCGAGGATCTCCGGACCGATCCGGGCGGCGTCGAGCTGGTCCTCGGTGACCGTCCACCACACGGCGCGGGTGCGCAGGGTGCGGGGCGGCAGGTCCAGCTTGGTCTCGCCGAGCACCTCGCCGGTGATCAGGCGGCGGCGGAGGAAGGAGACGACCTGGTTGGTGACCTCGACGGAGCCGAAGCAGAGGCGCCCGGCTCCCCAGGGGACCTCGGTGTCGGTCGACAGGACGGAGATGGAGGTGGTGTCGCGGGCGGTGGTCGAGTAGGGCGGGCTCGCCTCCTCGACGAGGGCCACGGAGTCCTTCAGGTCGAGCTCGCGGACCAGATAGGTGCGGCCCTGGTGGAGATGGACGGCGCCCTCGTGGACGGAGGCGTGGGAGGCGGCCTCGTCGACGGTGCCGAGGAGCCGGCCGGTGCCGGTCTCGACGATCCGTACGGGGCTGCCGCCGCCGCCCCGGATGTCGGTGAGGTCGGCGGCCCGTTCCCGGCGGGTCCAGTACCAGCCGGTGGAGCGGCGGCGCAGCAGGCCGGCCGATTCCAGCTGGGGGAGGAGGTCGGGGACGGCGGGGCCGAAGAGGGGCAGGTCGGCCTCGGTCAGTGGTAGTTCGGCGGCGGCGGCGCAGAGATGGGGGGCGAGGACGTAGGGGTTGTCGGGGTCCAGGACGGTCGACTCGACCGGGCGCTGGAAGATCGCCTCGGGGTGGTGGACCAGGAAGGTGTCCAGCGGGTCGTCGCGGGCGACGAGGATCGCCAGCGCGCCCTCCCCGGACCGGCCGGCGCGGCCCGCCTGCTGCCACAGGGAGGCGCGGGTGCCGGGATAGCCGGCGATGACGACGGCGTCCAGGCCCGAGACGTCCACGCCCAGCTCCAGGGCGGTCGTGGCGGCCAGGCCGAGGAGTTCGCCCGAGTGCAGGGCGCGCTCCAGGGCGCGGCGCTCCTCGGGCAGGTAGCCGCCCCGGTAGGCGGCGACCCGGCGGGCCAGGGAGCGGTCGACCTCGGCGAGGCGTTCCTGGGCGATCACCGCGATCAGCTCGGCGCCGCGCCGGGAGCGGACGAAGGCGACCGAGCGCACGCCCTGGACCGTGAGGTCGGTCAGCAGGTCGGCGGTCTCGGCGGTGGCGGTGCGGCGGACCGGGGCGCCCTGCTCGCCGTGGAGCTCGGTCAGCGGCGGCTCCCACAGGGCGAAGACCAGTTCGCCGCGCGGGGAGGCGTCGTCGGAGACCTCGGTGACGGGCAGGCCGGTGAGGCGGGCGGCGGCGCGGGCCGGGTCGGCGGAGGTGGCCGAGGCGAGGAGGAAGACGGGGTCGGCGCCGTACCGGGCGCAGACGCGGCGCAGGCGGCGCAGCACCTGGGCGACGTGGGAGCCGAAGACGCCCCGGTAGGTGTGGCACTCGTCGACGACGACGTAGCGCAGGGAGCGCAGGAAGGAGGCCCACCTGGGGTGGGACGGGAGTATGCCCCGGTGCAGCATGTCGGGGTTGGTGAGCACGTAGTTCGCGTACTGGCGGACCCACTCGCGCTCCTCGACCGGCGTGTCGCCGTCGTAGACGGCGGGCCGGATCCGGTTGCCGAGCGGGGCGGCGAGTTCCCGTACGGCACGGCGCTGGTCGGCGGCGAGGGCCTTGGTGGGGGCCAGGTATAGGGCGGTGGCGCCGCGCCCGTTGGCGGCCTCGGCGCCGTCCAGGAGGGTGGACAGGACGGGGGTGAGATAGGCGAGCGACTTGCCCGAGGCGGTTCCTGTGGCGATCACCACGGAGGTGCCGTCCAGGGCGTGCTCGACGGCTTCGGCCTGGTGCGCCCAGGGGTGCTCGATCCCGGCGCGCTGGATGGCGTCGATCACCTCCGCGCGAATGCGGTGCGGCCAGACGGCATGGCGGCCCTCCCGGGCGGGCAGATGCTCCGTATGGGTGATGCGCGAGGCCCGGCTCTCGCCTGCGGAGAGCCGGTCGAGGACCTGACCTGGAGAGGGGCGGTAGCCCGTCTCCCCGGCGGGTCGGCGGGGGTGGTGATTCTTGGCCATCGGCATCGAGTGTGTCACCGGCGTGACGGACAATGCTTCCAAGGCGTCGTGCATGGCAGTCGGTAAGTGATTGAATGCCATCGCGGCCGGCGTTCCGTCCCGTGACTCCGCACGGGAGTTCCGAGGGGCGGCCGCTCGATAGCTAGGTGCTGGAGGACCCGTGGACCTGTCTCTGTCGACTCGCACTGTGCCCGGCCCGGCCGGCGACCGCACGGTCGTCGAGGTCGGTGGCGAGATTGATGTGTATACCGCGCCCAAGCTGCGCGAGCAGTTGGTCGAGTTGGTGAACGATGGCAGCTACCACCTGGTTGTCGACATGGAGCGGGTGGACTTCCTCGACTCGACCGGCCTCGGCGTGCTGGTGGGCGGCCTGAAGCGGGTGCGCGCCCACGAGGGGTCGCTGCGTCTCGTCTGCAACCAGGAGCGCATTCTGAAGATCTTCCGGATCACCGGACTCACCAAGGTGTTCCCCATCCACACCTCGGTCGAGGACGCCGTCAACGCGGCCGACTGAGGCCGACGCGAGCTCCTCGCCCCGTGTAGCCGTCCAGAACCCCAGGGGGATCGCATGGCCACCGTTGAACTCCTCTTCAGTGCTCAGCCCGAGCACGTCCGCACGGCCCGTCTCGTGGCCGCCGCGGTCGCCCGCCGGGCCGGGGTCGACGAGGCGGTCCTCGACGAGGTCAGGCTCGCCGTCGGCGAGGCGTGTTCCCGGGCGGTCGGACTGCACCGGAGCAACGGTGTCACCACCCCCGTCCGGGTCGTGCTGACCGAGGAGGAGAAGACCTTCTCCATCGAGGTCGGCGACGAGGTGCCCGGTGCGGGCGTGGCGGCCGCGGACGCCGTCGGCGTGCCCGGCGCGCGCGACACCGCCCCGGCCGAGGACTTCGACGACGCCGACGGCGAGGACGAGATGGGTCTCGCGGTGATCCGCGGACTCGTCGACGACGTGGAGGTGAGCGCCGGCGAGGACGGCGGCACCATCCGCATGAGCTGGCCGGCCAACCCGGACTCCGCGTTCACCTGATCCGGCCGGAGTCCCAGGACCGGATGATCCCGGCCGCGACCCCCAGACCGGACGAAGAGGCCCTGCCCCGCAGGGCCTCTTCGCGTTTCCCGGAACCGGCGACGCGCGCCCATGCCGTCGCCGCATTCCCCGTTCGGCCGTACTTGTGAGGTATTCGGGAATTACCACTGCGGATATCCGTTTCCTGTGGGTTTAGCTCCATAGAATCCGTTCTGTCCTGACCCCGTGACGTCAAGGAGGACGGAATGGCGGTTCTCGCAGCCGCGGTGCTCACCCAGGAGAACCGCGTGATCGTGGGCGTCGTCGCCGTGGTGGCGCTCGCGGCGCTGGTCGTGGCCCGGCTGCTGGTCCGCCAGGTGCTGGCGGCCGGCGAGGGCACGGAATCCATGCGGAAGATCGCGGCGGCCGTGCAGGAGGGCGCCAACGCCTATCTCGCCCGGCAGCTGCGCACCATCGGCGTCTTCGCCGTCGTCGTGTTCTTCCTGCTGTTCCTGCTGCCCGCCGACACCTGGTCGCAGCGCGCCGGGCGCTCGCTGTTCTTCCTGGTGGGCGCGCTCTTCTCGGCGGTCACCGGATATCTCGGCATGCGGCTCGCCGTCCGGGCGAACGTGCGGGTCGCGGCGGCGGCCAGGGAGGCCACGCCCGCACCGGGGGAACCGGAGCGGGACCTGACGGATGTCGCGCACCGGGCGATGAAGATCGCGTTTCGTACGGGTGGCGTGGTCGGCATGTGCACCGTCGGCCTCGGCCTGCTCGGCGCCTCCTGCGTCGTGCTGGTCTACGCCGCCGACGCGCCCAAGGTGCTGGAGGGCTTCGGGCTCGGGGCCGCGCTCATCGCGATGTTCATGCGGGTCGGCGGCGGCATCTTCACCAAGGCCGCCGACGTCGGCGCCGACCTCGTCGGCAAGGTCGAGCAGGGCATCCCCGAGGACGACCCGCGCAACGCCGCCACCATCGCCGACAACGTGGGCGACAACGTCGGCGACTGCGCCGGCATGGCCGCCGACCTCTTCGAGTCGTACGCCGTGACGCTCGTCGCCGCCCTCATCCTCGGCAAGGCCGCCTTCGGCGACGCCGGCCTCGCCTTCCCGCTGATGGTGCCCGCGATCGGCGTGGTGACCGCGATGATCGGCATCTTCGCCGTCGCCCCGCGGCGTACCGACCGCAGCGGCATGACCGCCATCAACCGGGGCTTCTTCCTCTCCGCGCTGATCTCGCTGGCCCTGGTCGCCGTCACCGCCTTCGTCTACCTCCCGTCCTCCTACGCGGACCTGGAGGGCGTCACCGAGCCCGGCATCCCCACCCACGGCGGCGACCCGCGGGTCCTCGCCCTGGTCGCGGTCGCCATCGGCATCGTGCTGGCCGCGCTGATCCAGCAGCTCACCGGCTACTTCACCGAGACCCGCCGGCGCCCGGTCCGGGACATCGGGAAGTCCTCCCTGACCGGCCCCGCCACCGTCGTCCTGGCCGGCGTCTCCCTCGGCCTGGAGTCCGCCGTCTACACGGCGCTGCTGATCGGCCTCGCCGTCTACGGGGCGTTCCTGCTCGGCGGCACCTCCATCATGCTGGCGCTGTTCGCCATCGCCCTCGCCGGCTGCGGGCTGCTCACCACGGTCGGGGTGATCGTGGCCATGGACACCTTCGGGCCGGTCTCCGACAACGCCCAGGGCATCGCCGAGATGTCCGGCGACGTGCGAGGTGCCGGCGCGCAGGTCCTCACCGAGCTCGACGCCGTCGGCAACACCACCAAGGCGATCACCAAGGGCATCGCTATCGCCACCGCCGTCCTCGCCGCCGCCGCGCTCTTCGGCTCGTACCGCGACGCCATCGCCACCTCGGTCGCCGAAGTGGGCGCGAAGGCGACCGAGATGAACCTGTCCATGGACATCTCCCAGCCCAACAACCTCTTCGGGATGGTGCTCGGCGCCGCGGTCGTCTTCCTGTTCTCCGGGCTCGCCATCAACGCGGTGTCCCGGTCGGCCGGCGCGGTGGTCTACGAGGTGCGGCGGCAGTTCCGCGAGCACCCCGGGATCATGAACTACACGGAGCAGCCCGAGTACGGACGGGTCGTCGACATCTGCACCAAGGACGCGCTGCGCGAACTCGCCACGCCCGGACTGCTCGCCGTCCTCGCGCCGATCGCGGTCGGCTTCTCGCTCGGCGTCGGCGCGCTCGGCTCGTACCTCGCCGGGGCCATCGCCACCGGCTCCCTGATGGCCGTCTTCCTCGCCAACTCCGGTGGCGCCTGGGACAACGCGAAGAAGCTGGTCGAGGACGGGAACTTCGGCGGCAAGGGCAGTCCGGCCCATGAGGCGACCGTCATCGGCGACACGGTCGGCGACCCGTTCAAGGACACCGCGGGCCCGGCGATCAACCCGCTCCTGAAGGTGATGAACCTGGTCGCGCTGCTGATCGCGCCCGCCGTGGTGCAGTTCAGCTACGGGGACGACGCCAGCGCCGGGCTGCGGGCGCTCGTCGCCGTCCTCGCGGTCGTGGTCGTGGTCGGCGCGGTCCGGGTCTCCAAGCGGCGTTCGGTGGCCGTGGACGACGGTTCGGCGGAGCGGAACGGGACGTCGCGGGACGCCACGGTGATCCCGTAGGCGGGGTCGGGACCCGCCCGCGTACGAGGGCGCGCGGCGGCATGGGCGGCACGGGGCGGCGTGGCGCGCGAGGTCGTGAGGTGGCGTCAGGGAAGGGGCGGCGCGGCCGGGCGGTGGCGTGAGATGGCGTCAGGGAAGGGGCGGAGGGCGTGTTCTGACGTGACGTCCGCCCCTGTCTCCTTGGTGCAAACGGCTGCAATATCGGATGAATCGGTCCCACGATCGGTGGATGCCATCCGTACGGCGTGTATGTTCCGGGGCCGAGAGCCTTGGAAGGGACCGATCCGGTGAACAAGAATCTTGCGGCCACGTTGTCCGGCTGCGCGGTACTGGTGCTCGCGCTGTCGGGGTGCAGTGACGACAAGGGCGACAAGGTCAACGACTGGGCCAAGACGTTCTGCGACCAGGCACAGCCCCAGATCCAGAAGCGCGCCGACGCGAACCAGCTGATCATCTCGACGGCGGCGGACAGCAAGCCCGTCACGATCAAGGCCGCCGACTCGAAGGCCTTCGCCGACATCGCCGCCGCCGACCGCGCCCTGGCCAAGGCCGTGGAGTCCGCGGGCGCCCCGCCGGTCGACAACGGCGAGAAGATCCAGCAGGACGCGATCAAGGAGCTCAACGCCACCGCCGTGGCGTACGAGGGCCTGAAGAAGCAGGTCGACAGCCTGGACACGGCCAACCAGCAGAAGTTCGCGGACGGCCTGAAGGTCGTCTCCGAGAACCTGGGCAAGATCCAGAACATGGACCAGGACGCCGTAGCCAAGCTGCAGGCCGGCGAACTCGGCCAGGCCATGGCCAAGCAGCCGGGCTGCCAGACCCCGTCCGTCTCCCCGAAGCCGGGCGGCTCCGCCTCCCCGAAGGCGGGCTCCACCCCGGTCACCAAGTCGACCGCCTCGGCCAAGCCGTAGGGCGGGTCCGCGAAGTCCCGCCCGGCCGGTCCGGCGCCTCCGGACCGGCCCGCCCCTGTCGCTGGCGGCCGTTGTCGGTGGCGCCCGTCACAATGGGGCACGTGAGTACGACCAGCACGACCCCCAGCCTCCCGGTGCCCACGCACGCCGTCCGCCTGCGCGAGGCCCTGCTCGCCGCCGACTTCACCGCCGACGGTCTGCTCGACCTGCTCGGCGCCCAGGCCTACGCCGCGCTCGCCCGCAGCGAGACCGTGCCCGCCCTGCGGGCGACCCGCGGGGACTCCCCGCTGGAGACCCTCGTCCGGCTCTTCCTGCTCCAGCGCGCCGTGCCGCACGAGCGGGCCGCCGCCGCGCTGCCCCTGGCGGAGGCGCTCGCCGACGGCTGGGTCGTCCACGAGGACGACACCGTGCTCGCCACCGTCGACGTCCGGCCGTACGGCGGCCCGGACGGCGAGGACTGGTTCATCGTCTCCGACCTCGGCTGCGCGGTCGGCGGGGCCGGCGGCATCGGCAAGAAGGACGAGGGGGTCGTCCTCGGCGTCGGCGGGGCCTCCACCACCCTCGCCGGAATCACCGTCCGCACCCCCGTCGCCACCGCCCTCGACCTGGGCACGGGCTCCGGCATCCAGGCGCTGCACGCGGCCCGGCACGCCACGCTGGTGACCGCCACCGACCTCAACCCGCGGGCCCTCGACTTCACCCGGCTCACCCTCGCCCTCTCCGGGGCCCGGGGCGCCGAGCTGCTGACCGGCTCGCTCTTCGAGCCGGTCGACGGCGACACGTACGACCTGATCGTCTCCAACCCGCCCTTCGTGATCTCCCCCGGCGCCGGACTCACCTACCGGGACGGCGGCATGGGGGGCGACGACCTCTGCCGCACGCTCGTGCAGGAGGCCGGGGAGCGGCTCAACGACGGCGGATACGCCCAGTTCCTCGCCAACTGGCAGCACGTCGAGGGCGAGGAGTGGCAGGACCGGCTGCGCTCCTGGGTGCCGCGCGGCTGCGACGCCTGGATCGTGCAGCGCGAGGTCCAGGACGTCACCCAGTACACCGAGCTGTGGCTCCGCGACAGCGGCGACCACCGCGGCGACCCGGCCGAGTACCGGCTGGCGTACGGGCGGTGGCTGGACGAGTTCGAGGCCAGCGGGACCAGGGGGATCGGCTTCGGCTGGATCACCCTGCGCAAGAGCGCGGCCGTCGCCTCCGGGGCGGCCGAGCCCTCGATCGTCATCGAGGAGTGGCCGCACCCCGTCGAGCAGCCCCTCGGCGACACCGTCCGGGCCCACTTCGAGCGCCAGGACTACCTGCGCGGCCGGGACGACGCGGCGCTGCTCGCCGACCGGTTCGTCCTCGCGCCCGAGGTCGTCCAGGAGCAGGTCGGCCTGCCCGGCGCCGAGGACCCCGAGCACGTGCTGCTGCGCCAGAACCGCGGGATGCGCCGGGCCACCCGGGTGGACCACGTGGCGGCCGGCTTCGCGGGCGTCTGCGACGGCACGCTCAGCGCCGGGCGGATCCTCGACGCGATCGGCCAGCTCACCGGCGAGGACCCGGTCCTGCTGCGGGACCGCACCCCGCAGGCGATCCGGCTCCTGGTGGAGGAGGGCTTCCTGCTGCCCGCGACCGAGCAGCAGTGAACCGAGCAGCAGTGAACCGAGCAGCAGTGAACCGAGCAGCAGTGAACCGAGCGGCAGTGACCGGTTCGGGTCGGTTCGCCGACCTGATTCGACCGATTGACGTCCGATGAGGTGACGAAGAAGGCCGGAACGACAGCGGAGTACCGGCCATCCTCGTGAAACCGTTCAGCACCCTCCGCGTCGTTCACCGCGAATTCGCCGCCCTGACGCCGGGAGGTGCCAGCCTCGGCTCCGGTAGCCGGAGACGGCATGGCGACGGAACGGGGTACGGGCATGGAGAGCGGGCCGGCGATCTTCGCGGGAGGGGCGTTCACGCTGTTCGGGGCCGCACTGCTGGTGTGGACGGGGGTCCGGGTGGCGCAGGGCGAGCCCGTCGCGCTCGGCGTCGCGCCGAGGCCCGCCGCCGTCCTGTCGGGCCTCTTCGGCGCCGCCTTCCTCCTCCTCGGGATCTGGTGCTTCGGGCGTCCGTGAGGACGTCCGGGCGGAAGCCCCGCCCCGCCGGTCCGGCAGTCCGGGCGGCAGGAAGGGCAGGAGTCGGGTTACCGTTCGAGTGGCCGTTGCGGGCTTTCGCCGTTTGACACGGGGGCGGGTTGTACCGTCACACTCCGCAGCGACGGCAGTGCACCGTATGTGCCGCTGCCGCACGAGCCAGCACCGTACGTACGCAGTGCGTGCCGGAGAGCGTCGACCGGAGAGAAGAGCGAAGTTGTCCCCGACCAGCGAGACCGCACAGGGCGGCCGCCGACTCGTCATCGTCGAGTCGCCTGCCAAGGCGAAGACGATCAAGGGCTACCTCGGCCCCGGCTACGTCGTCGAGGCGAGCGTCGGGCACATCCGCGACCTCCCGAGCGGCGCCGCCGAGGTGCCCGAGAAGTACACCGGCGAGGTGCGCCGCCTCGGCGTCGACGTCGACCATGACTTCCAGCCCATCTATGTCGTCAACGCCGACAAGAAGGCGCAGGTCAGGAAGCTCAAGGAGCTGCTCGCCGAGTCCGACGAGCTCTTCCTCGCCACCGATGAGGACCGCGAGGGCGAGGCCATCGCGTGGCACCTCCAGGAAGTCCTGAAGCCCAAGGTCCCGGTCCACCGGATGGTCTTCCACGAGATCACCAAGGACGCGATCCAGCAGGCCGTCGCCAACCCGCGCGAGCTGAACAAGCGCATGGTCGACGCCCAGGAGACCCGCCGCATCCTCGACCGCCTGTACGGCTACGAGGTCTCGCCGGTCCTGTGGAAGAAGGTCATGCGGGGCCTGTCCGCGGGCCGCGTCCAGTCCGTCGCGACCCGGCTCGTCGTCGAGCGCGAGCGCGAGCGGATCGCCTTCCGCTCCGCCGAGTACTGGGACCTCACCGGCACCTTCTCCACCGGCCGCGCCGGCGACCCATCCGACCCGTCCTCCCTGGTCGCGCGCCTCGCGAACGTCGACGGGAAGCGCGTCGCGCAGGGCCGTGACTTCGGCGCCGACGGCCGCCTGAAGAGCGACAGCGTCCTCCACCTCGACGAGGAGAAGGCCCGCGCACTCGCCGCCTCCCTCGCCGACACCCGCTTCGCCGTCCGCTCGGTCGAGTCGAAGCCGTACCGCCGCTCCCCGTACGCCCCCTTCCGCACCACGACCCTCCAGCAGGAGGCGAGCCGGAAGCTGGGCTTCGGCGCGAAGGCGACCATGCAGGTGGCGCAGAAGCTGTACGAGAACGGCTTCATCACCTACATGCGTACGGACTCGACGACGCTGTCCGAGACGGCCGTCGGCGCGGCCCGCGCGCAGGTCACGCAGCTCTACGGCGCCGACTACCTGCCGGAGAAGCCGCGCGTCTACGCCGGCAAGGTCAAGAACGCCCAGGAGGCGCACGAGGCGATTCGTCCTTCGGGTGATCGTTTCCGCACCCCGGCGGAGACGGGCCTGACCGGCGACCAGTTCCGCCTGTACGAGCTCATCTGGAAGCGGACCGTCGCCTCCCAGATGAAGGACGCGACCGGCAACTCCGTCACCGTGAAGATCGGCGGCACCGCCGCCGACGGCCGGGACGCCGAGTTCTCCGCCTCCGGCAAGACGATCACCTTCCACGGCTTCATGAAGGCGTACGTCGAGGGCGCCGACGACCCGAACGCCGAGCTCGACGACCGCGAGCGGCGCCTGCCGCAGGTCGCCGAGGGCGACGCGCTGGCCGCCGAGGAGATCACGGTCGACGGCCACGCGACCAAGCCGCCGGCCCGCTACACCGAGGCCAGCCTGGTCAAGGAGCTCGAAGAGCGCGAGATCGGCCGCCCGTCGACGTACGCCTCGATCATCGGCACCATCCTCGACCGCGGCTACGTCTTCAAGAAGGGGACGGCGCTCGTGCCGTCGTTCCTCTCCTTCGCCGTCGTCAACCTCCTGGAGAAGCACTTCGGGCGGCTCGTCGACTACGACTTCACCGCCAGGATGGAGGACGACCTCGACCGCATCGCGCGCGGCGAGGCCCAGGCGGTGCCGTGGCTGAAGCGCTTCTACTTCGGTGAGGGCGGCGGCTCCGGCGAGGGCGGCGCGGCCGACGCCGGCAACGGCGACGGCGACCACCTCGGCGGACTCAAGGAGCTCGTCACCGACCTCGGCGCCATCGACGCCCGGGAGATCTCCTCCTTCCCCGTCGGCGACGGCATCGTGCTGCGCGTCGGCCGCTACGGCCCGTACGTCGAGCGCGGCGAGAAGGACGCGGAGGGCCACCAGCGCGCCGACGTCCCCGAGGACCTCGCGCCGGACGAGCTGACCGTCGCCTACGCGGAGGAGCTGCTCGCCAAGCCGAGCGGCGACTTCGAGCTGGGCGCCGACCCCGTCAGCGGCAACCAGATCGTCGCCAAGGACGGCCGCTACGGCCCGTACGTCACCGAGATCCTTCCCGAGAACACCCCGAAGACCGGCAAGAACGCGGTCAAGCCGCGCACCGCCTCGCTCTTCAAGTCGATGTCCATCGACACGGTGACCCTGGACGAGGCGCTCAAGCTGATGTCGCTGCCCCGCGTCGTCGGCGCCGACGCCGAGGGCGTCGAGATCACGGCGCAGAACGGCCGCTACGGCCCGTACCTGAAGAAGGGCACGGACTCGCGGTCGCTCACCGACGAGGAGCAGCTGTTCACGATCACGCTGGAGGAGGCGCTGGCGATCTACGCCCAGCCCAAGCAGCGTGGCCGGGCCGCCGCCAAGCCCCCGCTGAAGGAGCTCGGCACCGACCCCGTCAGCGAGAAGCCCGTGGTCGTCAAGGACGGGCGCTTCGGCCCGTACGTGACCGACGGCGAGACCAACGCGACCCTGCGCACCGACGACAGCGTCGAGACGATCACGCCCGAGCGCGGCTACGAGCTGCTGGCCGAGAAGCGGGCCAAGGGCCCGGCGAAGAAGGCGGCCAAGAAGGCGCCCGCGAAGAAGGCCCCGGCGAAGAAGACCGCCGCCAAGAAGACCACCGCGACCAAGACGGCCGCGGCGAAGAAGACGGCCGCCAAGAAGACCACGACGGCGAAGGCCACGACGGCGAAGAAGGCGACCGCCGCGAAGAAGACGGCGGCGGCCGAGTCGGAGTGATCCGGGTGATCGCCGGGCCGGGACGATCCGAGTGATCGCCGGCCCGGGACGATCCGAGTGAACTCCGGGCCGGGACGATCCAAGTGATCGCCGGGCCGGAGTGACCCTCCCGACACGACGGGGAGGGCGGGGGTACCACCCCCGCCCTCCCCGTCTGTTTGTTCGGGCGGAGGCCGCGGGGAGCAAGAGCGTCCGGATAGGGTGGACGGATGACGCGAGCAGAGCAGCCAGACACCGACGCCGCACTCGTCGCCGATTCCCGGGAGCGTGCCGTACGGGCCCTGCTGCGCCATCAGCCGCTGCGGCGCCTGTGGGGCGCCCAGGCGGTCGGCGGCACGGGCGACGCGCTCGCCGTCCTCGTCCTGACCCTGCTCGGGCTCCAGGCGGCCGTGGCCGACGGGGCCCTCGGGGGCGGGTACCGGGGCGCCGCGTTCGCCGTGGCCGCCGTCGTCGGCACGCGGATCCTCGCGGCCGTCCTCTTCGGCGCCGCCCTGCTCGGCCCGCTCACCGCGCTGACCGCGCCCGGCGGCCCGCTCGACCGCCGCTGGACCATGATCGGCGCCGACGGGCTGCGGCTCGCGCTGCTCGTCGTCGCCCCGCTGTGGATCGACTGGACCCCCGACAAGGCGCTCTGGTTCCTGCTCGGCACCGTCTTCGTCACCGGTGCGGCCGAACGCGTCTGGACGATCGCCAAGGAGGGCGCGGCCCCCGCGCTGCTGCCCGCCCCGCCGGCCGAGGGCGCCGCCGTCCGGCCGCTCCCGGACCACCTGGGCGCGCTGCGCACGCTCACCCTGCGCACCTCGTTCCTCGCGGTGCCCGCCGCGGCCGGCGTGCTGCTGCTCGCCACCCTCGTCGGCAACCTGCTCGGCAGCGGCATCGACTGGTTCTCGCAGCACCAGGCGGCCCTCGGCGCGTACGTCGCCGCCGGACTGTTCGCCGCCTCGCTCTCCGTGCTGTTCCCGCTCACCCTGCCCGGCGGCCGGACCCCGCGGCCCCGCTCGCCCCTGGAGGGCCTGCGGCTCCCCAAGGACAAGGGCCGCACCGGCGCGCTCCCGCTGTTCGTGCTCGCCTGCGGCACCGTCGCCGGCGCCATCGCCGCCGCGGCGTCCGTCGCCGTGCTCCACGCGTACGACCTGGGCGGCGGGCCCGTCACGTACGCCCTGCTGGTCCTCGTGCTCAGCGGCGGCACCGCCGTCGGCATCCGCACCGCGGGCTCCGTCCTCACGGTGCTCTCCCGGCGCCGCCTGCTCTCCCTCGCCGTCGCCGTCACCGGCGTCGCCCTGCTCGCCATGGGCCTCGTGCCGGACACGGCCACCGTGCTGGCCCTGGCCGCCCTCGCCGGGTACGCGGCCGGTGTCGCCGCCCGCACCGGCCACAGCCTCGTCGACCAGGAGACCGAGGAGGACCGCAGGCCCCGGGTCACCGAGCACCTCCAGGCCGTCTCCCGCGTCGCCATCGGCGCGGGCGCGCTGGTCGCCCCGCTGGTCGCCGCCGGGATCGGCCCGCACCGGCTCGCCTCCGGCGCCTTCGTCTTCGCCCACGGCGGCGCGGCCTTCACCCTGATGCTGGTCGGCGCGCTGCTGCTGCCCGTCGCCGTCGTCGTCCTCGCCAAGACCGACGACCGGGCGGGCGTCCCGCTGCGCCGCGACCTCGGCGACGCCCTGCGCGGCGCCGACCCGGCCCAGTCGCCCTCCCCGACCGGCTTCTTCATCGCCCTGGAGGGCGGCGACGGCGCCGGCAAGTCCACCCAGGTCGAGGCCCTCGCCGACTGGATCAGGGCCAAGGGCCACGAGGTGGTCGTCACCCGCGAGCCCGGCGCCACCCCGATCGGCAAGCGGCTCCGCTCGATCCTGCTCGACGTCTCCAGCGCCGGCCTGTCCAACCGCGCCGAGGCCCTGCTGTACGCGGCCGACCGCGCCGAGCACGTCGACTCGCTGGTCCGGCCCGCCCTGGAGCGCGGCGCCGTCGTCATCACCGACCGGTACATCGACTCCTCCGTCGCCTACCAGGGCGCCGGCCGCGACCTGTCGCCGACCGAGATCGCCCGCATCAACCGCTGGGCCACCGGCGGCCTCGTCCCGCACCTCACCGTGCTCCTCGACGTCTCCCCGGAGACCGCCCGCGAGCGGTTCACCGAGGCGCCGGACCGGCTGGAGTCCGAGCCGCCCGAGTTCCACGCGCGCGTACGGGCCGGGTTCCTGGCCCTCGCCGCCGGTGACCCCGGCCGCTACCTCGTCGTCGACGCCGGCCAGGAGCCGGAGGCCGTCACCACCGTCGTACGCCACCGGCTCGACCGCGTCCTGCCGCTCTCCGAGGCCGAGGTGAAGGCCCAGGAGGAGGCCCGTCGCAAGGCCGAGGAGGACGCCCGCCGCCGCGCCGAGGAGGAGGCCGCCCGCAAGGCCGAGGAGGAGCGCCTGGAGCGCGAGCGCCAGGAGCAGCTCGCCAAGCTGCGCGCCGAGGAGGAGGCCCGCCGCAAGGCCGAGGAGGAAGAGGCCCGCCGCCTGGAGGCCGAACGCCAGGCGGAGGAGGCCCGGCAGCGCGCCGAGGAGGCCCGGATCGCGGCCGAGGAGGAGCGCAAGCGGCGCGAGGCCGAGGAGAAGGCCCGCCTCCTGGAGGAGGAGCGGCGCCGCGAGCAGGCCGAGGAGGAGGCCCGGCTGCGCGCCGAGGCCGAGGAACGGCGCCTGGAGAAGCAGCGCAAGGCCGAGCAGGCCCTGATCCGCGCCGAGGAGGCCCGCCGGCTGGCGGAGGCCGCCGCCGCGAAGGCCGCCGAGGAGACCGCCCGCAAGGCCGCCGCGGAGCAGGCCGCTGCGGCGGCGCTGGCCGCCGAGGCCCAGCGGAAGGCCGCTGCCGCGAAGGCCACGGCGAAGGCCGAGGAGGAGCGCGCGGCGGCGGAACAGGCCGCGGCCGAACGCGCCGCCGCGGCGGAGCGGCGTGCCGCCGAGCGGGCCGAGGCGGAGCGGCGCGCCACCGCGAAGGCCGCCGAGCGGACGGCGGCGGCGGAGGCCGCCGTCGCGGGTACCGCGAGTGCCGCGGGTGCCGGCAGGGCGGCGAAGGCCGCGAAGTCGGTGGAGGAGTCGGCGAACGAGATCACCGTCGCCACGCCCATCGTGAAGCCGGACGAGCCGCGGCCCGCCGGGCGCGCGGGCGGACCGGCCGCCTCCGGCACGGGCAGCAGCGACGACAGGGGCGACGCGCCGACCGTGTCGCCCAACGAGGTCACCGTCCCGACGCCCATCGTGCGGCTCGACGAGGAGACCACGGTGCTGCCCCGGATCCGGCCTGGACAGGACACGGGAGCAGGCAGCGGTACGGGTACGGGTACGGGTACGGGTACCGGTCCTGGCTCTGGAGCTGGATCCGGTACCGGTTCCGGAGCCGGCGCCGAGAGCGAGGCCGAGCGGACGGCCGTGCTGCCCACCGTGAGCGACGCGGCCCCCGCCGACCGGGTGCCGCAGGACTTCTTCCGCGATGCCGGAGCCGCCCCGGAGGGCGCCAACGAGCGCACCCGCGAACTGCCCCAGCTCGACGAGAACGGGCGGCCCCGGCGCCGCTCCGACTGGGCCGAGGAGACCCCGCTCGACGACCTCCCGACCCTCGCGGACGAGCTGCTCGGACCGCACGACGACGAGGACGGCGACGGGAAGGCGCGCCGAGGGCGCCGCTGAACCCGCGCCCGGTGAGGGGTGGAGCCTGCTCCACCCCTCACCGGGCAGCCTGCCCCATACCGCCCTGACCTGCGCTTTTCTAGCGTTGCCGGTATGACGACAGCAGCACTCTCCCTCGACGGGGTCAGCCGGGTCTACGGCGGACTGACCGCGCTCGACTCGGTCGACCTCACCGTGCCGCGCGGCCGCCTCCTCGCGGTCATGGGCGGCTCCGGCTCCGGCAAGTCCACGCTGCTGCGCTGCGCCGCCGGGCTCGAACGCCCCACCTCCGGCACGGTACGCATCGGCGACACGGAGCTCGGCCGGCTGAAGCCCGCCGCGCTGACCCGGCTGCGACGGGACCGGATCGGGTTCGTGTTCCAGTCGCTGAACCTCGTCTCCGCCCTCGACGTGCGCGAGAACGTCGCCCTGCCGCTGCTCCTCGCGGGCGCCCGCGACGACGGAGGCCGCGCCCTCGCCGGCCTCGCCGCCGTGGGCCTCGCCGACCGCGCGGGCGACGCGCCCGACACCCTCTCCGGCGGCCAGCGGCAGCGCGTCGCCGTCGCGCGGGCGCTGGTCACCGAGCCGGAAGTGATCTTCGCCGACGAGCCGACCGCCGCCCTCGACCCGGTCACCGCGACCGAGGTCCTCACCCTGCTGCGCCGGGCCGTCGACGAGCAGGGCCGCACGGTCGTCCTCGTCACCCACGACCCGGCCGCGGCGGCCTGGGCGGACGAGGCGGTCTTCCTCACGTCCGGCCGCATCACGGCCCGACTCGACCGACCGGACGCGGAACGGGTCCGGGCGATGTTCGGACCGATGGCGACGGCGACGGCGACGCGTACGGCCAGGGCTGCGATGAGCACGACGGCGGCGATGGCGGGCGCGGGGGCGATGGCCCGATGACCGGACTCCCCGCGTCCCGCACCGCCGTCCGGCTCCTGGCCGCCCGCTCGCTGCGCACCCACCGCAGGGCCTGGGCGGCGGTGTTCGCGGCCGTCGCCCTCGTCTCGCTGCTTCTCGGCTCCCTCGCCCTGACCGCCGGTTCGCTGGGACTGGCGCACGCGCGCGTGGACCGGTACGCGGCGGCCGACGTGGTCGTCGCGGCCGACCAGAACGTCCGCTGGACCGCCAAGCCCTGGGGCAGCGAGCCGATCACCGTCACGGCCCCGCTGACCGAACGGATCAGGGTGCCGGCCGCGGTGGCGGAGCTGCTGCGGGGAGTGGAGGGGGTGCGGGCGGTGGTGCCGGACGACGGGTTCGTCGTACGGGATCCCCGTGACGTACGGGATCCTCGCGTCGTACGGGATGGGCAGGCGGGGCCGACGGCCGTACGGGGTCCCCGTGACGTACCGGACGGGCAGGCGGCCGTACGGGAGTACCCCGGGCGTTCGTGGGAGGCGGCGCGGCTCGGCGGGTACCGGCTCACCGCCGGGCGGGCGCCCGGGGCGGCGGGGGAGGTGGTGGTCGGTGTGGGTCCGGGCACGGGGCCCGGCCCCCGGATCGGGCAGGACGTCGCCGGGTACCGGGTCGTCGGGCTCGTCGACGGGCCCGACGGGCTCTTCTTCGGCGCGGCCGAGGCGCGGCGGCTCGCGGGGCATCCCGGGCTCCACGACGCGATCGGGGTGCTCGGCGCGCCCGGAGTCCCCGTCGCCACCCTCCACGCGCGGGTGCGGCACGCCCTCGACGCGGGCGGGGCGGGGGAGTTGCGGGCCTTCACCGGGAACGGCCGGGGCGGTGTCGAGGACCTGCGGGCCCTGCCCGCGCGGGACGGCCTGCTCCAGCTCCTCGCGGCCGTGGCCGCGACCGTCGTCCTGGTCACCGTCCTCGTCCTGACCTCCCTCGTCGCCCAGGCCCTGCAACAGCGCGCCCCCGAACGCGAGTTGCTGTACGCCGTCGGTGCCTCGCCCCGGCAGGTGCGGGCCGCCGTCGGGCGCGAGGTGAACCGGGTGGCGGGTGCGGCGGCGGTCCTGGGCGCCCTCGGGGCCGTACCGGCGTTCCTGGCTCTCCGGGCCGCACTGCGCGGCCGGGGCCTGCTGCCCGCCACGCTCGAACTGTCCGCCCCGCCCTGGCTGTTCGCCGGGGTGCTCGTGACCGCCGCCCTGACGGTGGGCCTCGCGCGGTGCGTGGTCCTGTTCGGGGCGGCCCGGCGGGACCAGACGTCCGCCCGCCGGCCCGGTGGTGTGCGGCGGGGGTCGGGTGTCGCCCTGCTCGTCGTCGGGGCGGGGGCGGCCGGGACCGCCACGCTCCAGGCGGGGCAGGCCGCGGGCGCGGCGGCCGGGGCGGCGACCGTGACGCTCGTGGCCGGGTGCGCGCTGCTCGGCCCGTGGCTCGCGGCGGCGGTCATGCGGGTTCTCGGGCCGGTGCTGCGCCGGTTCGGCGGCGCGCCGGGGCGGCTCGTGGCGGCCGGGGCGGTCGCGCACTCGCGCCGGCTGGGGGCCGCGCTGGTCCCGGTCGTCCTGGTCACCGCCTTCGCGACCGTGCAGCTCGCGGCGGGCGCCACGATGGAGCGGGCCGGCGCGGCGCAGGCGCGGGAGGCGATGGTGGCGGACTATGCGGTCGAGGCGGAGGTTGGTGGCGGGGTCGGAGTAGGGGGCGACGTCGGCACCGGGGTCGGCATTGGGGTTGGTGTCGGCAATGGCGTCGACGTCGACGTGGCCGAGGTGCGGCGGATGCCCGGTGTGACGGCCGCGACCGGACTGGTGCGGTCCACCGTCGTCCTGGCCCGCACCGAGGCGGGTTCGCCCCGGCTCGACCGGCTGCCCGTGCTCGGTGTGGACGCCGAGGGGCTGGCCGGGACGCTCGATCCGGGTGTCGTCGCCGGGGACCTCGCGGGGCTCGCCCGCCCCGGTACGGTCGCCGTCGGCGCGGACCGGGCCGACTCCCTCGACGTGCGCCCCGGTTCGACGGTGGAGCTCCGTTTCGACGACGGGGCGCTGCGGCGGCTCACGGTGGTGGCCGTCTACGAACGGTCGCTCGCGCTGGGGGAGTTCCTGTTGCCCCGCGCCGAACTCGCCGCGCATCTGGCGGATCCGCGCCCCGCACGCGTACTGGTGGCGGGTCCGGGCGGGGCCGCCGTCGCCGGGGCCCGGGCCCGTCCGGAGCCGGAGCTGGTGGTCCCGGAGCAGGCCGGGGCGAGCGGCCTGGTGTCGGCGGGCGTCGTCGCCGCGATCGGCGCGCTCACGGTGCTGTCCGTCCTGAGCACCCTCGCCCTCGTCGCCGCCGGGCGCCGCGGCGAACTCGGCCTGCTGCACCAGGTCGGCGCGTCCCGCCGCCAACTGCGCCGCATGCTGCGCCTGGAGGCGGCGTTCCTGGCCGGGACCGGGCTGGTGATCGGCACCGTCGTCGCGGCGCTCCCGCTGGCCGCGTTCAGCTGGGCGCTGACCGGCGGACCGCCGTACCTGCCGCCGGTCCAGGCCGCGCTGATCGCGGGGACGGTGATCCTCACGACGTACGCGGGGACGGTGCTCCTGAGCCCCGTCGGGCGCCGCTGAGCCCGGCGCCCGGCCCGACCGGCCGGGCGGTCCTACGCGTCGAGGTACGCCAGGACGGCGAGCACCCGGCGGTGGCCGCTGTCGCTCTGGGGCAGGGCCAGCTTCGCGAAGACGTTGCCGACGTGCTTGTGGACGGCCCGCTCGGTCACCACCATCGAGCGGGCGATCGTCGCGTTGTCGTGGCCCTGGGCCATCAGCGCGAGGCACTCGCGTTCGCGCGGGGTCAGCGAGTCCAGCGGGTCGTCGCGGCGCCGGGCCATCAGCTCGGTGACGACCTCGGGGTCGAGCGCCGTGCCGCCCGCGGCGACCCGGTCCAGCGCGTCCAGGAACTCGTCGACCCGGCCCACCCGGTCCTTCAGCAGGTAGCCGACGCCCCGCGCGCCGCCGCCGAGGAGCTCGGTGGCGTAGGTCTCCTCCACGTACTGCGACAGCACGAGGACCGGCAGGTCCGGGAGTTCGGCGCGGGCGGCGAGCGCCGCGCGCAGGCCCTCGTCCCGGAAGCCGGGCGGCAGCCGGACGTCGAGGACGGCCACGTCGGGCCGCTGCTCCAGGAGCAGCGGAAGGATCTCGGGGCCGGTCGCCGCCACCCCCGCCACCTCGTGTCCCGCCGAGGTCAGCAGGAGGACGAGCCCTTCCCGGAGGAGGGCGTTGTCCTCGGCGATCACCACACGCACGGAAGCTCCACTTCGATCACGGTCGGGCCCCCGACGGGGCTGGTCAGACGTACGGTCCCGTCGAGCGCGGCCACCCGCCGGCGCAGCCCGAGCAGCCCGGACCCCGCGCTCTCGCGCGCCTCGGCACCGCCGCGCCCCTCGTCCCGCACGGCGGCGCGCAGCCCCGTGGGGGTGCGGGCGAGCAGGACGGAGGCGCGCGTGGCACCGCTGTGCTTGGCGACGTTGGTGAGGGCCTCGGCGACGGCGAAGTAGGCGGCGGCCTCGACGGCGGCGGGGGCGCGGGGGGTGTCGGCCGGAGGGGTTCCGTTTCCGGGCAGAGTGCCAGGCGAGGCGTCGGCCGGGGTCCCGGCCGGAGCTCCAGACGTGGCGTCGGCCCGGGTCCCCGCCGGAGCGGGCGTCGGGGTGTCGGCGCCCGTGGTCACCGACACCGTCACCTCCAGGCCGCTGCTCGCCGCGAGGGCCCGTACGGCGCCGGTCAGGCCGCGGTCGGTCAGGATCGGCGGGTGGATGCCCCGGACCACGTGCCGCAGTTCGGCCAGCGCCTCCTCGGCCTGGTCCTGCGCGTCGTCGAGCAGTCTGCGGGCCGCCGCCGGGTCGGAGTCGTACGCCCGGCGGGCGAGCCCGATCCGCATGGAGAGCGCCACGAGCCGCGCCTGGGCGCCGTCGTGCAGATCGCGTTCGATGCGCCGCAGCTCCGCGCCGTGCGCCGCGACCGCGCCCGCCCGGGTCGCGGTCAGCTGCTCGATACGGGCGGCCAGCGCGGCGTCCCGGGCGGTGGAGGGACCGGGGGTGAGCAGGATCCGCGACCAGCCGGCCGCCACGTCGGCGAGCCGGCCGATCAGCGGCAGCAGGACCGGGCGGCGCCCCGCGAGACCGGCCCAGACGCCGTCGACGAGCAGCGCGGGGGCCCACAGCACCAGCGCCCCGTACATGAGGACCATGCCGTACAGGAGCTGCGCCACCATCCACCGCAGGTCCCCGACGGTGGAAGGGTCGGCGACGGCGGTGCGGACCCGCTCGGGGAGGGGGCCTTCGAGCGGCAGGTACGCCTCCGGGACCGGCGCCCCGGACCGTACGGCCGTACGGCGGCGCTCCCAGCCGGCGAGCCGGCGCAGCAGCAGGACGCTCTCGGGCAGTACGCCGGCGCCGATGACGGTGAGCGTGAGCAGGCCGGTGAAGAGGACGACGCCGATCATCAGGTAACAGAGGAGGGCGACGGCCGCACCGAGGAGGAGGTGGAGCGTCGCCCTCGCCGCATCCTTGATCGACTCGCGCATGGGTTCAGGCTAGGCGACGCGCGGGAGCGGGACGGTGGAGCGGGCTACACCATCGGCCCGGGAGCGGGCACCGCTGTGCGCGGGCGCCGGGACGGGGAGCATGGAAGACGTACCGGAGAGCAGGGGCGGCGCCCCGCTCCTTCCCGCTGCTTCCCTCTCTCCACCCTCTTCCTTCTTCCTTCCTTCCGGAGGTTCCTCATGAGGCCCCTGTTCTGGCTCCTGCTCGCCGTCGGTGTCGTCGCCAACGTCTTCGTCACCACCTTCTCCGGCCTCACTGGGGCCACCGAGATCGTCGCGAGCGCGGGTACGGGCGTGGTCGCCCTCGGTGCGGGCGTGGGCCTGTGGCTGACCCGGGCCCGGGTCCGGGCGGAGGGGCGGGCCTGACGGGTCCGGCCGGTCAGGCAGGGCTGTCGGTGCCGTGCCCCACAATGGGAGACGTACGTGAGGGGGGCCGAGGAGGGGCTGTAGACATGGCCGTATGGGACGACCTGGTGGGACAGGCGCGCGTGGAGGAGCAGCTCGCGGCAGCCGCGCGGGACGCCGACGTGCTCGTGACCGCCCAGGCCGCCGGCGAGCCCGCTCCCGAGGCATCGAAGATGACGCACGCCTGGCTGTTCACCGGCCCTCCGGGGTCCGGCCGGGCCACCGCGGCCCGGGCGTTCGCGGCGGCCCTGCAGTGCGTGAGCCCGGACCGGGCGCTGGGCGGGGCACCGGGCTGCGGATTCTGCGACGGGTGCCACACGGCCCTGATCGGCACCCACGCCGACGTCGAGGTGGTCCGTACGGACCTGCTGTCGATCGGTGTGAAGGAGACCCGTGACCTGGTCCGGCGCGCCCAGCTGTCGCCGGCCGGCCGGCGCTGGCAGGTCATCGTCCTGGAGGACGCCGACCGGCTGACCGAGGGCGCGGCCAACGTGCTCCTGAAGGCGGTGGAGGAGCCCGCGCCGCGGACGGTGTGGCTGCTGTGCGCGCCGTCGCTGGAGGACGTGCTGCCCACGATCCGGTCCCGCTGCCGGCACCTGACGCTGAGCACCCCGTCGGTGGATGCGGTCGCCGACCTGCTGATCCGCCGGGACGGCATCGAGCCGGAGGCCGCGCGGGCGGCGGCGCGGGCCACGCAGGGGCACATCGACCGGGCCCGGCGCCTCGCCACCGACGAGCGGGCGCGCGCCCGGCGCGCGGTGGTGCTGAAGCTGCCGATGCGGGTGGGTGACGTGGGCGGCGGGCTGCGCGCGGCGCAGGAGCTGGTCGACGCGGCGGCCGAGGACGCGAAGCAGGTCGCGGAGGAGGTCGACGTCAAGGAGACCGAGGACCTGAAGGCGGCGCTCGGCGCGGTGCAGGGCGGCCGGATGCCGCGGGGCACGGCCGGGGCGATGAAGGAGCTGGAGGACCGGCAGAAGCGGCGGCGGACGAGGACGCAGCGCGACAGCCTGGACCTCGCGCTCACCGACCTGACCGGCTTCTACCGCGACGTGCTGGCACTCCAGCTGCGCGCGGCGAGCCCCCTCGCCAACGAGGACGTGCGCGACGCGCTGGAGACGATCGCCCACGACACGACGGCGGAGCGGACCCTGCGCCGGATCGAGGCGGTGCTGGCCTGCCGCGAGGCCCTCGACCGGAACGTGGCGCCGCTGCTGGCGGTGGAGGCGATGACGATGGAGCTGCGCGACTGATCCCGCGGGTCAGCGGTCCGCGGTCCCGGGCCAGCGGTCCCCGGTCTGCGATCCGTCCCGGCTGCTCGGGTGACTCCGCCGGGCCGGGGGATTGGACACGGTACGTACCGGTCCGGATACGCTCCGGGGATGGACTCCAGGCGCCTGTTCCGCATCTCCGCCACGGCCCTCGCGGCGGCCGGTCTGATCCTCTCCGGCTGCACGGGCGGCAGCGACGCCGCCGCGCCGTCCTCGTCCGGCGGGACGGCGGCGGGCGCGGCGGGTGCGACGGCCCTGCAGAAGTACTACGGGCAGAAGGTGACCTGGCGCGCCTGCGGGGTGGCGGACTTCCAGTGCGGCACCGTGCTCGTCCCGCTCGACTACGCGAAGCCCGAGGCGGGCGACGTGAAACTGGCGGTGTCCCGGGTGCGGGCGACGGGCCCCGGGAAGCGGCTCGGTTCGCTGCTGGTCAACCCGGGCGGCCCGGGCGGTTCGGCGGTCGGCTACCTCCAGGGGTACGCGGGCATCGGCTACCCGGCGCCGGTCCGGGCCCGGTACGACATCGTGGGCGTGGATCCGAGGGGCGTGGCCCGCAGCGAGCCGGTCGAGTGCCTGACGGGCCCGCGGATGGACGCGTACACGCAGGTCGACCAGACCCCTGACGACGCGGCGGAGACCCGCGCGCTGGAAGCGGCGTTCAAGGAGTTCGCGACGGCCTGCGAGAAGCGCTCGGGCCGGGTGCTGCCGCACGTCTCCACGGTGGCGGCGGCCCGTGACATGGACGTCGTGCGGGAGGTGCTGGGCGACCGGAAGCTGACGTACGTGGGGGCGTCGTACGGCACGTTCCTGGGGGCGACGTACGCGGAGCTGTTCCCCGAGAAGACCGGGCGGCTCGTCCTCGACGGGGCGATGGACCCGTCGCTGTCGGCGGAGGACCTGAACCGCGACCAGACGGGCGGCTTCGAGACCGCGTTCAAGGCATTCGCCGCGGACTGCGTGCGGAAGCCGGACTGCCCGCTGGGCACCGAGTCCGTGCCGGCGGCCACCGAGGCACTGCAACGCTTCTTCCGCGACGTGGACGCGAAGCCGGTGCCGACGGGCGAGAGCCGGCCGCTCGGCGAGTCGCTGGCGACGACGGGCGTCATCGCCGCGATGTACGACGAGGCCGCGTGGCCGCAGCTGCGGGAGGCGCTGACCCGGGCGATCGGCGGGGAGGGCGCGCCGCTGCTCGCGCTGGCCGACAGCTACTACGAGCGGGAGGCGGACGGCTCGTACGCGAACCTGATGGCCGCGAACGCCGCCGTGAACTGCCTGGACCTCCCGCCGGCCTTCACCGGCCCCGAGGCCGCCGAGAAGGCGGTGCCGTCCTTCGAACAGGCCTCGCCGGTCTTCGGCCGCGGCCTCGCCTGGGCCGCCCTGAACTGCACCTACTGGCCCACCCCCGCCACCGGTCGCCCCCACCGCATCACCGCCGAGGGCGCACCCCCGATCGTCGTCGTCGGCACCACCCGCGACCCGGCCACCCCCTACAAGTGGGCCCGCTCCCTGGCCGCCCAGCTCTCCTCGGGCACCCTCCTCACCTACGAGGGCGACGGCCACACGGCGTACGGCCGAGGCAGCGACTGCATCGACACGGCGATCAACACGTACCTCCTGGAAGGCACCGCCCCGAGGGACGGAAAGCGCTGCTCATAGCCCCCGAGGGAGCTCGCTCCGCCCCTGGTCGGAGCACCCCCGGAAACTGTGTAGACTTGGCGACGCTGCTGCACCCACCATGGGACCGCACAGCTTGCCGCCTTAGCTCAGTTGGCCAGAGCAACGCACTCGTAATGCGTAGGTCTCGGGTTCGAATCCCGAAGGCGGCTCGGAATTACCCCAGGACTCACTCGCCGTGACCTGGGGTTTTTTCATGCTCAGGGCATGCCGAGCCGCACGACGGGGATGCCGTGGAAGTGCTTGCGTGAGCGATGCGTGAGCGGAGCGGCTGTCAGCCCTTGCGTGCGGCCTTCTTGGCCTTGGCCTTCTTCCTCTCCTTGGCCTTCGCCCGCTCGGCCTTCTTCGCCTCCTTGGCGGCCTTGCGGACCTGCTCCTCCTGGTCGGCCTTGCGCTGGAGGGGGACGAGCTTCGCGGTGGCCTCGGCGGCGCTCTTGCCGACGTGGGGGAGCACGCTCTGGTAGATGTCGCGCGTGATCCGGGTGTCGCTGTGCCCGAGCGTGTCCGACACGATCTTGATGTCGATGTCAGCCGCCAGCATGAGCGTGGCGGCGCCGTGCCGGAGATCGTGCAGCCGGATCGGCGGGAGGCCGGAGGCGGCGACGAGCCGCTCGAAGAGGTCGGTGGCCTTGCCCGGGTGGAGCCAGGAGCCGTCCTCCTGGGTGAAGACGAGCCCGGTGTTCACCCAGGCCGAGCCCCACTCGGCACGGTCGGCCTCCTGCTGCTCGCGGTGCCGCTTCAGGACGTGGACGGTGTCGTCGTCCAGGGCCACGACGCGGAAGCCGCTGTCCGTCTTCGGTTCGGACGCCTCGACCTCCCAGCCGTCCTGGACGAGCTGGCCGGTGACCGTGAGGGAGTGCCGGTCGAGGTTGGTCTCCGACCACGGCTGTCCGCACGCCTCACCACGCCGCAGGCCGCGGAACGCGATCAGGTGCCACATCGCGTACAGTCGGTCCTCGGCGACGAAGTCGAGGAAGGCGCCCGTCTGTTCCGGCGTCCAGACCATCACAGGCGACGGCTTCTCGCCGGCCTGCTCCCACTTTGCTACCCGTTCGTCCGTCCACACGAGCGCCTTCGGCTTGCGCACCGGGTCGGTCTCGACGTGGGCTGCCGGGTTGAACGTGATGATCTGCTGCCCGACGGCGTCGTTGAGAGCCGCGCGGAGCGTGGCCTTGATGTGCTGGCGTGTGGCGGGACCGGTCACGCGGCGGAAGGGCGGCATCGCGTCGATCGCAGCCTTCATCGCTTTGCGGCGGGCGCGGTTGGCCACGCCCTTCCACGGGACGGTCGCCAACTCCTCGACAGCGGCACGCCGCTGGGCGTTCTGCTCCAGGATCTCGGCGTTGGCGTCGGTGATGGCGGTGAACATGTCGCTGAGGTGGCTGACGCGCAGCCGGTCGAGACGCCGGTGGCCGATATGCGGCTTGAGGTGCACGCGGATGTCGGTCTCGTACCGGCTGATGCCCGACTTTCGGATGCGCTTGCCGGCGAGCCACCGGTCCAGCCACTCGGCCACAGTCAGGCTGCCGACGAGATCTTGGCCAGCCCTGAGCCGGCGTCGGGTCTCCTCCACGTCCGGCAGAGGCAGCTTCTCACCGCTGACCTCGGCCAGCATCGCGGCGACCAGCTGGATGCCCTCGGGGTCGTCGGCCTCGGCGAGCCCCAGGAGGGCCCGAACGTGGTCGAGATCGGCCTGGGCCGCCTTGAGGCTGCCGTACCCGCCACGGGCGAAGGATCGCCGGCTGCCGTCCTCGCGGGACGGCAGCTCCTGGCGTATGGAGTACGTGCAGTGATTCCTGCTGTTGCGCTTGGGGCAGGAAGCGCCGATCTCCTTGCCGGTCTTGGGGTCACGGCAGGAACAGCGGCGGTAGGTGGAGCCTTTCAAGCGTCTTCCTCCTGGTCGGGGTCAGGCTGCGGCTCGATGTCCTCGAGCCACGGGGACAGTTCGGGTGGGGTGGCGCCTTCTTCGCGGATGTCGTCGCGGAGGTTGAGGAGTCGGTGCTTCGCTTCTTCGGCTAGCTGGGCGTACTCGCCGGCTTTCCGCTCTGCTTCCTCGCGCTGGGCGGGGGTGGTCGCGGTCTCCATGGCGAAGGCGGCGCTTTCGGCCTCGCGTCGGGCGGCGATGATGGTGCGGGTCAGGCTGGCGTGACGGTTGAACTCGGGGATGAGGCCGTCATCGATCCCGAACTCGTCGGCTTCGCCGGTGAACTTCCGCATGGCCTCCCAGGTCGGGATGAGTGAGTGGAAGGGAAGTTCCTGAGTCCGCTCGACGTGGCCGAGGGGGAAGATCAGGCAGATCGGATACGTCTCCAGGGCCGCGGCCAGCACCATGACGTCCACCAGGGGCAGGTTCGCCCTTCGGCCGGATTCCAGGTTGGCGATCACGTTGCGGGGGATGGGGTGCCCGAGTTCTTTGCAGCGGTCGGCCAGCCGTTGGGCGCTCCACCTCTTCTCCTTCCTGCGGCGCCGGACTTCGCCGGCGACGTTGTTCCTGATGCGGTCGACCCACTCCGGGAAGTCGTCGTCCTCTTCATCATCGAAACCGTGTTGTGTCATGGCGACACAGTAGCTTCTTCATGATGGTTCCCGTCGACCTGGAGCCGGACGCGAAGACCGTGTTCGCCGAGGGCTGTGACGAGAGGGGCGCCGCGTGCGCGACGACACCACGGGAACCGGCCCGAAGGGCATGAGTCGGGACGAGCTGCTGGCCCTGCCAGCGGCCGTTGACCTGGACACAGGCAACCGTGCGCTGGGCCTCGGGCGCAGCAAGGGCTATGAGCTGGCCAAGCGGGGCGAGTACCCGTGCAAGGTCCTGCGCCTAGGGAAGGCGTACCGCGTGGTGACGGCGGATCTGCTCAATCTGCTGGGGCTGGCCGCGTGAGGGTGGAGAAAGGTAGCAGACAGTTCTGCGCTGAGCTGACACAGAATCGCTGGACTGTTGCGGGGCGTGGACGTACGGTCCGTGTTCCCTCGCCCCGCTCGGGACGCGAGAGAGCCTCTGGCGAGGCAACGCCGGAGGCTCAACGACCCCCCGCCCGTAATCCCACGAACGACCCCGCGCGCCGGGCCCGTATGCCTGGCGACGCGAGAAGAGGAGCTGCCCGGTGCAACCCGCGATGCCCGAGCCCTATTCCGACCAGGGCACGACCGCGTGGCCGCCGGTTGCCGTGCCCGGCCAGCCGGGCCGGACCACAGTCGAGACCGGCCAGGCCGCCGACGATCCGGCACAGACCTCGCCGCCCGACGAGCGGTGTCCCGAAAATGAACGGCCCGACCTCGACCCCAAGCGGTGTCCCGAAACGGAACGGCCGGATCCGGAGCCGACGCACGGATCGGAACTGCTCGACGAACTGCGTGAGCGGATATCGAAGTTCGTCATCCTGCCCTCCGAGCAGGCGCTCGACGCGGTCACCTTGTGGGTGGCGGCGACGCATCTGCAGCCCGCGTGGCAGCACGCCCCGCGCCTGGCGGTGGTGGGGCCGGCGAAGCGGTGCGGCAAGTCGCGGCTGCTGGACGTGCTGACCGAGACGGTCCACGAGCCGATGCTCACCATCAACACCACGCCGGCGGCGGTCTTCCGCTCCATCACCGAGGAGCCGCCCACGCTCCTCGTGGACGAGGCGGACACGATCTTCGGCACGCCGAAGCAGGCGGAGAAGAACGAGGAGATGCGCGGCCTGCTGAACGCCGGCCACCAGCGCAACCGGTACGTGACCCGGGTGGTCGGCAACGACCACACACCCCACCGGTTCGCCACCTTCGCCATGGCGGCCATCGCCGGAATCGGCGACCTGCCCGACACGATCATGGACCGGTCGGTGGTCATCCGCATGCGCCGGCGGGCGGAAGGCGAGAGCGTCCGCCCGTTCCGGTCGCGGCGGGACATCCCATCCCTACACGGCCTGCGTGACCGCATCGCGACCTGGGTGAGGCCCCTGCTGGACGAGGCCGCCGACCTGGAACCGGCGATGCCGGTCGAGGACCGGGCAGCCGACACCTGGGAACCGCTCGTCATCGTCGCCGACCTCGCGGCCGGCACCTGGCCTCGCCGCGCCCGTACCGCGTGCGAGCAGATGGTCGCCGCCGAGGCGGCGGCCGAGGAGGACCACCCCAGCGGGGCCCGCATCCTGGCCGACATCCGGCGCGTCTTCGTCGCCCAGCGCGAGGTCGACAGCCTCTCCACGGAGGAGCTGATCCACCATCTGCGCCAGGATCCGGAGAGCCCGTGGGCCGAGTGGGGGCGCAGCGGGCTGAGCCCGCGCGACCTCGGCTCGATGCTCCGGCAGTTCGGCATCAAGCCCGGGAACGTCCGCATCGCCGACGGAACCCAGCGCAAGGGCTACATGCGCAACAAGTTCCTCGACCCCTGGCGCCGCTACTGCCCGACCGTCCACCCGGTCGACGCCACACCCACCCTCCCGCAGGGCTGACCCTGTCCCACCCCCAGGTTGCCGTCCTTGCCGTCCCTGCCGTGATCGCGCAGGTCAGAGGGCATACGCGCAAGACGGCAACGGGGCCCAAGACGGCAACACGATCACCATCGACCGCGCAGACGGCCGGGGCGTTGCCCGCATCCGTCTCGTGCCGTCCCACGCGTACGCGCCGTATCGCCGCAGGTCACCGGCCATGAGGCCAAGACGGAAGGCCGACCCGTGCCGTCCCCGCCAGGGCGCGGCCAAGACGGACACCGACCGGGCCTGCCGTACCGGCCCTGACCTGCGCTTGCAACGGCCAAGACGCCCAAGACGCATCACGCCACCACCACAGGAGCTTCCCGCTTGAGCACCCCTGCCATACCCGCCCACCAGGCGACGGCCTGGGACCGCGCCGCGATCCTCGCCCTCGGCGCCGCCGCGTGTGCCCTCTCGTACGACGCACTCCAGCAGATGGCCGTCGCCATCCACATCCGTGGGTTCCTCACCTACCTCTTCCCGCTCGTGATTGACGGGTTCATCGCCTACGGGGTACGAGCCCTCCTTGTCCTGCGCACCGCCCCGTTCCGAGCCCGCCTCTACGTATGGACCCTGTTCGGAACGGCGACCACGGCGAGCATCTGGGCGAATGCCCTGCACGCTCTCCGCCTCAACCAGCAGGGGATATCCGACGGCCTGTACCTGGGTGACGCCACGGTGGGCGTCCTCTCAACCATCGCGCCGCTCGCTCTGGCCGGCGCGGTCCACCTCCACATCCTGATCACCCGCGAGACCACCACCGAGGCTCCGGAACAGCCTGCCGGGGATGCGGAGGCCAAGCGGCGCGGGGGACGACCGCCGGACGCCTCGCTGGAGGACCTGGTCGAAATAGGCCGCGCCGCTGCCGCCGAGCAGGGCGAGCTGTCCCGAGCGGTTGTACGCACGGCCGTGCAAGCCCAGGGGCTCGGCATGGCCGGCAAGCGACTGACCGAGGTCATGAACATCCTCCGGGCCGAGGCGAAGGCCGCTTCCGAAATCTCCTGACCGGCCCAACCCCGAGCCCGGACGGGGTGGTCGGAACCCTTCCGACCACCCCGACCGCGGCCTTGTCCACACCCCGGGGGCCGCCCCTGTGGATACGGCACATGCCCTCCCCGTGCCCCTACGCCTGCCCCGTCCCGCGCATCGGAGAACGCCCGTGCCCCGTGACTCCCACGACGACGCCACTACCGGCACCGACACGGCGTCCCTCCAGCCGAAGTCGCCTACGTTCATGGACCGTTTGCGGCTGGCGTTCGGACGGGCGGCTCCTGGCGGAGCCAGTAGTACCCCGAGTCCGACTCGAGGCCGGTCTTCGGGGATCTCCGCCCCAGGGGTGGCGGAGACGGCCCAGCGCCAGGGGGCGCCTGACCGGGAGGTCGGGACCGAGGGCGGCCCCGACCTGGACGAGCTCCACGCAGTCCAGCAGCAGATCCTCCGCCCCGCACCCGCCACCGAACCGACGGCCGGTGAGCGAGCGGTGCAGAACGCGCGGCCGGCGATCCGCCGATTCATCGGCACCAAACGGACCGTCCGCGTCGGCCCGCTGCGGTTCACCGCCGACGAGCACGCCGACCTCCAGGAAGCCGCTGCCGAGCACGGCTACAAGGGCGAGTCCGGCTTCGCCGCCGACATCGTCCTCGCGTTCGTATCTGGTCGGTTCACGGCGAACCTGCCGCTGTCCGAGGACCGCCGCCGCACCCACATGTTCCGCGCACAGGTGCTGCGCGAGCTCAACCGCATCGGCGTCAACGTCAACCAGATCGCCCGCGCCCTCAACAGCGACCTCACCCCGCCCGACACCCGCCACCGACTCGACGAGCTGCACCGCCTGCTGGAGCTGATCGCCGAGGCCCTGCGCGAACCGACCGAATCCTGGAAGGACCTGGCCGCGTGATCGCCGCCATCAAACCGGCCGGGTCCAACACCCGTGGGCTGCTCGCCTACCTCTACGGCCCCGGTCGCCACGACGAGCACACCGACCCGCACATCGTCGCCAGCTTCGTCATGCTTGGCATGCCCGACCCCGGCCGCGACCCGGACGCCACCCTTACCCAACTCGCCCGCCACCTCGACGAGCCCGTCCATCTTCGGAACAGCGAGTTCGGAAGGAAGGTCACCGACCACGTCTGGCACTGCCCCATCCGTACCGCACCCGAAGACCGCTACCTCTCCGACACGGAGTGGGGCGAGATCGCCCAGCGGATCGTCGAAGCCGCCGGCATCGCCCCGCCCGGCGATGACCTCGGCTGCCGGTGGATCGCCGTACGTCATGCCGACGACCACATCCACATCCTCGCCACCACCGTCCGCGAGGACGGCCGCCGTCCCAAGCTCCACGACAGCGGCATCCGCGTCGGCGACGCCTGCCGCCAGATCGAGAAGGACTACGGCCTGCGCCAGCTGAAGAAGGGCGACCGCACCGCTGGACGCCGACCCTCCCAGGCCGAGATGCACAAGGCCCAGCGCCTCGGCTGGGAGCAGACCAGCCGCGACTGGCTCCAGGACCGCATTCGCGCAGCCATCCCCCACGCCGGCAACACCGAGGAACTCCTCGCCTACCTCGAAGCCGACGGCATCGCGGTCAAACCCCGCCGCGGACCGTCCGGAGCACTCCTCGGCTACGCCGTCGGCCGCCCCGGCGACCTCAACAAGGACGGCGAACAGATCTTCCACCCCGGCGGAAAGATCGCCCCCGATCTCACCCTCCCCAAGCTCAAGGCCCGCCTGGGGACCACCGCGCCGGAGGAACACCCCACCGCCCGCCGCGACCAACCTGCCAGCCCCTGGCACCAGGCCATCGACGCCCTCGACACCCTTCGCACCGGCATGGACGACGATGCCCACGCCCAGGCCCACATCACCGCGCTCGGCGACCTCATCGAAGCCACCGCCCAGAAAGCCCCCGCTCACCTTCACGCCGAACTACGAGTGGCCTCACGGGCATTCGTACGAGCTCAGCGCTCCCAGATCCGAGCCGAGAACCAGGCGGCCACCACCTTGCGCAAGGCCGTCCGCGACCTTGCCCACACCGCCACCGGCCCCGACGGCAGCGCCCTGGCGACCCTGCTGGCCGCCCTCGCCTGGGCAACGATCGTGGCTGCCCGCTGGCACGAGGCGAAGAACCACGCGCACCAGGCCGAAGCCGCCCGCCAGACCCTCCACCACCTCCAGGCCGCCGCCGACCGAGCCCTCACGCCCGTCGTCGTCAGCCTCGCCACCCGCCGGCCGAGCGATCAGGCGCGCCGGACCCTGGCCCACGAAGTACGGGCGGCCGTCCCCGACCACGCCGACCGCATCCTCACCGACCCCGCCTGGCCGGCCCTCGCCACCGTCCTCGCCGACGCCGAAGCCGGCGGCCACAAACCCCACCAGCTCCTCAAGGAAGCCGCCGCCCAGCGCGAACTCACCACCGTCCGCCAACCCGCCCGCGTCCTGATCACCCGCATCCAGCACACCAGCCGAAACCCCGCCCCCAACCCCCGCGCCGAAGCCGCCCGCCGCCGCACGATACTGTTGAACGGCTTGGGAAGCACCCCCAGCCCCCGTGGGGACATCTCAGTGGCTCCTGCGGTTAGCCGAGCGACCCGTCCGGCGCGTTAGCTCACCGAGCTAATGGTGAGCAGCGGTCTCTCTCCAGACCACTCGACTGTCAGTGGCCGTCGGTATCGTCGCTTTCGTGTATGTGCTGGTAGGCGACCGGAGGCGTGGAGTGATTGGTGAGGGGGAGCCAGCGTGAACACCGTTAAAGCTCGGGTCTGGCGGTTCGAACCACGGTCAAGCGGGCAAGGAGCTGCGTGGATCATCGGTCGCGGGCAACTGCCGGTTGGACTGGCTCGGCTGGTCCACATCAATGCACTGGCCTGCGACCTGAAAGGCGTCGTCGCCCTTCAGACCAAGGAGCTGGAAGCCCGCCTTCTTCTCAGTTACGTCGACGCTCCAGGAGGGAGTCCCCTCCAACTCGATCACCCGTCCCTTATGGCGAGTTCTCGGCACATACGCAGCTTCGTCAGCGAGTGTGCGGGGCTCGGGCTGCTGACCGCAGCGAGTGAAGCCCTGTTCTTGTGGACGGACGGAACCCACCAACTGCACAGCTTTGATGCTCTGCCGCGACCTCTGTCGAAGTCGTATCAGGGCAGTGGCGTGCGCCCTGATCTCCTGTTCCATGTACCGGAGGGGCCAATCGCGGGGGAGGCCCGTGGGCGGTATCGCAAACAGAAGGAGCTGTTGCCCAAGCGCCTTCTCTCGGAACAGCGACGGCGACTCGCTCAGCTCACGGCCTGGTCTGCTGCTCACGGCGACCACTCCTATTTCATGAGCTGGGTCTACGTCGGTCCAGCAGGGGTGGCTGTGGACATCTTCATCCCCGAAGGCAGTGCATCTGGCGACACGCTGGTAACTGACTGGGCAGACGCGGAGGACGGGGACGGCCAGGAGCAGCCCTTCGACTGGGGCGAGCCGAAGGCGGACGCAGCCTCTGGCCCCAACGCTCTCCCGTCGAATCAGCCGTCCCTGGCGATGGGAGCGGCCAGCGGCGTCGCAGGCGAGGAGATCACGGAGTTCGAACCACTTGCGCTCATGGCGGAAGAACCCACGCGGCCTCCCCAGGAAATTGCAGAGGACGTGGTGAGAAAGCTCTACGAATCTGCCCCCGAATCAGACCAAGAGGCCACCCTCGCAGGAATCAACGTGCGTGGCCGTTGGGTACCGGCTGATGCTTTGGGGCCTGCGAAGCACGAAGTCATGGTTGGAGTTCTTGCTCAGAGGCCGCCCCGGCAGGTGGCGATTCGGGAAAGGATGTCACGGTCGGAAGGGCGGTTTGACGTGTGTCTCGACGGACGGCTTCTCACTGTCGTTCGACCTGCTGCAGCACCTAAGCCGGGGTGGCGTCAGTTGGAGCGAGTGTTGTTCGACCCCCGCTAGCGAGGTATGTACTGGCACAGCAACGATCTGCTAGGAAGCGGGCAGAGCGTCGCGGACTAGTTCGGCGGAGCCTCCGTCGTAGGGATCCCTCGACGTGCCGGTAGGACCACGCCGTGGCTCGGAGTCGCTCTCAGGAGAGCAGGGTCGCGTCGAGGTACTCCTGCACCGGCTCGAAGAGGCCGTACGGCACGTACTCCGGGATCTCGCCATGGGCGACCCACGCCAGTTCGGCCAGCTCCTCGGTGTCCGCGACGTGGGCCGTGCCGTCCAGTACCTCGCATGCGGTGTACGACATCAGCCGGCCCGTCTTCGGGTGGACTCGCTCGCCGAGGAGCTTCACGGCCGCCACGGTCAGCCCGGTCTCCTCCTGGGTCTCACGCACAGCGGCGTCCTCGCGGGCCTCGCCAGGCTCGACCTCACCGGCAGGGAACTGCCAGGACAGCTGTCCCTCGCTGACCCGGCGGCGCACCATCAGCACGCGTCCCTCGTTCACGACGATCGCGGCGGCGATGCCCGGGCGCTCGTCCGTGTTCTGGTTCGTCACGTCTGCTCCTCCAGGACGGCCAGGATGGGTGGGAAGATCGTATCGACGGGGATGAAGCGGGGCACCGAGTTTCTGGGGACCCACATGACGTCGATGTTCTCGGCCGCATCGCTGTTCGTGGCCTCGCCGGCCAGGTACTCGCACAGGAAGTACTCGCACAGCACGCCTGTTACGGGGTGAAGGCGGTTCCCGAGGTGCTGCCGAACCGCGCAGTGGACGCCCGTCTCGTCCAAGGTCTCCCGCACGGTCGTGGTCTCCGCCTTGCCCCCCGGCTTGATGACGCCGGCCGGGAACTGCCACGTGATTCCAGCGGCGTCGTCGTCCCGTCGGCACACCAGGAGGACATCGCTGTCGCGGACGACCACCGCGATGGCCACCCGCAGCGCCTGCGCGCCGGGCGGCGTCGAGTCCGCTGGGGCCTGTTCCTTCGCCAGCAGGAGCGCGAAGCGCTGTCGCGCAGCCGCAGGAGCCTGCTCATGGGCTGTGTCGAGGAGCTGCTGCATCTCTCTGCGAGGCACGAGGGCCGCGTCGGCGTGCCAGGTGGCCACCGTCCTCACGGCGATGCCGAGGTGGGCGGCGAACTGTTCGTTGCCGAGGCGTAGGGCGGACTGCAGCAGGCAGGCGTACCGGCCGCTCCAGCGCTCGATCACGTCCACAAGACCGTCCCCTCGTCGCCGCCCCGGTGCAGGAACCCGCGCGCCGAAAGTGCACTCCCACCGCACTGGCACTTCATGGTCACGCGGGAAGAGCCCCGGAAGAATCGGAGTCACCAGGGGCCAAGGAATCACCCGCCGAAGGCTCAGTCCCTGGAAGACGTATGAGAGGCGCGAGAGCGCCAGACGACCACAGGGAGATTCTAGATGCGCACCCCCAGCGGATAGCGGAGACAGAGAAGTTGGCCGAATCGGGCCTCTCGTTGGGCTGATCGGACGCACCTTGGCCGGCATTCGCCCGTCCGGGGCATTGCCCGCACGCCCGAACCGCCCTGCCAGCGCCGGTAACCTCAGCAGATGACGGCTGATTGTCCGTCATGTTCGGTTGCTAGCAAGGCGAAAGGGAGTCAATGGCCGAGGTTCAGGCACACACTGTCGAGCGCACGCTCGTCCTGCTCAAGCCCGATGCGCTGGCGCGTGGCCTGGCAGGAAGGGTCATCGCTCGATTCGAGGATGCCGCGCTGAAGATCGTCGGCACGAAGATGAAGTGGATGGACGAGGAGTTCACCCGCAAGCACTATTTCGATCTTGAAGAGCGGCTGGGTTCGGAGGTCTACAACCTCACGGCGACGTTCATGCAGCAGGGGCCGGTCATCGCCCTGGTGCTGGAAGGCTTCGACGCCATCGCCACCGTCCGCAAGATCGTCGGCAGCACGTACCCGAACCAGGCTCCGGCCGGCACGGTGCGGGGCGACTTCTCGCACTACAGCGCGGCGGCCAGCATTGCCTCGGGCAAGGCGGTCGCGAACCTCGTGCACGCCTCCGGTAACGCGGAGGAGGCCAAGCAGGAGGTGGAGCTGTGGTTCGACAAGGACGAGCTGCAGGACTACAAGACGCTGGCCGAGATCTACACGTACTAGCAGCGGGTCACGGCGTCACGACGGGGGCGCCAGGGCGTTGATCACCACTGGGGCACGACCGTTTGAACCGAGAGGGCACCATGACCAACCAGACCCGCCTGGCCTCCACCGACGAGCTGGAGTCGATCTTCCAGCGTGAGCTGGCGACCGACCGGTGGGCCGCCACCGAGACCGCGTACGCCCTGGCCGTGCGCCACCGCGACCTGGGCGACTGGCCCGCGTCGCAGGAATGGGCCCAGCAGTGCCTGCGTCTGCTGGAGGGCTTCCCCAGCAAGACGGAGGAGCAGGTCGCCACCGGCCGTACGTCGGTGGGAGGCGTCCAACTGCCGACGTACCTGCACTCGGGTGTGGTCGAGGAGCGCTTCGGCATCCTTGGCTGACACCCGTCGCATCACAGGGGTGATGCGGCCGGCACCCGCATCGGCCGCATCACCCCACGTTCGACCACCAACCCCATAGCGATCGCCCGGTCGGGCAGTCCCCTCGCGGCAGGGTCCGGCTGGCTTCGCCATGCCTGAAACGAGGAGGCAGCAGCACCGTGGCCGTCGAGATCGAGATGCGCGCCCGCTTCACCAAGGAGGTCCACGACCAGCTCGTCACCCGCCTGAAGGCGGACGGGGAGGACCTGGGCCCCGACGACAAGCACATCTACTTCTTTGTGCTCCCCGACCAGCTCCTGAAGGTCACCGACAACACCGCCGCCGGCACCGCCAAGATCACCCTCAAAGGGAGCAAGATCGGGCAGGGCGCGGCCTTTGCGGAGACCGAGTTCGCCATCGCCCCCGCCGACGTTCCCGCCGCGGTGAAGGTGTTCAACGCCCTCGGGTTCGAGGCGGCGATGCACGACGCGTTCACCTTCCGTCACAACTTCCGCCTCGACGACATCGAGATCGCGGTCAAGTGGAGTGAGGCGTGGGGCTACCACGCCGAGTTCGAGGTCCTGCTGGAGGACGGCGCCTCGGACGCCGCCCGCGCCGAGGCCGAAGCCAAGATCACGGACGTCGCCACGGCGCTCGGCGTGACCCTGATGACGGAGCAGGAGCTGGCCGACTTCACCGCCGCCTTCGAGGCCGCCGAGAAGGAGCGCAAGGAGCGCGAGCAGCAGGCCGCGCCGATCCGGTAGGGAACATCACCGCGGAAACCACCAAGGGGGTGGGCACGAGTGAGCACGACCCCGTTGACCGCAAGTCTGATCGACCTGGCTGCCCGAGGGCAGCTCCCGCTCCACCAGCACATGGACCACGCCACCGTCGCGTGGATCAGCGACCACAGGCCCGATCTCCCGCCGGCAACGCGGCCGGCCTTGCGCCCGCAGTCGAAAGAGCTGCTCGCGCACGGCGGACTGCCCACCCGGTGGTGGGCCGACCCCCGCCTGTACACCTCGCTCCACGGCGTCCGCCACGCCATGAGGACGGCGGCGCTCGCCGCCGTCCTCGCCGAGACGAATGGCCTCGACGACGCCGACACCGCCACGGCGATCCTCGCCGCCGCCGTACACGACTGCCAGCGGCGCCACGACCAGGATGACCGCGGGCATGGCGCCCGCGCGGCCATCTGGCTCGCCGCGAACGCCGACACCGTCTGGGGCCACTTCGGCCTCGCCGCCACACCCCGGCGGATCGTGCAGGCGGCCACCGCCGTCCGACTGCATGACGTCCCGTACGAGGCGTTCACCGCGGACGACAAGTCCGACCACGCCCGGGCCGAGCGCATCACCGACGTGGTTAAGGCCGCCGATGCCCTGGACCGCTACCCTGCCGAAGCTGAAGTGGTGGCCGGACTCCCGATACGTTCGCGAGCCCGCCTTCGACCAGCTGCGCGGCCTCGCCTTCGACCTGGTCCTGGTCTCGGAGCGGTCCTACCTTGCCGGGGCCAGCGGGAGCGCGGCTGTCCGCTACGCGCTCGCCGAGAAGGGCCTGGTGTGACCATGGACTTCCTCGATGCCTACCACCTGTGGGCCGACGCCCACGCCTTCTTCGACTCCACCCTCATCCCCAGCCCCGCCGACCCGCTCGCCACCCAGACCGCGGGCTGGGAACGACGGCTCGCCGAGGAGACCCCGAATGGCCACCTGCTTCGGCAGAACGCTCTCTTCGAGGCCCTGAGCGGAAACGGCAAGCTGCACCTCCTGCACGTCACCCACGCCCTGGAGGAGATCAGCCGGCAGGGAGTGCTCTACCCGTCGGGCGGCTGCCTCGTCGGAAGCATCTACTGCGCGCCGCTCACCGCGACCGACCAGGGCTTCCGCATGCACAACCTGGGCGCCTACATCCTGACCAAGGAAGCGCCGGCCTTCCTGGCCGAGCTCGGCGTGACCAATCGAGTACCCACCCCGCTGATCTTCGAGATCGACACCCCGTCGCAGGCGTATCGCGGTCTCGCCGGCGTGGACTACCTGCGGTTGGGCCTCATCCACCTGCAGATCTACAGCCACCTCGAATACCTGCTGAGCAAGAACGAACGGCACCAGCTTCGCGAGACCGTCGTCAGCCGGGTCAAGAACTCGGCCGCGTTCCTCGCCACCGCTGCCGCCGTCGCCTACCAGGGCACCCAGGTCGACGCCGAGCCGTTCCTCAAGCTCCTCGACGAGACGATCCCCCGACTGCCGATCCTCGGCTACCTGTACTTCGAAGCGGTCGCCGAGTACCTGATGCTCCACTCGACGTCTCTCCACACCCGGCGCCTGGCGGAGCTCGGCGAGCTGAACAACTGGCTGTACAAGGAGATGCTGTTCGCCTCCTTCCCCGCCATGGCCGGCAAGTTCGACCTCGCGAGGTTCCGTCCCCGTCCGAAGCAGCTGGCCGCGCTCATCCACCGAGTCGACCCGACCATCGACACCGACCACGCGAGCGCGTACCTGGTCGAGCGGATCAGCTACCTCGCCGCCGCCCGTCTCTTCGCGCCCGGTGACGCCCCCGAAGCCTGGCACCACACGCGCTGGGAGTTCGACTCCCTGGCCGCGCAGCTCGGACCGCTCCTCGGTCACCTCATCCACCGGGAACTGCGCACCTTCGGCCGCTACCCCGACTTCTACTTCTACTTCGACCAGCACAAGGCGCTGCAAGCCTGGAACTACTGGAACCACATGGACATCGTCGCCCCGTCCAACGGCACGATGCCCAAGGGCGAGATCGGCATCAACCCGGCCTACCCCAACCTCGACTACCGCGTCTGGCGCGCCGAGCAGGACGATGCCGGCCAGCTTCACCCGGCCGAGGAGCTCTCGCTGACCATCGCCCCGCGGCTGGTGGACATCAAGTACACCCTCATGCGCAACAACCAGTGGACCGCCCCCGCGTCCAGCGTCGCCTGACCATCGCCGCCACCCGCGGCGCACCCCACCCCGAGCAACCTCACACGCAGGAGATCCGTGATGAGCCCCTCCGGCATGCCCTCCGTCGACCTCCTCGGCGAGTAGATCGCCTCCGTCCTCGCCGACCCCGCTACCACCCACGGCCTCGCCCGCACCCTCCGGGCCGCCGCCAAGGAGATCGAGCTCCACCGCTACCACCACGCCAGCCGGCGCGCCTGGCCCAACGGCCGCATCGACGACAAGCCCGCCAAAGTGCAGATCGGCGGCGGGGCCCACCGCATCGACGGCTTCTTCAATATCGACCTCGTCCCGCCGGCTGACCTCCTCTGGGACATCCGCGAGGGCATCCCCCTCCAGGACGACAGCGCCGACGAGATCTTCTCCGAGCACTTCCTGGAGCACATCGACTACCCGCGCTCGGCCAAGCACTACGTACGCGAGGCCCACCGTGTCCTCGTGCCGGGCGGCCGGATCATCACCGGCATTCCCGACGCCGCCTTCGCTCTGAGCCAGTACCCAGGCCCCCTGGACACCTCTGACGAGACGATCGGGCGCTGGTACGCCAAGCGCGGCTGCCGCGGCGACATCAACACGCGGCTCGACCTCGTGAACCTCGTCTTCCGCGACCAGGACGACGACCCCACGTACACCCCGCACCTGTGGGCCTACGACCACGAGAAGCTCGTCCAGCTCTTCACCGAGGCCGGCTTCACCACCGTCGAGCCCTGGACCTTCGACCCCACCATGGCCAACCCGAAGCGCCACTGGGGCAGCGTCTACGTCGTCGCTACGAAGTAGCCCCTCAAGCAGCCCGCGAGGCCGAGACGCCCCGGTCCCTAGCCATCCCGGCCTCGCGGGCCTCCACCCACGCCATAGCGCCGCACCCGCCCGGCCACGCCGCCGAGGGAGCCACCCGCATGAACCAGGTCCCCCCGTCCATCAGCGAGCTGACCCTCGCCGCCACCCCCAACGCCGTCGCCTGGGCCCGCCGCCACACAGTCGACATTCTCCAGCGCTGGCGCTTCCCCGACGAGGGGATCGAAGTCGCCCGGCTCCTCGTTTCGGAACTGGCTACCAACGCGATTCAGCACGCCCGCCCAGCGGTGCCGTCCGCCACCACCAGCGCCGAATCCGTCGGCCCTGGCACGATTGTTCTCCAGCTCTGGCCCACTGACAGTGGTGTCCTTATCTCGGTTAGCGACCACGACCCTCGGCCACCGACGCCCCGTGCCGGCGACGGCAGCGCCACTGGAGGCCGCGGACTGGTTCTGACCGAAGCGATGGCCAACCGATGGGGCTACTACCCCACCCAGCTGCACCCGGGAAAGATCGTCTGGGCCGAAGTGCCCACCCGCCCACGGGCGACACTCAGCGAACCCGGTGCCAGCGGCCCGGAGATCAGCCCGCTCATGATGGGGCAAGTTCTCACAGCGCTGCGCGACCTGTAGCCGTACCGGCGACTACGCTCGGCGATTCGAAGCCGTCTGGGCCAGCGCGGATAAGGCGCCAGAAGCGGAAGCGAAGCTCGAGCAAGGCATATGCAGGTACGGCGTCAGTAGGCTGCACTAGGCTTTGCGCTAGCGAGGCGGTTTGTCGGACCGACGTCCTGGGGGATGCGTTGAAGGTCGTGAGCAACCGGGGGAGCGACCGGTTGATCGATGCGGTGCGGCAAAGACTCGATTCAGGTGGCGCCATGGACCTCGCCTCGCCGACCTTCTCCGTGTACGCGTTTGAAGAGCTCCGCGACGAGCTGACGAAGCTTGCACAGGCTCGACTCCTATTGCCGAACGTGGGTGCCGATCTGCACCTGCTCGGAGGCGAGCACGATCGTGCCGCGCGCAACCGTCTGACGACCCGCAACCTTGCTGCATCGTGCGCCGGGTGGCTGGCTAGGACGGCTGAGGTACGGCATGCGGTGTTTCATGCCATTCCCCAGGGCGTTCTGGCTACCCGAGCGGCCTCTGGTGAAGCGACTTCTTTGGCGCAGGGCTCCTTCGGCTTCGATCGTGCTGGTCTCGGCCTGGCCCCGGGGAACCCTTACACGTCGATCCTCCGCTCCGAGAACGAGAGCGAGGCGAACACTCTTGCTCCGGCACTATTCGAGGCAATGTGGGAGAGCACGCCCGTCTTGCGCGAGGCAGGGACGCTGCTGGACCAGATGCGTGACCTCGGGCGCTACCGTGACCCCGAGCGCATCTACCATCTCATGCTCCACCATCTCTTCAGCGCTGCCGGCGGGGAGTTGGACGAGGATGCGGTCATTGATGCGAAAACGGGCATCCGTGACACCGCTGTATGGACAAAGCTGTACAAGTTTCAGCGCGACGGCGTCGTCGGTGCGATCGACAAGCTGAACCGCTATGGCGGTTGCATCATTGCGGACAGTGTCGGCCTGGGAAAGACCTTCGAGGCGCTCGCGGTGATCAAATACCACGAGCTGCGCAATGACCGGGTTCTGGTGCTCTGCCCGAAGCGGCTGCGAGATAACTGGACGATGTACACGGCGAACGACCGCCGAAACATCCTCGCTGCAGACCGCTTCAACTACGACGTGCTCAACCATACGGATCTGTCTCGTGAGTCCGGCAAATCGGGTGATATTGATCTATCGCACGTCAACTGGGGCAACTACGACCTGGTCGTCATCGACGAGTCGCACAACTTCCGCAACGCCAACTCGCCAAAGCAGAACGGCGAGACTCGCTATGACCGCCTGATGCGTCAGATCATTCAGGAGGGCGTAAAGACCCGCATCCTGATGCTCTCGGCGACCCCGGTCAACAACCGGCTTGCGGACCTGCGTAACCAGATCGCCTTCGCCACCGAGAACGACGACACGGCACTGGCGCCGCACGGTATCGCCAGTATTGCCAAGACTGTCCGCGTCGCGCAGCGGCAGTTCAATCGATGGCAGGAACTCAGCCCTGAGGGGCGCACCCCAGCCCAGCTCGTGGACATGTTGGGCTTCGACTATTTCGCGCTGCTCGACATGCTGACCATCGCCCGCTCGCGCAAGCACATCGAGAAGTACTACGGCACTGCCGAGACCGGCTCCTTTCCCGAGCGCCTTGCGCCGCTCAACGTGAAGTCGGAGATCGACACGCAGGGTGACTTCGGCGCCATCGGGGAACTCAACGACCGGATTCGCAAGCTCAATCTGGCTGCATACTCGCCCATGCACTACCTGCGACCGGACAAGCGGGCTGAGTACGCGGACAAGTACGCCACTCGCTTGAAGGGTGGCAAGGGTAGTTTCCAACAGGCTGACCGAGAACAGAGCCTGGTCAACCTGATGAGGGTGAACATCCTCAAGCGGCTGGAGAGTTCTGTCCATTCCTTTCGGCTTACGGTGAGCCGGCAGCTGGAGCGCATCGACGCGCACCTGGGTGCGATCGACCGCCACGAGACCTACTACCGCCCCGACTCTCTCGACGAGGAGGAGCGCGACGACCTGCGCTCCGACGAGCTGGCGATCGGAGGTGGCAAGATCAGGGTTCTCATCGCGGACATGGATCTGATCCGCTGGCGCCAAGACCTTCTGGAGGACCGTGAGCGCCTCTCCGCGATGCTTTACCGGGCCGAGCAGGTGATACCGGAACGTGACGCGAAACTAGGCCACCTTAAGCAGCTGATCACGGACAAGGTTCGCAACCCCGTCAACCCGGGCAATCGCAAGGCCATCGTGTTCACTGCTTTCGCGGACACAGCCGCCTATCTGTATGAAGAGCTCGCCGAATGGGCGCGGGCCGAACTCGGCGTCGAGGCTGGCTTGGTGACGGGATCCGGGAACAACCGCACCACGCTCAAGCTGCGCCGCGATCTTCCCGGCATCCTCTCTGCGTTCTCCCCGCGCTCGAAGCAGCGCCCGGACGACCTGGCTGGAGAAGGCGAACTCGACCTGCTCATTGCCACGGACTGCATCTCCGAGGGCCAAAATCTGCAGGACTGCGACTGGCTCGCGAACTACGACATCCACTGGAACCCGGTGCGTATCATCCAGCGCTTCGGCCGCATCGACCGTCTCGGTTCGCGCAGCGCTCGGATCCAGCTGGTCAACTTCTGGCCGCAGATGGACCTGGAAGAATACATCGGCCTCGAGCAGCGAGTCACGGGCCGCATGGTGCTCCTCGACATCTCCGCCACCGGCGAAGAGAACGTCATCGAGACCAGCGCCGGCGACCCGATGAACGATCTCGAATACCGGCGCGCACAACTCCTCAAGCTCCAGGACTCCGTCCTCGACCTTGAGGACCTGTCGACCGGCGTGTCCATCGCTGACCTCACCCTCACCGATCTGCGCATCGACCTCGCCGATTACGCCAAGCGGCACCCCGGCGAGCTGGATGCTGAGCCACTCGGAGTTCACGCGGTCGCGGACACCGATGGCGACGTCCCACTCGGACTGATCTTCTGCCTACGTGCCGAAGGCCAGGCGGCCGATCGGGCTGTGCAGGCTGGCGACCCACTTGCCCCTCACTACCTCGTCCACGTCGGGGAGGATGGCGTGGTGCAGCTCAGTCACACCCATACCAAGCGCATCCTCGACCGGGTGCGCAGAGTCAGTGCCGAGCAGAGTCAGGTCGAATTTGGGCTCACCGCGCGGTTCGACGCCCGGACCCGGAGCGGCGCGGACATGGGAGCAGCCCGCAAGGCCCTTGCCGCCGCTGTGCGTTCCATCACCGGCAAGGAGGAAGAACGCGCGATCGCCAGCCTGTTTAGTCTGGATGGCACCCAGGCTGCCGCAGCAGGAGGCTTCGCCGGGACCAATGACTTCGAAGTGCTTTCCTTTCTTGCGGTTCTGCCCTCCGTTGACGCCGAGCCTGTCGAATCCGCAACACGCGACGACCAGGCAGCCCAGCAGTGACCCCAGACGATGTGGTCGACGCGCTTCGGCTGCCTGCTGACTGTGCCGTGGGTGTCCGGGTGCCCAAAACCCAACTGCAGGCGCACTCCGACTTCAGTGCCGCTGATCGGCGGTTGCTGCAGGATGGCCTTGACACCCTGCACTGGGCCGCTGCGATACGCCCTGATGTCGTAGGAATCCCTGCCTATGCGGCTGCGGACGGCAGCCGACGTATTCCTGAGCTCCATGTCATGACTCTGCGGGCCCGGACCGGAACCAAGCTCACTCGCCTGGAAGAACTCCTCCATCGAGCTGTCCCGTATCCGATCCTCCTCGTTGGCGAAGAGGAGTCTGGCCCCCGCGTATCGGTTGCCCTCAAGCGCATGTCACACATGCGGAGCGACGGCGTCGTACTGGACGACCCGCCTGTCACCGCTTCTTTCGGAGACGTCCCCGCGCCGGCGGGCGATGCTTTCCTGAGCGCGCTTCAGCTCGATCGGCAACCGCGCAGCGACCTCAGCGCGGTCTATGAGGGGTGGCTGGCCTGTACGACTGCCCTGCGGGTTGCTGCGGTGATCGGAGACTTCACGCTCGCTGGCACTTTGGATGCGGCACGGACCCAGCTGACTGCCCTGACGGAAAGCAGCCGACTCGAGGTTGAGATCAGCAAGCTGGTCGCCCAGATCAAGAGGGAGAAGCACATCCCCCGCAGGATCGAGCTACAGGACGAGATCAAGGCGAAGAGAGTCGCTTTGTCAGCAGCGCACGATAGATTGCGCGTGGCGTAGCAATACAACGAGCGCGAAGAGCACGACCACGTAGCGGGCACCGAGCGAGCCAGATGGTGCCGCAGTGAAGCAGGAGAAGATCAGGGTGACGATGCACACGGTTGAGCCGGGGGATCAGGAGGTCCACTCCAAGGACCTCGTGGCGGAGAACCTCGAACAGCTCCGGAAGCTCTTCCCGTCTGCCTTCATGGAGGGGAAGGTTGACTTTGATGCGCTGCGCGAGCTGCTTGGGGATCACGTCGATGATGGCGACGAGAAGTTCGGGTTGACCTGGTTCGGCAAACGTAATGCCCGCCGCATCGCGCTGAAGCCGAGCACGGCGACGCTCCTGCCCCGCCCGGAAGAATCGGTGGACTGGGACACCACCCGAAACGTCATGATCGAGGGTGACAACCTCGAAGTCCTCAAGGTCTTGCAGAAGAGCTACGCCAACAAGGTCAAGCTTGTCTACATCGATCCGCCGTACAACACGGGTAAGGACTTTATTTACCCCGACAGCTTCCAGGACAGTATTCAGAGCTACCTCAGGTTCACTGGCCAGACTGACGGCGGTGGAGAGAGGCTCAGCAGCAATGCGGAGACTTCTGGGCGGTACCACAGCGCCTGGCTGGACATGATGTACCCTCGGCTGACGCTGGCACGAAACCTGCTCGCAGATGACGGGCTTATCGTTACATCGATCGATGATCATGAAGTTCACAACCTTCGTGCACTTCTTGATGAAATCTTCGGCAGCGAGAATTTCATTGGATCATTCGTATGGAAGCGTAAAGCCGGAGGTGGTGACGACAGCGGTCATATTGCTGTTGAGCACGAATACCTACTGTGCTACGCACGCCGCGCCGAGTCTGTGAAGCTTGCGCGAATCAAGCATGAAAGCCCTTCCATGACCGCGAAATATAATCGGTCGGAAAATGGCAGGCGCTACTACTTGGAGCGGCTGGATAAGACGAGTCTCACCTATAGTTCGGCGCTTGACTATGAAATCGAATGTCCTGATGGAACCTGGATTAGTCCGCCTCAGAACGACCCGGACAACCCGACGACCATCTGGCGCTGGGGCAAGTCAAAGGTGACTGACAGTCGGGATGAGCTCGAGTTCCAGCGTGACAAGAAAACAGGTGAATGGCGGGTCTACACCCGGACATGGGAGTCCTTGGACGGGGTTACTCCCCGGAGTCTCTTGGTGGAGGCCGAACATGGGCGAAATCGAGACGGAACCCAGGAGCTGATCTCGCTTTTCGGGGGGCGGGTGTTCACTAATCCGAAGCCTGTGAAGATGCTCAAGCATATTCTGCGTATTGCTGCAAGTGATCCGGATTCCATCGTTCTGGACTTCTTTGCGGGTAGCGGTAGTGTGGCGCACGCGTTGATGGAAATCAACGGCGAAGATGAGGGGCGGCGTCGCTTTATCCTGGTGCAACTCCCCGAATCCACCGGCCGTAACGATTACGCGAAGATCTCGGACATCACGCGGGCGAGGCTTCGGAAAGTCAGAGAGAAGCTCTCGGGGGCTCTTGGAGTGGGGGACCTTGGGTTCCGCTCTTTCGCTCTTTCGGAGGGGAATGTCCTCCGGTGGGACACCTCCCGTCCAGACTTTGAGCAGCAAGCTCTCGAACACATCGACAATGTCCGTGAAGGTCGCTCTGAACAGGACGTTCTCTTCGAGTTGTTGATCAGCCAGGGGCTTGACCTCGCTTCTGTCGTGGAAACGCGTACCTTCGCTGGCATCCAAGTGTTCGCGACCGGCGGAGGTTTGCTCTTTGCCTGTCTTCCCCTTGCTGGTTCAATCAGCAAGGAAGGTGCGGAGGAGATCGCCCAGGGAATCATCGCCTGGCGTGATGAGCTGCAGCCTGAGGCGGACGTGACTGTCTTCCTTAAAGACGTCGCTTTCGCTGACGATGTTGCCAAGGCGAACCTCGTGGCGATCCTTGAGCAACACGAGTCCCCCTTCGTTGTGAAGAGCCTGTGAGTCGAGGGGACGTCAGGATGAAGAAGCCCAAACTGCATTTCGATTCCGAGCTGTCACACCAAAAGTCGGCAGTGGATGCGGTGTGCGATCTATTTCACGGACAGGAGAGCGGACACAGTCTGTTCACCGTCAGTGGAGACAACGACGACCTGTTCACGCCCGCGGCCGGCGTCGGGAACCGGTTGCGGATTCTGCCCGATCAGCTGCACGCGAACCTGAACGAGGTACAGGAGCGTAATGGTCTGCCGCTCTCGCCGCTGACCGACCTGGTAGACGAGCGCGACCTGAACTTCACGATCGAGATGGAGACAGGTACCGGTAAGACGTACGTCTACCTGCGTACTGTTTACGAGCTGAACAAGCGTTACGGCTTCACGAAGTTCATTGTCGTCGTGCCATCTGTGGCGATCAGGGAGGGCGTCCATAAATCGCTGCAGATCACGGAGGACCACTTCAAGGCCCTCTATGACGGCACCCCGCTGCACTACTTCACCTACGACTCGTCTCAGCTGGGCCAGGTGAGGAACTTCGCCTACAGCTCTGGCATCGAGTTGATGATCGTGACGGCCGCCGCGATCAACAAGCAGGCGACCGCGAAGATCTATCAACCCAGTGAGCAAACTGGCGGACAGGCGCCGATCGAGCTGATCAAGCAGGTGCGGCCGATTCTGATCGTGGACGAGCCGCAGAGTGTGGACGGTGGCCCCCAGGGCCGGGGTCGGCAGGCGCTGCGCACGATGGACCCGCTGTTCAGCTTGCGCTACTCGGCGACGCATGTCGACGTGTTCAACATGGTCTACAAGCTGGACGCTGTCGATGCCTACCAGGCGGGCCTGGTCAAGCAGATTGAGGTGGCCGGCGGCACGGTGGAGAGTGCGCACGGCCGTCCCTATATCCGCCTTGAGAACGTCAGTACGCGGAAGAACGATTACACGGCGACCGTGGAAGTCGACGTCATGAGGTCCGGGCGCGTTGTGCGACATACTGAGAAAGTCAACCCCGGAAGCAGCCTTGAGTCGGTCACCGGCAACCGTGTTTACGAGGGCCTGTTGGTCGGGGACGTCACCAAGAGCCGTGGCAGGAGTGAGCCGGGGTTCATCCAGATCCATGGCGGCGGGATCGACGAGTACCTCAAGGACGGCGAAGCATACGGCGACATCCCGGTGCTTGAGCGTGCACGGCATCTGATCAATAAGACCATCCGGGTGCACCTTGATCGAGAACTGGAGCTCCGCTCCCGGGACATCAAGGTGCTGAGTCTGTTCTTCATCGATAGGGTGGACCGCTACCGCGCCGAGGATTCGGATGGTACTTCGGTCCCGGGCGAGTACGCGAAGATCTTCGAAGAGGAGTATGCGCAGCTCCAGCGCAACCCCCGCTACACGACCCTCTTCGGCGGGGTGGATTTCGACTTCGAGCCGAACGCTGTCCACGAGGGCTACTTCGCTCGCGATGCCAAGGGCAAGCCCAAGGACATCAAGGAGGGAGCGGCCCAGGACGGCGCGGACGCCGAGCGCGCATATGACCTGATCATGCGGGACAAGGAGCGCCTGCTCAGCCTAGATGAGCCGGTGAAGTTCATCTTTTCCCACTCGGCGCTTAAGGAGGGCTGGGACAATCCCAACGTCTTCCAGATTTGTAGCCTGCGCGAGATGGGCACTGAGCGGCAGCGTAGGCAGACCATTGGCCGCGGTCTACGCCTCGCAGTGAATCAGGAGGGCCAGCGGCTCCATGGCTTCGACGTAAACACCCTTACGGTCATTGCGACTGAGAGCCTGGAACAGTTCGCTACCTCGCTGCAGACCGAGTACGAACAGGACGCCAAGGTCAGCTTCGGTCGAATCGAGCCACATCAGTTCTCCAGCCTTCTCCTTCCTGGCAGCGAGGGGAAGCGGCTCGGCAGCGAGGGCTCGCAGCGGCTCTTCGCTGCTTTGCAAGAGGCCAGCTACATCCAGAGTAATGGCAAGATCGACGCGCAGCTGCTTCAGCAGGCTCTTGCAGAAGGCACATTCACGCTGCCCGAGGAATTCCTTGGCCTGGAGACTGTAGTTGTGGAACGACTCCAGCAGCGTGCCAAGGGCGTCACCATCAACGACCGGGACGAGCGACGCACAGTCAAGGTCCGCAAGCAAGTCTTCGAGAACCCGCAGTTCCGCGAACTGTGGAACCGCATCAAGCAGAGGACCACCTACCGGGTCGACTTCGACTCGGAGAAGCTGATCGCGGACGCAGCGAGGGCTCTAAAGGAGGCCCGTCAGATCCCGCCTGCCCGCATGGTATGGACGTCAACGACGTTGGCCATAAGCGAGCGTGGGATCGAGACCGGTGCGGCGTCGACCTCGACGCCGCAGCTGATCGACCAGGGAGATGTCCCGCTCCCGGATATCTTGGCTGAACTGGCTGAGCGGACCAAGCTGACCCGACGCACCATCCACCGGATTCTCTCCGATAGCGGCCGTTTCCGGGATTTCCAGCGCAATCCGCAGGAGTTTGTGTCCCTCGCTGCAGAGAAGATCACCGAGGCTCGGCGTGTGGCGCTCGTCGATGGGATCAAGTACGTCAAGCTCGGGGAGAGCGACGTCTACGCTCAGGAGCTCTTCCTTACCGAGGAGCTGCACGGCTATCTCAGTAAGAACCTGACCCCTGCAGCGAAGAACGTCTACGAGGAAGTTCGCTACGACTCAGAGACTGAGCGAAGTTTCGTCGAGGATCTGGAGTCAGCAAGCGACGTCGAGGTGTATGCGAAGCTCCCGTCCTGGTTCAAGATCCCCACCCCGCTGGGTACATATAATCCGGACTGGGCTATCGTGCGTCGCCTTCCCGACGGCGAGCAGCGCCTTTACTTGGTGATAGAGACCAAGGGCACCCAGCAGGAGAGCCTCCTCCGACCGGAAGAGCTGGGGAAGATTAAGTGTGGGCGCAGACACTTCGAAGCCCTAGGTACCAATGTCACCTTCGAGCAGACGGATGTCTGGCGCCACGTGACGTTTACTGCATGAGGGATGCCCTGTGCTGGGACGGGTGCCCGTTCCAGCACAGGCGCCTTGGCCGGGCACTCGATGTTTGCGCCGGCGCCGCGCTCGGTTGGCGGGCTGAGGGGCCAGCCACCCGCCGCAGTGGGCCAGAAGGATCTGTGTGAGCGGTGCGTGAGCGGACGGGGTGGCACAGGGTGGATTGGGTGGCACCCGGGAGCCGAGCCTCACCTCGCTGACCTGGGGAAACGGGATTCTGTGGCATCGTCCGGCACCAGTTGGGATGATCTTGCAGGCCCTCGTAATGCGTAGGTCTCGGGTTCGAATCCCGAAGGCGGCTCGGAATTACCCCAGGACTCACTCGCCGTGACCTGGGGTTTTTTCATGCCTGGGGGGCGGTGTGCTCCGGGCGATGGGGGCGTCGTGGGAACGGCTTGTGTGCCTTCAGTAGTTGGGGGTGAGGGTCAGCGGGGTGTCCTCGGAGGTCATCCAGGCGTCGAACTCCTCCGGTGTCATGAAGGCCGGTCGGCCTGCCTCCGCGGCGGTCAGCATCGCCAGATCGGACAGCGCGGCCGTGGGGTCGGTGCCCGCGAGGCGTTCTCGTACGGCCTCCAGTCCGGGCAGGACGACGGCCGACGCGTGTGTCGCCGGGCCGAGGGCGGTCGCCGCCGAGCCCAGCAGCCCCGAGGTCAGGGATGCCGTGAGCAGCTCCCGCTCCAGCAGGTGCGCGCCCGGACCGTCGGTGCCGCGGACCGCGACCAAGGCGGCCTGGAGGCCCTGCGCGATGAGGGTGCCGGCTGCCTGGCCCACCAGGCCGCCCACCAGTGCCCCGACCACCGGCACCGGAATCACCGTCTGCGTCACCGCCCCGCAGGCCCAGCCGAGACCGGTCCGAAGGGTGGCCTCCGCGCTGCGGGCCGCGAACTCGCCCGCATCGATGTGCCCGCGCGCCAGCGCCACACTGGCCTCCGCCACCGTGAACGCGGCACCTGCCGTCGCGAACGCCAGCTCTCCGCCGCCCAGCACCGCGGGCAGCCGCCCGGCCCGCGACGCCGTACGGATCACCGAGCCAAGTCCTGCGATGGCCCCGGACCGCGCCGCTGCCTGGGCCGCCGACGCGGCCGACGTGAGGGCCGCCGCGGCGGCCGAGGTCTCGCCTGCCCGTACCCGGGCCAGTTGCCCCGCGGCGGACAACGCGCCGGTGACCAGTCCGCCGACCGCCGCCGCCGTCCCCGCCGCGGTCGCCGCTTCCCGACCGGCGGCCCGGAGCGTCTCACCGCGTGCCCAGCGCATCGGGTCGAGAGCCGCGCGGTGCGCGTCGGCCAGGTCGATCGGGTCGGAGGTGACGGTCCCGTACTTCAGCCGGTCCTTCAGATGCGCATGGGCGTCGGCGTAGTCGGCGAACCGTACTCCCTCGGGGGACATGGTGAGCCGACGCTCCAGGAGACTGTCCACGGCGGCGACCCGGTCGCCCGCCACCAGCCGTGTCATCCCCTCGTAGTCCGGCCTGGCCAGTTGGTGCGCGGACCTCGGGACGCTGTCCATCAACTTGGCCTGTGCCTGGCCCACGAGCCGGCCCCGGTCGACGAGCCAGAGGTCGGCCGGGGCCGTCTGCGAGCCGCCCTCGGCCCACTCCGTGACGACGGCCCGGACCGATGCGCCGGCCCGGAGCGCGTTCTGGTTGAAGGAGAGCGCGTGCTGTACCTCGAAGAGGTGTCCCGCACGCTGGGCGTTGCCGATGCCGGCGTACCGGCGGGCCAGCCGCTCCACCGTCTCCCGGGTGCGCAAGGTCTCGACGGTGGCCTCGGCCAGTCGGCGGGTGGCGGCGTCCGCGACCGTCCAGGCGGCCTGGTCGGCGGCGCCGGGCAGCGCCGTACGGCTCATGCGGCGGAGGCCGGTCCGGCCAGTCCGGCCAGGTGGGCCCGGGCGTCCGCGACGACGCGGCCGGACACGTCGCTGACCCGGCCGTCCTCCCCGGTCAGGGGGGCCGCCATCACCGTGACGGTCGTGCAGGCGAGGTCGAAGATCTCCTTGACCTGGGCGCGCTGCCGCTCGTCGTACGTCCCGTAGTCGTCACAGCCGGCGACCAGTGCCGCGAAGGCGGGAAGCCGCTCCTCCATGGCCACGCAGAGGTCCTTGAGTACGAGGCGGATCTCCCGGCTGCGCTGGAACACCTCCGACAGGGTCCGGCGGGCCGCGGTCAGTTCGGAATCCGCCGCGTCCAGTTCCTCGGCGACCTTCTCCTGGTCGCCACGGGCCGAGCGGCCCCGCCATTCGAGGAGGACGCCGCCCACGACGAGCGCGGGGACGGCGACGGCCGCGGCCAGGACCATCGTCCCGGCGGCCATTCCGCCGCCCCCCGCCGCGAGCGAACCGCCGCCCAGCCAGGCCAGGGTGGCGCTGCTCGCGGCGGCGCCGGAGAGCCCGGAGATGGCCGTGCCCGTGGACGCGGTGGCGAAGGCGCCGACTGCCAGGTAGGTGGCCGTGCCGATGCCCGCTCCCGCGACTCCGCCGCCGAGGAGCGACCCGACCGCGGACACCGCGAGCCGCTGTATCTCTCGCAGTTCGACGTCGACGGTGGCGTGCCCGGCGGGTGTCGCCGGGGCCAGTTCGGCGAGATCCACCTGCTTGAGCCGCTCGAACGCGTCCCGGAAGGGGACTAGGGCCCGGTCGTACGTGGCCTGCCGCTGCTGCTCCTGTGCCGCGTTCTCCTGGACGATGTGCCGGTCGAGCTTCTTGCGACGGGCACTCAGCCTCTCGTGGCGCTGCGCGTTTCTTCGCTTGAGCACGACGGCCTGGTACATGGCTACGGCCACGTGGCATTCCCTCCCCTGGCCAGTCGAGCTGACCGGGCGTCAGGCTACCGGCGATCGGGTGCCGGTCAGGGCATGTCCGGGAAAGTGGAACCGCTCCGTTCGAGCCTCTTCCGGGGGTTTCGCGCCTCTTCCGGGGATTTCGAGCCTCTTCCGAGGATGGTGACATCGCATCGGGATCCACGCGACGGACGCCTCGGTGGTGTCACCGAGGCGTCCGGTTTTCGCGGGGTCGGTCAGCCGTGTTCGTGGCCCCAGTCCTTGCACAGGGACCAGATGACGAAGACGGAGACGCCGATCAGGATGACGGCCCACCAGGGGGTGTAGGGGAGCCACATGAAGTTGGTGATGATCGTGAGGGCGGCGATGAAGATGCCGGCGGCGCGGGCCCAGCTCATGCCCTTCAGGAGGCCCAGGCCTACCAGGACGGCGAGGATGCCGAGGATCAGGTGGATCCAGCCCCAGGCGGTCAGGTCGAATTTGAAGACGTAGTCGCCTACGCGGGTGTAGACGTCGTCCTTCGCGATCGCCGCGATGCCCTGGAAGATGTCCAGGACGCCGACGACGCTCAGCACGACACCTCCGAAGAGAGTGCCCCCCGACGCCCATTTGTCGGCGGTCGTCCTCGACGCGCTCGGTTGCTCGGTCATGGCCTGCTCCTTCTTCGGTCGGCGGGAGCCTCAGCGCCTGAGGATCCGGTCCTTTCCGAGGGCGAATTCCTCGTCCGACAGCACGCCCTGGTCGTGGAGCTTTCCCAGGCGTTCCAGGCTGCTGATCGCCTCGTCCGTGAGCAGTCCCGGCTCCGGAGACGGCGTCGGCGTCGGGGTCGGCTCCGCCGTCGGGGCGGGGGCCGCTCGTTCGGCCTCGCGGCGGGCCACGCGGTTGGAGACCGCGGTCGCCGTGCCGGCCGCGACGGCCGTGCGTGCCGCCACTCCGATCAGTCCGGGGCGTCCCGTGCGCCGGAGACCACGACCCAGCATGGTGCTCACCCTCTCCTCGTCAGGCTGCGTCCTCGTACGCGCGCTCCACCGCCTCCGCGGGGATGCGTTCGTGGGCGAGGAGTTCCCCGCCCGCCCTGCGGATCGCGCCGGTGATCCCGGCCGCCCAGGTGTCCTCCCACAGCAGGACCGCGGCCGACGAGTCCGGTGCGAGTTCCTCGGCGATCAGGGCCAGGTCCTGGTCGCTGAACAGGCCGCCGATCTCGCCGTCGATGTCGTCGAAGACCGACGCCTCCGTCGGGTCCAGCGCGTCCAGTTCGACGTAGGAGACCGAGCCGTCGGACTCCTTCTTGATGAAGGTCAGGTCGAGGATCCGCACGGTGCCGCTCGCCACGAGGTTCCTGAGCTCCGGGGCGATCTCGCCGCGGAAGCGGTTTCCCGGGAACGCGATGACGACGTACTCGACCGGTCCTACGTCCATCGGTGCTTCGCCTCCTCCTCAGCCGGACAGGACCTTCTCCTTCGCCCGCGCGTACTCCTCGGGCGAGATGGCGCCGCGGTCCTTCAGCTCGGCCAGCTTCGCCAGCTGGTCGGCGTGACCGGTGCCGGACGCCGGTTCGTTCGCGGTGGCGGCGGCCCGGATGTACTCCTGGAACTCCCGCTCGTTGCTGCGGGCGCGCTGCATCTCGCGCATGCCCATGTCCTTGCCGCGGGCGATGAGGTAGACGAAGCAGCCCAGGAACGGGAGGAGGACGACGAAGGCGGTCCAGCCGGCCTTGCCCCAGCCGCCCATGCCGTCGTCGCGGAAGATGTCTCCGATGATGCGGAAGAGCAACATGAACCAGAGGATCCAGAGGAACACCCACATGATCGTCCAGAACATGTTCAGGAGCGGATAGTCCATGGTCGTCCTCCTTGTCGACGGCAGGGAAAGCCGCCGGGACGTGTGAGGTCCGCACTGTTCATTCTCGCCCCGGCGGGGTTTGATCGCACTCCCGGGAAGATCGTCGAGGAGTGGGCCGGCGAGGCCGGCGAGGGGGAGGGAACGGCGTGGACGTCACCGAGCGGACGCGGCTGCGGCGGATGCGGCACAAGGGGAGCCACCGGCGCGAGGACCTGGACGCGGTGCTCGCCGCCGGGTTCCTCTGCCACCTCGGGGTGGTCGTGGACGGCGCGCCGATGGTCGTGCCGACCGTGTACGGGCTTGAGGGCGACACCTTGTACGTCCACGGCTCCGTCGCGAGCCGAAGCCTCGTCCAGGCGCCCGACGGGGTCGTCTGCGTCACCGTGACCCACGTGGACGGGCTGGTGCTGGCCCGGTCCGTGTTCGAGCACGGCGTGAACTACCGCTGCGCGATGGTCTACGGCGTCCCGCGCGTCGTCACCGACCCCGACGAGAAGCTGCGCGGACTGCGCGCCCTCACCGAGCAGTCGACGCCCGGACAGTGGGAGTACGCCCGCCAGCCCAGCCGCAAGGAGCTCGCCGCGACCTCGCTCGTCGCGCTCGACCTCACCGAGGCCTCCGTCAAGGTCGCCGACGGGCCCCCGGACGACGGGGACTCGCCCGACGCCGAGCTGGGACTGTGGGCGGGCGTCCTGCCGGTCGTCACCCGCTTCGGCGCGCCCGTCCCCGATCCGGTCCTGCCCGTCGGGATCGAGCCACCCTCGCATGTGGAGGGAAGGGCCGGGCGCCTCCTCGGCGAGGCGTAGGAGAGGCGTAGGCGAGGCGTAGGCGAGGGATGGGTGAGGGACGGGTGAGGGGGCGACCGGGAGTAGGCGAGGCGTAGGGGTTCGTCTGGGGCGTTGGCTGGTTCTTGCCGGATCCGCTGTCAGGTTCCTTCCGGTCCCGGCCCGGACCAGGACCCGCCCGCGACCCCGCCCGGGACCCCGCCCGGGACCCCGCCCTGGACCCGCCCTGGACCGGCTCTGGACCTGCCCTGGACCCGCCCTGGACCCGCCCTGGACCCGCCCGGGTCCGCCCCAGGACCGGCCTTGTGGGGCTTTCCCCGGCCCTTGCCTGCCCCTGGCCGGTAGAGGTCTCCCGGCTCCTGCCCGTCCTTCCCGGCTGCTTCCGGCCCCTTCCTGTCCCTGGCCGGTAACGGGCGTCCAGGGGGGTCCGAAACCGGGAGGCCGTCCGCGATCACCGGGCCCGCTCCCACTCCCGTCTGATCCCGTCTGACGTTCATTTATTTTTCATCATTCGCCGGGCGGTTCCCATGCCCCCCACTTCTAAACATCGATTTGCCGCAGTATCCAGTACTGCCCCCGTCCTGTAATGTCACTCACCCGAAAGGGTGCCCTGAACTTCTCGCCGGAAATGACCACTCCGGGGCCGACTGATTCGGGGCGATCAAATGGTTCGAAAGATCGACCCGATGACTGAAGGTGAGAAAATGGGGGGCTTCGCCGACCCTTGCGGAGGGACGCGCCAAGGTGCCGGGCTCTCGTCGCTGGCGTCGCTGATCGGGCAGGACGAGACCTGTGTCGACGTCTACCGGCTCGTGATCACCCAGCCGCGGTGGGGGATCACCGAGATCGCCGCGGAGCTGGGGGCCGCCGAATCGACCGTCCGCGGCTGTCTGGACAAACTCGCGGAACTGTCCATGCTCTATCCCGCCAAGGACGCCACGGACGTCGCTCCGATAAGCCCGGAGGTGGGCCTCGCCTCCTACATTCACCGGCGCGAAACCGAAATCCATTCACAGCAGCTGGAGTTGGCCGCCGTACGAGCCGCCACCGCCGAGCTCACCGCGATCTACGCCTCCCAGCGCGCCCGGCACGGGAACGCCGGTCTGGAACAGCTGGAGGGCGTCAACGAGGTGCGCGCCCGGCTGTCCGAGCTCGCCCGGCACGCCGACACCGAGATCCTGGCCTTCATGCCCGGCGGCGCCCAGAGCCCCGAGGCGCTGGAGGCCAGCCGGCCGCTCGACGAGCAGAGTCTGGCCGCCGGCGTGAAGCTGCGCACCATCTACCTGGACAGCGTCCGCAACGACCGGGCCACCACCGAGTACGCCCGCTGGCTCTCCGAACTGGGCGGCGAGATCAGGACCACGCCCTCGCTCCCGCTGCGCATGCTGATAGCCGACCGGTCCGTGGCGCTCCTCCCGGTCAGCCCCGAGGACACCCGGGCCGGGGCGGTCATCCTCCGCGCCCCCGGGGTCGTCACCGCCCTGCTCGCCCTGTTCGAGATGGTCTGGGAGAGCGCCGCCCCGCTGCACGGCAAGCAGCAGCCCGCCGCCGACGAACCCACCCAGCAGGAGATCGAGCTGCTCCGGCTGCTGCAGAAGGGGCACACCGACGAGGTCGCCGCCCGCAAGCTGGGCCTCTCGCTCCGCACCACCCGCCGCATGATGTCCACCATCTCCCAACGCCTCGGCGCCCGAAGCCGGTTCGAGACCGGTGTGCTCGCCGAACGGGCCGGCTGGCTCTGACCCCCGAGTCGTATACGTTCGTCGTGTACGGTCCGAACATTACAAAGGGCTCACCGGATATCGGTGGGCCCTTTGCTGCCATGGCATCAAGCTGCCCCGGAGAACATGCCGAAGTCCGGTATGCGACTGGGATTCTCTCTGCCATGTACGCCATCCATCTCGACCTCCCGCCCGGTGAATTCGGGCAGGCGCGGATCGATCTCGACGATCTCGCCCGGGTGGTCCCCCAGGTCTCCAGATGCCACGTGGAGCACGTCTACCGGACGGTCTTCTACGTCTCCGCCGGCTCCGCCCCCGAGGCCGGCACCGGGGTCCTCGCCGCCGTGCAGCACCTGCTGCTGCGCCCGCCACCCAATGGCCGGGTGCGGGTCGAGCTGCGGGTTCCCCGTGAGGGGCGGGACATCGGGCTCTGCCATGGCGTCGTCTCCGTCGTCGAGGACGCCGGGCTGCCGCTCTGAGCCTCCCGGCGTCCCCCAGTCGCCCCAGCCGCCCCAGCCCCCCCCAGCCGTCCCCCCGGCGTCCCCCCGGCCCCCGGCCGCCCCAAGCCGTCCCCCGGAGCCCGGCCGCACCCCCTGGCCACTTGCAGCCACTGCACCTTGGTGCCACCGCGCATCTCTTGTAGGGCCCTGCCGGTCCTGACACATTCGAGAAGGCCAGCGAGTCCCGCCGAATTCAACCCGCGCAATCCACCTGCGTAGTCCGCTTATGTAGTCCACAGATGTAGTCCACAGATGTAGTCCACTTACGTAGCCCATCTACGTAGTTCCATCCACGTGGCCCACCTGAGCAGTCCACTACGCAATCCGCCTGCGCATTCCGCTGTCCTCCCTGTCCTCGTACATTTCTGGGAAAGGTATTCCGTCCAATGAAACCCGGTGTCACCCTCCACGAGAATTTCGAGCGGACCGCCTCCCGTTTCCCGGAATCCGTCGCCGTCACCGACGGCCGTACCCAGCTCACCTACCGCGAGCTGGACGAGCGGGCCGAGCGGCTCGCCGGGGCGTTGCGGGCCGCCGGTGCGGGGCGGGACCAGCGGGTCGGGCTCTGCGTCGAGCGGGGTGCCGAGCTCGTCGTCGGTCTGCTCGGCATCCTGAAGGCCGGGGCCGGTTACGTGCCGGTCGACCCCGCCTACCCGGCCGAGCGGCGCGAGTTCGTTCTCGGCCACTGCGACTCCGGTCTGGTGGTCGCCCACGCCGCGACCGCCTCCCTCGTCGAGGGCCGGCGGGTCGTCCGGGTGGACGCGCTGCCGGAGGCCGTCGCCGAGGCGCCGGCCGGGCACCTGGGTGCGGACGCCGAGAGCCTCGCGTACGTCATCTTCACCTCCGGCTCGACGGGCGAGCCCAAGGGCGTCGAGATCGAACACCGCAACGCGGTAAGGCTGTTCACCGCCACCGCCCCGGTCTTCGCGTTCGACGAGACCGACGTGTGGACCAACTTCCACTCCACCGCCTTCGACTTCTCCGTGTGGGAGATCTGGGGCGCGCTGTTCTTCGGCGGCCGCCTGGTGGTCGTCGACCGCGACACCGCCCGCGATCCGCAGGCGTTCCTCACGCTGCTGCGCCGCGAGCGCGTCACGGTGCTCAACCAGACGCCGTCCGCCTTCCGCAACCTGATCGGCGTCGACGAGGGGCAGCCGCTCGACCTGCGGTACGTGATCTTCGGCGGCGAGAAGCTGGACTACCGCTCGCTGAAGCCGTGGGTGGAGCGCCACGGCATCGAGACGCCGGCGCTCGTCAACATGTACGGCATCACCGAGACCACGGTGCACGTCACCTGGAAGGTCATCTCCGAGGCCGACCTGTCCGGCGAGGGCGACAGCCTCATCGGCCGCCCCATCGGCGACCTGCGGCTCGCCGTCCTCGACGAGGCGGGCGCGGAGCTGCCGATCGGTGCCGAGGGCGGGCTGCACGTGGCCGGCGCCGGTGTCGCCCGCGGCTACCTGGGCCACCCGGAGCTGACCGCCGAGCGCTTCGTCGAGCGGACCCTGGCCGACGGCACCACCGAGCGCTGGTACGACTCCGGCGACCGCGGTGTGCAGATCGCCCCGGGCCACTTCGCCTACGCGGGCCGCGCCGACCGCCAGGTCAAGATCCGCGGCTACCGCGTGGAGCCGGGCGAGATCGAGGCCGTGCTCCAGCAGCACGCCGCCGTCCGCGACGCCGTCGTCCTGGTCGCCGACTTCGGCTCCGGCGACCCGCGCCTGGTGGCCTACCCGGTCGTCGAGGCCGGCACCGACGCCGAGGCGCTCGCCGCGGAGCTGAAGGAGGCCGTGGCGGTCGCGCTGCCCGCGTACATGGCGCCCTCCACGTACCTCGTGATCGACGAACTCCCGGTCACCGTCAACGGCAAGCTGGACGAGAGCGTCCTGCGCAAGCGCCTGGAGCTGCGGCTCGCCGAGGCCGCCGACAGCGCCCGCGAGCAGAGCGCGGCCGGCGGTTCCGTGGAGGACGCCCTGCGCGGCATCTGGGCCGAGGTCCTCGGCACCGGTGACGCGGCCGCGATCGCGGACACCGACGAGTTCTTCGACCTCGGCGGCACCTCGTTCTCCCTGATCCACATGCTCAGCGTCGTCAACGACCGCTACCGGCTGAGCCTCAACGTCGGGACGCTCGCCGAGGGCGCGAACATCGCCGCCCTCGCCACCGCCGTCCAGCAGCAGCTCTCCCTCACCTCGCGCTAGGAGACCAGGACATGACCACCGAAGCCAAGAAGACCTTCGCTCTCTCCCCCGAGGAGATCGAGCAGTTCCACCGGCAGGGCTTCATCGGCCCGTTCACGCTGTACACGCCGGAGGAGATGAAGGCGCAGTGGCGCAAGACGCGCCTCCAGCTGCTGGACCGCAGCGACGCCGTCTACCCGGACGACGCGCTGGCCGGCGCCACCAACATCTCCAACTACGACCGTCACCTCGACAACGACTTCCTCGCCTCCCACATCGGGCGCGCCGAGATCGTCGACCGGGTGAACTCCATCCTGGGCCCGGACGTCATCTGCTGGCGCACCGAGTTCTTCCCGAAGCACCCGGGTGACGAGGGCACCGACTGGCACCAGGCGGACACCTTCGCCAACGCCTCGGGCACCCCGCAGATCCTGTGGCCGGACAACTCCGACTTCGGCGGCACCATCACCGTCTGGTCGGCGTTCACCGAGGCCGCCGTCGAGAACGGCTGCCTGCAGTTCATCCCCGGCACGCACGAGTCGATGAACTACGACGAGACCAAGCGGATGCACTACGACCCCAACTCGATCAACTCGGTCGACAAGGACGGCGTCCGCCGCGGCTTCTTCGGCTACGACTACCGCCAGCTCCAGAAGGACCCGAACTGGACGCCGGACGAGGACCAGGCCGTCTCGCAGGTCATGCGGCCGGGCCAGTTCATCATCTTCTGGTCGACGCTGATGCACGCCTCGCACCCGCACGAGGGCAAGACCAACGAGATGCGGATGGGCTTCGCCTCCCGTTACGTGCCGTCCACCGTCACGGTCTACCCGGACAGCGAGCACATCGAGGAGTACGGCGGCCGGATCAGCCTGGAGCGCTACGGCTCCGTCCTGGTCAGCGGCGAGAACAACAACGCCGACAACCGCATGGTCACGGAGACCACCCGGGGGAAGAAGTTCTGACATGACCACCAAGACCCTGAGCGTGGTCGAGGTCCTCGAACTGTGCCAGCCGCTGCTCGCCGCCTCGTCGAAGACCCTGCGGGTCTTCCCGGCCGGCGAGCGGTCCGCGGAGGAGTACTCCGCGGCCGAGGCGGCCCGGTGCAACGAGGTCCTGGCCGCCGTCGGCGACGCGTACGGCCTGGTCGTGCCGTGGTTCGAGGCCACCGCACCGCAGCAGCCCTCCGCCCTGGAGGTCGCCCTCAGCACCTATGTCGACCTGGAGCTGGGCAGCTGGCGTCCCGTCGCCGAGAGCTCGGGGCAACCGGAGGACCTCGCGGCGGGCCCGTCCGGGCTCGCCGCCCTCCCGGGCCGGCGCCGGATCGAGGCCCCGGGCGTGCCCGCCTTCGAGGCGTTCTCCGCGGGTCCGGCCGGCGCGGAGGCGATCGTCCTGATCCTGCCCTCCGGCGTGCCGGCCACGCTGTTCCGGCCCTGGCTGGAGGAGCTGTCCTCGGGACCCGACGGCCGGCTCGTCGTCACGTACGAGAACCCGTACCTGTTCGGCGACTGGCGCGGACTGGACACCCCGGCGGGCGACTTCGACGAGGAGACCGCCCTGATGGGCGCGCTGCTCACGGAGTACGGAATCACCCGCGCCCACCTGGTCGGGATCTGCGGCGGGGCGCCCGTCGGCGTCGCGGCCGCCGCCGCGTTCGGCGACCGGGTGGAGACCCTCACGGTCCTCCACCCCGACCTGAACTTCGGCGCGGGCGTCATGCGCACCCCGTTCCAGAAGCAGTTCCAGAGCGTGCTCGCCACGGCCGCGGCCGGCGTCGAGCGGGCCCGGAGCACGCTGAGCCTCTTCCTCGACCCCAACATGCTGTTCGGTGTGGAGCCGCGGCTGGCGCCGTTCATCCTCTACCCGTACGGGGACGTGGAGCTGTTCCACCGGTACGCGAAGCAGAACTACGCCCTCATGGCGTACGACGCGAACGAGGCGGCCCGGGCGATCACCCAGCGGGTGCTCATCGCCACGAGCAGCACGGACCGGATGACCCACCCCGACACGGCCCGCCACTTCGGCGACCTGGTGCGGGGCGAGGCCCGGGTCGAGGAGCGGGAGTCGGGCACCCACCACGACATCCTGATCCCGGACCCCGAGGTCTACACGATGCTGCGGGAGTTCATCGGCGGTGGCGCGTGAGCGCGGACACCCCTTCGGCCGCCGGTCCCCCCGGCTCCCGCACGGCCGCCCCGGCGGAGCGCGTCGCCCTGGTCACGCAGGCGACGCGCTACGCCGGGCCCGGCGCGGTCGAGGCGCTGCGCAAGGCCGGGTACACGGTGTTCTGCCAGGACGACGACTTCCTCGACGAGGCGGCCCGGGCCGCCTTCGAGGACGCCCGGGACGGTGCCGTCGCGAGTGACGCCAGGACCCCGGCCGGGGCGGTCGGGCAGGCCGTGAAGCGCTTCGGCCGGCTCGACGTGCTGGTCAGCAACGACGTCTACCCGGCCCGCTTCCAGCCCGTCGACCAGCCCGACGCGGCCGAGCTGCGGCGGGCCGCCGAGGTGCTGCTCGTCACCCCGGCGGCGGTCCTCGGCAAGGCCGCCGCGCACATGAAGCGGCGGGGGAGCGGCCACATCGTGGTGCTGACCTCGGCCGCCCCGCAGCGGCCCGAGCACGGCTTCTCCGTCTACAGCTCGCTGCGGGCCGCGGCCTCCGTGTACGCGCAGGCCGCGGCCCGCGAACTCGCCCCGCACGGGGTGGTGGTGCACGCGGTCGCCCCCAACTTCCTGGAGTCCGAGACCTATTACCCGCCGGAGGCGTGGGCGACGGACGAGGGCCGGGAGAAGCTCCGCGGCCTGCTGCCGGCCGGCCGGCTCGGCACCGCCCGCGAGATCGGCGACCTGGTGGTCTTCCTGACCAGCGGCTCCGCCGACTTCCTGACCGGTGACGTCATCCCCTTCACGGGCGGCTGGGCGTAGCCCCCGCCGGCCCCGTCCCCCCTAGCTGTCCTTAGCGACGAAAGTGAGAGTTCCGCTGTGAGTGCTCGGCAGACAACCATCGAGGAGTCCGAGGTCACGCCGGGTCGGAGCCTGGTGGAGCAGACCCTCGTCGAGATCTGGAAGACCACGCTGGACCGGGAGACCGTCGGGCTCGACGACGACTTCTTCGCGACCGGGGGCGACTCCCTGCTGGCCCTCGTCACCATCGAGCAGATCAACCAGCGGCTCGGCTGGTCCCTGAACATGGGCGACCTGCTGCGGTACCGCACCATCAGCAAGCTGTGCGCCAACAAGGCGATCCTGCAGGCCGCGCCGACCGAGCGCTCCGTGATCCGGATGAGCAACCAGGGGGCGCGCACCCCGCTGGTCTTCATCCACCCCGGCATCGGCCTGGTCGACGGCTACGGGCACCTGGTGCGGCTGCTCGGCTCCGACCGCGCCTGCTACGGCATCCAGTCCCCGCACATCAGCGACGTGTCCGTCCCCGACGACATGCGGGAGCTGGCCCAGCAGTACGCGGACCTGATCGAGGACGAGTTCGGCGAGGACGACTTCCACCTGGTCGGCGCCTGCGCGGGCGGCGTGATCGGCTACGAGATCGCCCGCATCGCCGAGGAGCGCGGCCTGGGCCTGCGGAAGCTGGTGATCGTCGACGGCTACCTGGACGGCTCCCGCACCGGCGCCGAGGAGCCCGGCACGGAGCAGGTCCGGCTGGTCGACTACCGCTACGACATGCTGCGGCTCATCGACCCGCACACCGAGCACGCCGCGCTCGATCCGGCCGACGCCGAGCACGAGAAGGTGTACGAGGAGGTGGCGGCGGTGCTGTTCGGCGCCGAGGCCGCGGCGAAGGGCGGCGGCGCGACCCTCTTCGCCGAGCGCGTCTACCGGGCCTTCCGCACCACCGCCCGGGCCCTGGAGACCTACCGTCCCGAGCCGCTCGACGTGGACGCGCTGATGCTCCTCGCCCAGGACAACGAGACCTTCGAGCAGTGGCGCGCGGCGATCACCGGGGAGCTGACCGCCCAGGTCATGGACTCCGAGTCGTACGGCGTGAAGCTCTGCATGACCGACGCGGTCGAGATCGCCGCGCGCATCGACGACTTCGTGGGCGAGGGCTGAGGACCATGGGCAAGGCACAGCAGACGGACGAGGCGACCAACCCGTTCGAGAACGAGTCGGGCGTCTACCGCGTCCTGACCAACGCCGCCGGCGAGCACTCGCTGTGGCCGGACTTCGCCGAGGTGCCGGCCGGCTGGCAGGCCGCGTTCGGCCCCGGGACGCGCACCGCCTGCCTCGGGTACGTCGAGGAGCACTGGACGGCCCTCGCGCCGGCCGCGACCACCGGACAGGACCTGCACTCATGACCGCACAGCTGGAGCAGCCCGCGGGCGCCGCCGCCCCGTGGACCGACGGCCTCGTCGGACGCTTCGAGGCGACGGCCGCCCGGGTCCCGGCCGCCGTCGCCCTCACCGACGGCACCACCGAGCTCACGTACGCGCAGCTCAACGCCCGCGCCAACCGGATCGCGCACCGGCTCGGCGGCCTCGGCATCGGCCCCGGCGACACCGTCGCCGTCGCGCTGCCGTCCTCGCCGGAGCTGGTCGCCGCGCTGCTCGGCACCCTCAAGGCGGGCGCGATGTACCTGCCGCTCGACCCGGGTTACCCGAGCGAGCGGCTGGCCTACATGACGGCCGACGCCCGCCCCCGGGCCCTGATCACCACCCCGGCCGTCGAGCCGGGCCTCGGCCCGGTGGACGAGGGCACCGCCCGGCTGTACCCGGGCGACGAGAGCGCCGAGCCGGACACCGACCCCGCGGGCCGCTCCACCGGGCCCGGCCAGGGCGCGTACACGATCTACACCTCCGGCTCGACCGGCCGCCCCAAGGGCGTCGTCGTCACCCACCGCTCGCTGGCGAACTTCCTCGCCTTCATGTCGCACCGGTACGGGGTGGGCGAGGCCGACACGGTCCTGTCGACGACCCCGGTCTCCTTCGACATCGCCGGCCTGGAGCTGTACCTGCCGCTGGTCAACGGCGCCACCCTGCACCTGGTGCCCCGGGAGACCGCCGTGGACGGCACCGCGCTGCGCCGCCGGCTCGCCGAGGCCGGGCCGACCCTGGTCCAGGGCACCCCCGCGCTGTGGCAGCTGCTGCGCGAGGCGGGCTGGTCGCCGGCCGAACTCCCGGCGGGCATCCGCCTGCTGTGCGGCGGCGAGGCGCTGCCGCAGGACCTCGCCGACTTCCTCGCGGCCGACGGGCACGCCGAGGTGTGGAACCTGTACGGCCCGACCGAGACCACCATCTGGTCGCTGGTCGCGCCGGTCCGCGCGGGCGAGCCCGTCACCATCGGCACGCCGATGTGGAACACCGGCGTCCATGTCCTCGACGAGCGGCTGCGGCCGGTCGCCGACGGCGAGCCCGGCGAGCTGTACCTGTCCGGCGACGGCCTGGCCCGCGGCTACCACGGGCGCCCCGGCCTGACCGCCGAACGCTTCGTCGCCTGCCCGTTCGGCGACACGTCCGACACCCCTGGCACCCCTGGCGCCCCCGGCGCCCGCATGTACCGCACCGGCGACGTCGTACGGCGCCGCCCGGACGGCGCCCTCGACTTCCTCGGCCGCGTCGACGAGCAGGTCAAGATACGCGGCTACCGCATCGAGCTCGGCGAGATCGAGGAGGCGCTGCGCCGCCTGCCCGAGGTCGCGCAGGCCCGGGTCGTGGTCCGCGAGGACGACGGCCCCGGCGCCACGCACCTGGCCGGCTACGTGGTGCCCGCCGCAGGGCACCGCCCCGAGCCGGCCGCGCTGCGCGCCGCGCTCGCCGCCTGGCTGCCCGAGCACATGGTCCCGGCCGGAGTCGCCGTCCTGGACCGCTTCCCGCTCACCCCGGCCGGCAAGGTCGACCGCAAGGCCCTGCCGCCGCTGGAGTTCGGCACCGGCACCCCGTACCGCGCGCCCGGCACCGAGGGCGAGCGGGCGCTGGCCGCGCTCTTCGGCGAGGTGCTGCGCGTCGACCGGGTCGGCGCCGACGACGCCTTCTTCGACCTGGGCGGCAACTCGCTGCTCGCCACCCGCCTGGTGGCCCGGGTCCGCGCCGAGCTCGGCGTCGAACTCCCCCTCCGCACCGTCTTCGAGGAGCGCACCCCGGCCGCCCTCGCGCTCCGCCTCGACGCGGGCGCCCCGGCCCGGCCCGCGCCCCGCGTACGGGAGCGCGGCGCGCACCTGCCCGTCTCGTACGCGCAGGGGCGGCTGTGGTTCCTGCACCGCCTGGAGGGCCCCAGCACCACCTACAACCTGCCGATCGCCGTCCGTCTCACCGGCGCCCTCGACCAGGACGCGCTCCAGAAGGCCGTGGACCACCTGGTCGCCCGGCACGAGAGCCTGCGCACCTACTTCGGCGAGGGCCCCGAGGGCGCCGAGCAGATCGTGGTGCCGGCCGCCGAGGCCCGGGTCGCGGTCGCGGTCCACGAGGTCGCCGAGGCCGAGGTCCGGGCCGCCGTCGACAAGGCCGCCGGGCATCTCTTCGACCTGTCGGCGGAGATCCCCACCCGCGTCGACCTGTTCCGCACCGGCCCCGACGCGCACGTCCTGCTGCTCTGCATCCACCACATCGCCTCCGACGGCTGGTCGCTCGCCCCGCTGGTCAAGGACCTGTGCGAGGCGTACGAGGCGGCCCGCCGCGGCGCCGCGCCCGAGGCCGCCCCGCTCGGCGTCCAGTACGCCGACTACACGCTGTGGCAGCGCGAGCTGCTCGGCTCCACCGACGACCCGGACTCGGCCATGTCCCGGCAGCTCGCCTACTGGCGCGAGCGGCTGGCCGGCGCGCCCGAGCTGCTGGACCTGCCCACCGACCGGCCGCGCCCGGCGCTCGCCACCTTCCGCGGCGACGTCGTGCGCTTCGAGGTCGGCGCCGAACTGACCGACCGGTTGCAGGCGCTGGCCCAGCGCGAGCGGGCCAGCCTCTTCATGGTGCTCCAGGCCGCCGCCGCGACCATGCTGAGCAAGCTGGGCGCGGGCTCCGACATCCCGCTCGGCTCACCGCTCGCGGGCCGCGCCGACAGCGCGCTCGACGAGCTCGTCGGCTTCTTCGTCAACACCCTGGTGCTGCGCACCGACACCTCCGGCAACCCGGCCTTCACCGAGCTGCTGGCCCGCGTCAACGAGTCGAACCTGGCCGCCTACGACCACCAGGACCTGCCGTTCGAGTACCTGGTGGAAGTCCTCAACCCGGCCCGCACCACCAGCCACCACCCGCTGTTCCAGGTGATGCTGGTGCTCCAGAACAACGTGGAGCCCGACTGGCGGCTGCCCGGCCTCGACGCCGTCCACGAGACGGTGCCGACCCGGACCGCCAAGTTCGACCTGACGGTCGAGCTCACCGAGCGCTTCGACCGGGCCGGCCGCCCGGACGGTCTGCGCGGCGAGATCGAGTACGCCACCGACCTGTTCGACCGGGCCACCGTCGAGCGCTTCGCCCGCTACCTGCTGCGCGTCCTCGACCTGGTCGTCGCCGATCCCGCGCGCCGCCTCGACTCCATCGACCTGCTCGACGGCGAGGAGCGCGGCACCGTCCTCGACGGCTGGAACGCGACCGCGCTCGACCTGCCCGCCGCCACCTTCCCCGCCCTCTTCGAGGCGCAGGTGGCGAAGACCCCCGACGGGCTCGCCCTCGTCCACGAGGACGCCGAGCTGAGCTACGCCGAGCTCGACCGGCGCGCCAACCGGGTCGCGCACTGGCTGATCGGGCGGGGCGTCGGCCGGGACGCCGTCGTGGGCCTGTCGCTGCGCCGCTCGCCCGACCTGCTGGCGAGCCTGCTCGGCATCCTCAAGGCGGGCGGCGTCTACCTGCCGCTCGACCCCGACTACCCGCCGGAGCGCCTGGCGTTCATGGTCGAGGACACCCGCCCGAAGGTCCTGATCACCACCGGCGACGTCCTCGCCAAGCTGCCCGCCGAGGCCCGCGACGTGGTCCGGCTCGCACTCGACGACCCGGCCGTACGGGCGGAGCTCGACGCCTGCCCGGAACACGCGCCCACCGACGCCGAGCGGCGCGCGCCGCTGCGCTCCGGCGACCTGGCGTACGTCATCTACACCTCGGGCTCGACGGGCCGCCCCAAGGGCGTGGCCGTCACCCACCGCGGCATCCCCAACCTGGCCCGCAGCTACATCGAGCGGTTCGGTCTGGACGCCGGCTCCCGCTTCCTGCAGTTCTCGTCCATCAACTTCGACCCGACCTTCTGCGAGATGTGCTGCACCCTGCTGTCGGGCGCGGCCGTCATCCTCACCTCGCCGGAGGAGCTGCTGTCGCCGGACCGCCAGCGGGCCCTGACGGCCCGCCACCGGCCGACGCACATCACCTTCTCGCCGACGATCCTCGGCTCGATGGCCCAGGACGCGCTGGCCGCCGTCCCGCACATCATGGTGGCCGGCGAGGCCTGCCCGCCGGGGCTCGCCGCGACCTGGTCGCGCGGCCGGACGATGATCAACGCGTACGGTCCGACCGAGGCGACCGTCGACACGCTGTACTGGCGGGTCGGCGACGCCGGGAGCGCCTTCGAGGCCGACTCGGTGCCGGTCGGCCGCCCCCTGCACAACACCCGCGTGTACGTCCTCGACGCGGCCCTGCGGCCCGTGCCGCCGGGCGTCGTCGGCGAGCTGTACATCGCCGGCCACGGCCTGGCCCGCGGCTACCTCAACCGGCCGGGGCTCACCTCCGAGCGCTTCGTGGCCTGCCCGTACGGGGAGCCCGGCGGCCGGATGTACCGCACCGGCGACCTCGCCAAGTGGCGCACCCTGCCCTCCGGCGAGGGCGTCGTGGACTTCGTCGGCCGCGCCGACGACCAGGTCAAGATCCGCGGCATGCGGATCGAGCTCGGCGAGATCGAGTCCGTCCTCGACACCCACGACGACGTCGCCCAGTCCGTCGTCGTCGTCCGCGAGGACACCCCCGACCACAAGCAGCTCATCGGCTACGTCGTGCCGAAGAGCGCCGAGGAGCGGGCGCACGACCTCGCCGAGGACATCGAGCACGTCGACAAGTGGCAGGAGATCCACGAGCAGGGCTACAGCGAGCAGGAGGACCTGGGCGTCGAACAGGACTTCACCGGCTGGAACAGCAGCTACGACAACGGGCCCATCCCGCTGGACCAGATGCGCGAGTGGCAGGACGCCACCATCGGGCGCATCCTCGGCCTGAAGCCGCGCCGCGTCCTGGAGGTCGGCGTCGGCTCCGGCCTCATCCTGTGGAAGGTCGCCCCCCACGTCGACCACTACACCGGCGTCGACTTCTCGCCCTCGCTGATCCAGACCCTCGGCAACCGGGCCGCCGCCTCCGAGGAGCTCCGCGACCGGATCATGCTGCGCAGCCTCGCCGGCCACGAGATCGGCGACCTCGCGGGCCACCGCTACGACACCGTCGTCATCAACTCCGTCGCCCAGTACTTCCCGAGCGTCCCCTACCTGATCGACGTGATCCGGCAGGCCATGGCGCTCCTGGAGCCCGGCGGCCGGATCTTCCTCGGCGACATCCGGCACCTCGGACTGCTCCACCCCTTCCTCACCGCGATCGCCCTGCACGGCGGGGCGCACGCCGACGAGCCGGCCGGGGCGGTGCGCGAGCTGGTCGAGCACACCATGGCCCTGGAGAGCGAACTCCTCCTGGACCCGGCCTTCTTCAGCCGCATCGGCGAGGAGGTCCCCGAGGTCGAGGGCGTCGACATCCAGCTCAAGCGCGGTCACCACAGCAACGAGCTGACCGACTTCCGCTACGAGGTCGTGCTGCACAAGCGGGGCGCCGCGCTCGTCTCCGTCGCCGACGCCGCCGAGCTGGCCTGGGACGGCCCCGAGGCGCTGCGGGCCCACCTCGCGGACGGGCGGCCCGGTCTGCTGCGCGTCACCGGCATCCCCAACCGGCGGGTCGCCGCCGAGGTGCTCACCGCCCGGCGGATCCGCACCGAGAACACCGCCGCCGTCCGGACCCTGCTCCCGGCGGAGCGGCCCGGCACCGACCCGGAGGCCCTGCACGCGCTGGCCGCCGAGTGCGGCTACGAGGCCCGGCTCACCTGGACCGACGCCGCCGACGGCGACCTGTTCGACGCGGTCCTCCTCGGACCGGAGCGGGCCGCGGCGCCCTGGCTCACCGACGTCTTCCGGCACACGCCCGACGGGACCCGGAGCCTGTACGCGCACGGCAACGACCCGCGCGCCGAGGAGCACACCCGCAAGCTGGCCCTGGAGGTGCGCCGGCACGCGGCCCGGTCGCTGCCCGAGCACATGGTGCCCGCGGCGGTCGTGCTGCTGGACCGGCTGCCGCTCACCCCGAACGGCAAGCTGGACACCCGCAGGCTGCCCGCGCCCGACTTCACCTCGCGGGCCGTCCGGCCGCCGCGCACCGAGCGGGAGATCACCCTCGCCCGGCTGTTCGCGGAGGTCCTGGGCCTGGAGACGGTCGGCGTCGACGACCAGTTCTTCGACCTGGGCGGCGACTCGATCCGCTCGATCCAGCTGGTCAGCCGGGCCCGCGCGGAGGGCTTCGTCATCACCCCGCGCGACGTCTTCCAGCACCAGACCGTGGAGGCGCTGATCGCCCGCGCCGCGCAGGCCGCCGAGGCGGTCGACCCGGCCGCGGTCGCGGCGACCGAGCTGCCGCACTGGCTGAAGACCCTGGAGACCCCCGACCCGTCCTACGGCGAACCGGCCCTGGAACATGCCGCGTTCGACCGGCGCCTCGACGGGGAGGCGGCCGGCGCGCTGCTCGGCGCGCTGCCCGGGATCTTCCACGCCGCGCCCGAGCACCTCGCGCTCGCCGCGTTCGCGCCCGCGCTCATCGAGTGGCGCGCCCGGCGGCTGCCCGCCGCCCAGTCCGCGCTCCGCGTCGACCTGGCGACGGACCAGGTCCCGGCCCCGTACCCGGTCAGGCTGACCCCGGGGCTGGCCGGCATCGACCGGGCGCTGACCGACCCGAAGGGCCTCGCCCGCGCCCTCAAGCGCGTCAAGGAACAGGTCCGGCAGACGCCGGCCGAGGGCCGCAACCACGCGGAACTCGCGGCGGCGAACCAGGAGTTCGGCCCCTCGCGGGTCGCCTTCCGGTACGGCTCCGACGCGCCGGCCGACGCGCCCGCCCCGTACGCCCTGCTCGTGGACGTCCGGCCCGAGGGCGAGACCCTGGCGGTCCGCTGGACCTGGGACACCGGGCTCTTCGACGCGGCCGAGGTCGGCGCCCTCGCCGACCGCTTCGCCCAGCTCCTCGAAGCCCTCGCGGGCCTCACCGGCCACCCCGAGCTCGGCGGGCTCACCCCCTCCGACATCACCCTGCTGTCGCTCAAGCAGTCCACCCTGACCGAGCTGGCGCGCACCTACCCCGGCCTCGCGGACGTGCTGCCGCTCGCCCCGCTCCAGCAGGGCCTGCTGCTCCACGTCAGCGCCTCCGCCGACCCCGAGCACGACGACGACCCCTACCAGGGGCAGACCGTCTTCGACCTGGAGGGGCCGCTCGACGCCGAGCGGCTGCGCGCCGCCGCCCACGGGCTGCTCATGCGCCACGCCAACCTGCGGGCCTCCTTCGCCGTCCGCGGCCTGGAGAACCCGGTCCAGGTCGTCCGCTCGACCGTCGAGGTGCCGTGGCGGCTGCACGACCTGACCGGCCTGCCGCCCGCCGAACAGCAGGCCGAGCGGGACCGGATCGTCGCCGAGGACGCGCGGCTGCGCTTCGATCTGGCGCGCGGGCCGATGCTCCGCTTCAGCCTGATCCGCTACGCCGCCACCCGGCACGAACTCCTCGTCGCCGACCACCACATCCTGCTCGACGGCTGGTCCATGCCGGTCGTCTGGCACGACCTGTTCGAGCTGTACGCGGGCCGCGGCGAGGCACTGCCGCCGGTCACCCCGTACCGGGAGTACCTGGCCTGGCTGGCCGGACAGGACGCGGCGGAGGCCGTCACGGCCTGGCAGGGCTACCTCGACGGGCTCGCCGGACCGACCCGGGTCGGCACCCCGGGGCTCGCCTCCCACGTGCTGCCCCGCATGACGGGCGCGGTGCTGCCGGCCGAGCTGACCCGGGACCTGGAGCGGGCCTGCGCCCGCCTCGGGATCACCCTCAACACGGCCGTGCAGACGGCCTGGGGCCTGCTGCTGGGGCGGCTCACCGGGACGGAGGACGTCGTCTTCGGCACCACCGTCTCCGAGCGGCCGGCCGAGATCGACGGCATCGAGTCCGTCGTGGGCCTGCTCATCAACACCGTGCCGCTGCGGGTGCGCGCCGAGGCCGGCGAGCCGCTGCGGGCTACCCTCACCCGGGTGCAGTCCGCCCAGCTCGACGTCTTCCCGCACCGCCACCTGGGGCTCACCGAGATCCAGCGACTGGCGGGCGCGGGCGAGCTGTTCGACTCGTACTACGTGTTCCAGAACTACCCCGATCAGGAGGACGGCGCCGCCGACCTCGGCGGGCTGCGCGCGAGCGAGCGCACCGACGGCGCCAAGGGCGTCTCGCACTACCCGCTCGGCATCACCGTGATCCCCGGGGAGCGCCTGGAACTGCTCTTCGGCCACCACCCCGATCTCTTCGACGAGAAGAAGATCGAATTCGTCAAGGACACACTCATCGAGATCATCGAGACCATCGCGGGGGAGGCTCGGGCATGAAGAACTTCGTCCAGCTGGTCCGCGAACTGCCCACCGCCGTACGGATCATGCTGCTCTGCGCGATGGCGCGCTCCGTCAGCTTCTTCGGCATCCTCGCCTATCTGCCGATCTACCTGAACGACTCGCTCGGCATGGACGGCGCCAGCGTCGGCTACGTCCTGGGCGTCTGCCTGCTCATCGGCACCATGGTGAGCGTCTACGGCGGCTACCTCGCCGACCGCTTCGTCAAGGTCGACTTCATGATCGTCCTGGATGTGCTGCTCACCGGCCTGTACGGCGTGCTGCCCTTCCTGGACTCCCCGGTCATGGTCATCGGCCTGCTGCTGGTCGCCAACACGGCCTCCTCCTCCATGAGCGTCACCGCCAACGCGCTCCTCGCCGACCTGCTGCCCTCGGAGAACCGCGCCAAGGTGTTCTCGCTGCGCTACTCGCTGCAGAACATCGGCGCGGCCATCGGGCCCTTCCTGGGCGTGTTCACGGTCAAGGTCGGCACGGGCGGCCCGTTCTGGCTCGCGGCCGGCGTCATCTTCGCCGCGCTGCTGCCGCTGGTGATCTTCCGCCGGCTGTTCACGGGCGGCCCGGCGAAGGCCGGGGCCGTGGCGGGCGCCGAGTCCGCCGAGGCCGGCTCCGACGACGAGTCGATGAACTTCCGCGAGGTGCTGCGGGTCATGCGGGCCGACCGCCGGCTCGGCCTGTTCACCCTCGGCGGCATCCTCAGCATCGTGGTCTACGGGCCGCTGCTGACCTACATGTCCCAGTACCTGGTCCTGGTCGAGTCCCGCGACACCGCCTACCGGCTGGTCGCGTACATCTCGGCCGCCAACGCCGTCGTCGTGATCTCCACCCAGTACGTCATCGGCAGCCGGCTCAAGGAGAAGACCCTGCTGCGCTGGCTCACCTGGGGCACCGGGGCCTTCGTCCTCGGCCTGGTCGGCATGGCGCTCTCCACCGAGGTGTGGATCATCGTCGCGGCGATCGTGGTCTTCACGATCGGCGAGGTCATCGTGGTCCCCGCCGAGTACATGTTCATCGACAACATCGCTCCCGCGAACCTCCGCGGCAGCTACTTCGGCGCGCAGAACCTCGTCCACATCGGGGTCGCGATCGGTCCGATCATCTGTGGCTTCCTCCTCGTGCACGCCTCCCCGGCCGCGATGTTCGCCGCGCTGATCGCCCTGGTCGTCCTCGGCTGGTGGTTCTACGTGCTCGGCTGCCGCGCCTCCGCACCCGTCACCGAACCGCAAAAGGTAAAGCTGTGAGGTCAGCATGAGTTTCGACCAGATCGTCCGGACGACCCACTGTCCCTTCGCCAAGCCGTCCCGCATGGGCACCCCCGTCAGCGTCCCCGGCAAGGACATCGAGGCCGGGCTGCGCGAACACCGCGACACCATCGAGGAGTTCTTCGCCTCGGCGCGCGAGCGGGAACTCGACGGCATGCTGCTCACCTTCGAGGACCCGGAGCTCGGCGCCACCCTGCCGGACCTGACCCGGCTCACCCGGCGCTTCTTCGAGGCGCTGTGTGAGCTCTACCCGTCGGTGTACATCCAGGACGACCCCGAGCCGGACGAGACCTGGTACGCGATGATCGGCGGCGAGCGCTTCTTCGTCGTCTCCTTCGCGCCCTGCTACCCGGAGCACTCGCCGCGGTACAACTTCGGCAGCCCGCAGACCTACTTCCTGCTCCAGCCGGCCTCCACCTTCGAGCGGAACGCCGAGCTGATCGAACGGCGCCGGGTCCGCATCCAGCGGGCGTTCAAGGCGACCGGCAAGCCGTACGACGCGGAGCTCGCCAACCTCGAGAACGACATGTTCAAGTCCGTCATGCCGATCGACCCGATCGACCGGCCCGTCCGGTGGTGGGAGGACGCGGCGACCGTCACGGCGCTGACCACGCTGACCCGGCAGGAGACGCGTCCGAAGGTCGAGCTGCGGAAGGCCGGCTAGCTCCGATGATCGAGGAACTGCTGCCCCGGCCGGTCGCGACCGCGGAAGCGTTCGGCGACCCGGCCGGGGCGCCGGTCCCCTTCCCGGGCGAGGAGCACCTGCTCGCCCGCGCCGTCCCCGCGCGGCGCCGCGAGTTCACCACCGCCCGGGCCTGCGCCCGGCGGGCCCTCGGCGGGCTCGGCGTGGCCCCCGTCGCCATCCCGTACGGGACCGACCGGGCCCCCCGGTGGCCGGCCGGGATCGTCGGGAGCATCACCCACTGCGCCGGCTACCGGGCGGCGGCCGTGGCCCGCGCCACGGACGTGGCGGCGCTCGGCCTCGACGCCGAACCGCACGCCGCGCTCGACCAGACCGGGGTGCTGCACCTGGTCACCGGCGAACAGGAGCGGGCCCACCTCGCCGAACTGGCCGCGGTCCGGCCGGACGTGCACTGGGACCGGGCCCTGTTCAGCGCGAAGGAGAGCGTCTTCAAGGCCTGGTCGCCGCTGACCGGCCGCTGGCTGGACTTCAAGGAGGCCACCGTCGCCTTCCGGCCGCGCACCTCGACCTTCACCGCCCGGCTCCTCGTCGAGGGGCCGGTGGTGGACGGCGTACGGCTGACCGGGTTCGAAGGAGGGTTTCTCGTCAAGGACGGGCTGGTCCTCACGGCCACGACCGTACGGCGGCCCGACAATGGCCCCGATCCGCACCACCGATCGAGGGGACCGCTGTGACCAGCGCCTTTGAATCCTCCACACCGACACTCGCCTCCTACGGGTGGGACGCCGACTGGGCGGACGCGTTCGCCCCGCACGCCGAAGCCGGGCTCGTCCCGGCCCGGGTCGTGCGGGTCGACCGCGGCCGCTGCGAGACGGTTGCCGCCGCCCGGGCCGACGCCGCCGCGCCCGTGACGCCGTTACGCGCCGACACCGGGCCCGTGCTCGGCGCCGACCCCACCACCGCGCCCTGCACCGGGGACTGGGCGGCCGTCGAGGCGGCCCCCGCCACCGGCGGCGGCCCGGTCGTCCGGGCGCTGCTGCCCCGCCGCACCCGCTTCACCCGCTCCACCTCCTCGGCCCGCTCCGAGGGGCAGGTGCTCGCCGCCAACATCGACCTGGCCGTCATCGCGGTCTCGCTCGCCGTCGAGTTGGACCTCGGACGGCTGGAACGCTTCCTCTCCCTCGCCTGGTCCAGCGGCGCCCAGCCGCTGGTCGTGCTGACCAAGACCGACCTCGTCCCCGACATCACCCACCTCGTGACCGATGTCGCCGAGGCCGGCCCGGGGGCGGAGGTGTTCCCCGTCAGCGCCTTCGACGGACACGGCCTCGACGCCCTCGCCGGGGCCCTGGCCGGCCGGACCTCGGCCCTGCTCGGCCAGTCGGGCGTCGGCAAGTCCACGCTGGTCAACGCCCTGCTGGGGGCCGAGGAACAGGAGTCGGGGGAGGTCCGCGGCAGCGACGGCAAGGGCCGGCACACCACCACCGCCCGCGACCTGCTGCCGCTGCCCGCCGGCGGGCTGCTCATCGACACCCCCGGGCTGCGCGGGGTCGGCCTGTGGGAGGCGAACGACGGGCTCACCCAGGTCTTCGCCGAGATCGAGGAGCTGGCCGCCCGCTGCCGCTTCCACAACTGCGAACACCACGCCGAACCCGGCTGCGCCGTCCTCGCCGCCGTCGAGGACGGCACCCTCTCGCACCGCCGGTTCGAGAGCTACCGCAAGCTGCTGCGCGAGAGCGCCTGGATCGCCTCGCGCACCGACGCCCGGCTGCGCGCCGAACTCGGCCGGGAATGGCGCCGACGCGAGGCCGCGGGGCGTGAGATGTACGAGCGCAAGCGCGGCGGGAAACACCGTAAGGCGTTCTGATGGTGGTCCGGCCACACCCGCTTCTCGGCCAAGGGCGGCGGATGTGGCCACTTGCAGCCACTGCACCTTGGTGCCAATCCAACTTCTTGTAGCGCCCGTTCGGCCCCTGGCAGATTACTCAACGACGGCAGGTCAAAAACCTGCCGGGCTAAATCGAGTAAGCCACAAGCCACTTCGAGGGAATCGGACGGTAAGAGAAATGCGACGCAAGGCTTTTGTCTACCTGGTCTCGTGCGCCGTGGCCCTCTCGGCGACGGTGATGGGCGCCTCCGCCGCGCAGGCCGCGGACACCCTGCACACGAGCAAGACGAGCGTGACCGACAGCGGCGACAGCTGGGGCTGGGACTAGCCCAGGGCCGCCCACGGCCCCTACCCACCATGCCAGAGAGGGCGAATTCCCGTGACCATTGACCAGGGCGTACTCCACTACGACTTGTCCACCGACGAAGTCGCCCAGCTGGACGCGCTGATCGCCGAACTGAAGCGGGCGGACTGCGACCCGGGCCACCCCCGCTTCCACGACGAGGCCTGGGAGCTGACCGGCCGGCTGCCCGTGGGGCTGCGGAAGTTCCTCGCGGAGTTCCGCCGCGACGACCCGGCGGCCGCATTCAAGATCCGGGGATTCGACGTCGACGACCAGGGCGTCGGACCCACTCCCGGCAGCTGGGCGGACGCCGCCTCCTCGCTGAACACCCGGCGCGAGGAAATCTTCCTCTCACTGATCGGGAAATGCCTCGGCGAGATATTCAGCTGGCCCACCCTCCAGTCCGGCCGAATGATCCAGAATGTGCTGCCGATCGCCGGCGAGGAGAACGAGCAGAGCGGTCACGGCAGCGATGTCCTGCTGGAATGGCACACCGAGGACGGATTCCACCCGTACCGCTGTGACTATCTGGCCCTTTTCGGAATCCGCAACCACGACCGGGTGCCGACCACCGTCGCCTCCATCCGTGACGTGACCCTCGGCGCGGAGACCCGGAAGACCCTGTCCGAGCCGCGCTTCTACATCCTTCCGGATGACGAGCACCTGCGTCAGCTCGCCGTCCAGCAGCCCGACCACCCGGGGCTGCTCCGGATGCGCGCCATGCGCGAGACCCCGGAGCCGGTCGCCGTCCTCTTCGGCGCCCCCGACTCCCCGTACCTGCGGATCGACCCCTTCTTCATGCGGTGCGTCGAGGGTGACTCGGGTGCCGAGCAGGCCCTGAAGGAGCTCGTCGCCGAGCTGGAGCGGGCCACCCGGGACGTGGTCGTCGAGGCCGGGACGCTGCTCGTCGTCGACAACTACCTCGCCGTGCACGGCCGCAAGGCGTTCACCGCCCGCTACGACGGTACGGACCGCTGGCTCCAGAAGGCGATCATCACCCGTGACCTGCGCAAGTCGCGCGAGACCCGGGACACCGCCGCCGGTCGTGTCCTGATCTGATCCACCAGGAGTAGAAGGGGGAGAGGCGCGATGGCAGCGTCCCATGCTGTACCGATCGACGCGGTGGTCCTCGCCGACGTGGCGATCGTCCTGCTGGTCGGGGCCGTCATGGTCCGGCTCGCGCGGCGGATCCACCAGCCGCCGGTGGTGGCGGAGATCGCCGCCGGACTGGCACTGGGGCCCAGCCTGCTGGGACTGCTGCCGGGCAACCTGCCCGAGCTGATCTTCCCGCCCGAGGCCCGGCCGATGCTGTCGGCCGTCTCCCAGGTCGGCCTCGCGCTCTTCATGTTCCTGGCCGGCTGGGAGCTCGACCTGGGCAAGCTGCGCGGCCGCACCGCCTCGGTCGGCTCCACGGCCGTCCTCGCGATGGCCGTCCCCTTCGCGGTGGGCGCCGGCGCGGCGGCGCTGCTGTACGGCTCGCTGGCGCCCGCCGGGGTGGGCCGGGACATGTTCGTGCTCTACCTGGCCACCGCCTTCTCGATCACCGCGTTCCCGGTGCTCGCCCGGATCATCCGGGACCAGAACCTCGGCACCACCCGGGTCGGCACCACCGCCATGGCCTGCGCCGCGGCCGGTGACGTGGTCGCCTGGTGCGTGCTGGTCCTGGTGGTCGCGATGGCCGGCTCCGGCGGCACCGGCGGCTTCTTCCAGGTCCTGGCCTGGACGGCGGCGTACGCGGCGGCGATGCTCTTCGTCGTGCGGCCGCTGCTGCACAAGGCGCTGCGCTGGTCCGGCAGCGGCCGGCTCGCCGTCGTGGCGGCCGGCGTGCTGCTCTCCGCCTACGCCACCTCGTGGGTCGGCATCCACGCCATCTTCGGCGCCTTCGCCTTCGGCCTGATCATGCCGAGGCAGGAGGCGGGCGACCGGGACTCCGTGCTGCACCGCCAGATCGAGGTGCCGCTGGAGAAGGTCTCGGCCCTGCTCCTGCCGGTCTTCTTCGTGGTCACCGGCCTCTCCGTCGACGTCGGCGGGCTCGGCTGGTCCGGCCTCGCGGCGCTGCTGCTCGTGCTGGTCGCCGCGGTGGTCGGCAAGTTCGCTGGCGCCGCGATCCCGGCCCGGTTCTCCGGGATGAGCTGGCGGGACGCGGGGGCCTTCGGCACCCTGATGAACACCCGCGGCCTCACCGAGATCGTCATCCTCGGCATCGGCCGCGAACTGGGCCTGATCGGGCCGGAACTGTTCACCATGATGGTCCTGATGGCCCTGGTCACCACGGCCATGGCGGGCCCGATCCTGCGCCTGCTCGGCGTGGGCGGCCCGACACCCGAGCCGGACCTGGCCCCGCTCACCGGCACCCCGGCCAAGGAAAAGATCGGAGCCGCCTGATGCACCCCGCCCGCCTCTTCGGCTACGAACACCGCGCCAACGGCACCGTCGTGATCACCCGCGGCTGTCGCACCGTCTCCGTCGTCCGCGGGGACGGCGAGGTCGGCCGCTTCCTGGCCGAACTGGCCGGGGCCACGGCGGGCGGCGGCAGACAGCAGGTACTCGCCCGCTGGGCCACCGGCGCCGTACCGGCCGCGTGAACGCACCGCAGGGCCCTGCCCTCCCGGACCGGGGGACGGGCCCTGCGGTGTTTCCGTGCGCGGGCGGCCGGATCGGTTCCGGTGCTCCGTGCGTCAGGCCGCGGATCGGGTCCGGTCGGGTCCTCCGTGCGTCAGTCCGTCGGATCCGGCTCGGGCATCTCGTCGGTCTCCGCGACCCGGCGCCGGGCGCGGGCGGCGAGCTGACGGGTGGCGGCCGGGGTGAGGCCCATGGCCGGGGCGATGGTGTCGATGGGGACGCCGAAGTCGTCGTGCAGCACGTACGCGACCCGCTCGGCGGGCGGCAGGGCGTCCAGGACGGCCTCCTCGCCGGGCCCGGCGCCCAGCGGTCCCGGCTCCGGCCCGCTCCAGGACGCCTCGCGCTCCCGCAGCCGGGCCAGGCAGACCCGGACCAGGGCGGCCAGGGAGGGCGTGGGCGCGCCGCCCGGGGCGGGGGCGGGCGCGCCGGGCCCGGCGCCGCGCTCCGCCTCCCGCAGGGCCGCGTCGGCCTCGGCGTCGGAGCCGAGCAGGCGGTACGCGACCGCGCGCGGTCGCGTACCGGTGCCCACGGCGTGGGTGTCCACGGTCAGTCGCCGTGTCCCGTCCCGCCGCTGCCGAAGCCGCCGCTGGAGATGCCGCCCCACTTGCGCTTCTCCTCGCTCGGCGGGTCGGGCGAGGTCTCGGTGCCGCCGCCGTCCTTGAGCTGGTACGGCATGAGCCGGTGTTCTCCGTCGGTGTGGGGCATCTCGGTCGGCCTGCGGTACTCGGACATCTCGCCGGGCAGCGCGTCGGTCTCCGGGCGGTGCGGCTGCTCGTCCGGGTCGGGCGGACGGGACTCGCGGTCCTTGATGCGCATGCCGAGGATGAAGGCGCCGATGAGGACGACGACCACGACGAGTCCGCCGAGGACCTGGGCGAGACCGGACTGCCAGACACCGGCCGCCGTGGTGACCTGGGCGGAACCCACGAGGAAAGTGTTCATACTCCAGGGATACCCCTTTTTGCCCCGTTTCGTCCTGCGGGGGGAATCCGGTTCTGAAACATTTCCCGGACCCCATCGCGTATGTGGTGTGTAAGCGCACCGACAGCGAACGCGACACGCGACGGAAGGGGGGACATGAGACAGTCCCGCGCGGACGAGTTCCTGGAGTTCGCCGCCGCCCGTTCGGGCCACCTGTTCCGCTCCGCATGCCTGCTGACCAGCGGCGACACCCATCTCGCCGAGGACCTGGTGCAGGACACGCTCGGCCGGATGTACGTCCACTGGGGGCGCATGACCCGGATCGGCAACCCGGCCGCCTACGCACAGACCGTGCTCGTACGGGGCTTCCTCAGCCACCGCAGGCGCCGCTCGGCCACCGAGCGCCCCCTCGGCGAGCTGCCCGACCGGGCCCCCGCCACCGGCGAGGACCCCGCCCTGCGGATCGCCCTGCTCGACGCCCTCGCGCAGCTCGCGCCGAAGGACCGGGCCGTGATCGTCCTGCGGTACTGGGAGGACCGCAGCGTCGAGGAGACGGCCGACGCCCTGCACGTCAGCTCGGCGGCGGTCCGCACCCGTTCCTCCCGCGCCCTGGCCACGCTGCGCCGCCGGCTCGGCGGCAGCATCACCGAGCTCGCCGCCCGCTGACCAGGCACCCCTGCTCTTTACGACCCACGAACCGGAGACGGTGATCCCGCCATGCCCCAGCACGAAGACAACGACACGACGAACGCACGATTCGAGGAGGAACTGGGCGCGGTCCTGCGCCGCACCGGCGACGGCTTCGTCACCGACGACCGCCGCGAACTCGCCTCGGGCGGCCTCACCCGGGGCCGCCGCCGCATGCTGCGCCGCCGCCTCGCCATGACCGGCGGCGGGCTGGCCCTCGCCGGGATCGCCCTGGGCGGCTCGTACGGCGGCTCGCTGCTCGGCGGCCTGGGCGGGGGCGACGTGGGAGCCGTGGGCTCCGTGGGCGGCGTCTCGGCGCCGGCGGCCCCGGAGCCCGGCGCCGACGGCACGGGCGGCGGCCAGGCCGAGCAGGGGCGCGGGAAGCCCGGCGACGAGCCGCGGATCCCCGTCGCCGACCTCGCCGCCGTCCTCAAGGCCAACACCCCGGCCGGGACCTGGGAGATCCAGGACCCCCAGGGCAGGGGCCAGTCCGTCGCCGCCGTGTACGACGACGGCAAGGGCAAGGCGGCCGTCACGGTCGGCCTCTACCGCGCCGACGGCGCCTGGTCGGCGGACCAGATGCAGTGCCCGGACAAGGCCGCCGTCCCCTACGACCGCTGCGTCGCGGGGAAGACGGCCGACGGCTCCCGGCTGCTGATCGTCCAGGGGTACGAGTACCCCGACAAGCGCGTGGAGACCAAGAACTGGCGGGCGCTGCTGCAGACCAAGGAAGGCTTCATCGTCGACGCGAGCGAGTACAACGCGGCGGCCGAGAAGGACTCCCCGATCACCCGCGAGAACCCCCCGTTCTCCGGGACGCAGCTGAAGGCCCTGGTCACGGCGGCCGGCTGGCGCCCGCTGCTGAAGCAGCTGCCGCCGCCGGCGACCAAGCCCGGTGGCGGGTCCGGGACGACGGAACCGGCCGCGCACGAGCCGAGCGCCGCCGCCGTCCAGGCGACCCTGCGCTCGCTGCTGCCCAAGGACCGGGGCCTGAGGGTCGTCGGCAAGGGCGGCGAGGGCAGCTACGCCTACCTGGTCGTCGACGACGGCAAGGGCAGGAGCCTCGTCCAGATCAACGTCCAGCCGGGCATGACGGGCATCCGCGGCGACGTCTTCGGCGTCCCCGGCGTCACCACCGAGGCCGACGGCACGCTGGTGAGCCTGAGTGAGCGGCCGGGCGAGAAGGGCGGCGAGGGCGTCGTCTGGTGGAGCGCCGACACCCTGGCCCTCGACGACTTCCGGGTCGTCGTCTCCGCGTTCAACTCCGGCACCCAGCACGACGCGGCGACCCGGACCGAGCCGGCGCTGACGACGGAGCAGATGAAGACGATCGCGCTGAGCCCGAAGTGGCGTGCGCTGACCGGGAAGTGACCCCCTGAACGACGGGCCGGACCTCGGCGGAGGCCCGGCCCGTCCCCTTTCGCCCGGCCCGCCCCGGGCCGACCTGGCCAGACCCCGCCTCGCCTCGCCCGGCCTCAATCGCCTCACTTCGCCTCGGAGTACCGCTCCACCGTCGCCGTCGTGAACGGGAAACGCACCGGCGTCTCCCCGAACGCGATCCGCCCCGCCTCGTCGCCCGCCGCGCGGATCGCCTCCGTGACCGCCGCCGCCTCCTCGGCCGGGCAGTGCACGATCACCTCGTCGTGCTGGAAGAAGACCAGCTCGGCCCGCATCCCGGCCAGGGCGCGGCGCAGGGCCGCCAGCATCAGCAGGGCCCACTCGGCGGCGCTGCCCTGGACCACGAAGTTGCGCGTGAAGCGGCCCCGGGCGCGGGCGTCGGTCGACGCGTACCCCGGCACGTACTGCTCGGGGGCGTCCTCCGCGGCGGCGGTGGCCTGCGGCAGGCCCGCCTCCTCGTCCTCACCGCCGCCCGCCGCCCGCGGGCTGGTGCGGCCCAGCCAGGTGCGCACCAGGCGGCCCTCCTCGCCCGCCTTCGCCGCGTCGTCCACGTACGCCACGGCGCGCGGGAAGCGCCGGCGCAGCGCGGCCAGGTTCTTCAGGCCGTCGCCGCTGGTCTGCCCGTAGACCGCGCCGAGCAGCGCCAGCTTGGCGTGGTCGCGGTCGCCGGAGAAGGCCCGGTCGGAGAGCCGGGTGTACAGGTCGTCGGGGTGGCCCGCGACCTCCATCAGGCCCGGGTCGCGGGAGATCGCGGCCAGCACCCGTGGTTCCATCTGGTCGGCGTCGGCGACCACCAGCCGCCAGCCCTCGTCGGCGACCACGGCCTGCCGGATCACCTTGGGGATCTGCAGCGCCCCGCCGCCGTTGGTGGTCCAGCGTCCGGTGACCGTGCCGCCCGGCTGGTACTCGGGGCGGAAGCGCCCGTCGCGCACCCAGTCGGCCAGCCAGGACCAGCCGTGCGCGGTCCAGATCCGGTAGAGCTTCTTGTACGCGATGAGCGGCGCGACCGCCGGGTGGTCGAGCTCCTCCAGCTCCCAGCGCCGGGTGGAGCGCACCCGGATCCCGGCCCGCGCGAAGGCCCGCACCACGTCGGCGGGCAGGTCGGGCCGCACCCGGTGCCCGAACGCGGCGGACACCTCGTCGGCCAGCTCCACGAGGCGGCGCGGCTCGCCGCCGCCCGCGTACCGCTCGCCGAGCAGTCCGCGCAGCACCTCCCGGTGCACGTCGGCCCGCCAGGGCAGGCCGGCCCGGTGCATCTCGGCGGCGACCAGCATGCCCGCGGACTCGGCGGCGGTGAGCAGCCGCAGCCGCCCCGGGTGCTCGGCCCGGTCGTGCCGCCGCTGCTGCTCCGCGTACACGTCGAGCAGCGCGTCGAAGGGGAGTCCCGCGGCGGGCACCGGCTCGAAGAGGGAGCCCTGCGAGCCGGGTTCGGCGGCGCGCTGCGGCGGGTCGGGGGGCACCGGCGCGTTCCGCAGGCGGGCCCAGGCGGCGGCGGCCGAGCGGGGCTCGCCGAGCCGGCCCTCGTGGCCGAGGAGGAGCTGTTCGGCCACCTCGACGTCGTAGCACCGCTCGACGCGGACGCCGGCGGCGAGCAGGCGCGGATACACCTCGGCGGTGGCGCGCCAGACCCAGCGGGCGACGTCCGGGCGGGAGCGGACGGCGGCCACGAGGTCCGGCTCGCGCCGCACCTCACCGACGGGCAGCCCCTCGGGCCCGAGGGCGACGAGCAGCGCCCCGTCCCCCTCCGGCTCGGGCGCGAGTGCCCACCTCTCGGTCACGAGTGCGAGTCTGGCACCCGCCACTGACAATCACCGGGAGGCGACCCGAGCGGGTGGCCCGCTCCCGCTCACGCCGCCTTGTGGAAGAGGGCCGCGGCCTCGCCCCGGGATCCGACGCCCAGTTTGTTCAGGATGTTGGCCACGTGGAACTTCACCGTGGACTCGCTGATGTGCAGCTCCTGCGCGATCTGCCGGTTGCGGTGCCCGAGCGCCAGATGGGTCAGCACCTCCACCTCGCGCTCGCCGAGCCCGGTCAGCGGGCTCATCGCCGCGACCGGGGCGTCCGGCGTGGCGAGCGGCACGGTCGCCGTGAGCGTGGTGCCCCAGCCGGGCACGGCGTCCAGTTCCAGGCGCCCGCCCAGCACCTCAAGGCGGTCGGTGACGCTGCCCGCGCCGAGCGGGCAGGCGTCGAGCAGCCCCGGCCCGTCGTCCCGCACGGTGGCCCGCAGTTCGTGCTCGGTCAGGGTCCAGCCGACGTGCACCCGGGAGACGGCCTCCTGCTCCAGGACGATCAGGAGCAGCGCCCGGACGATCGCCCGCGTGCCGTGCGCGACGTCCGCGGGCAGGGTGCGGACGGACTCCGGCGGGCCGAGTTCGAGGCGTACGGGGCTGTGCCGGAGCATCGGGCGCAGGACGTCGGAGAGCCGGGCGAAGGCCTCCAGGGCCGGTTCCTCGGCGACCGACCTGTCCCGCTGCGACTCGGCCCGCAGCTCGATCAGGGACGACACGGCCAGGTCGGTGGCGGTCGCGCGGGCGGCGGAGTCGTCCAGGGCGCGGCTGCGCAGCACCCCGAGGAGCCCGGAGAGCGCGGCGGCGTGCGCGGTGGTGAGCTCGGCGGTCACCCGCGCCCGGGTGTCGGCCGCCGTCCGGGAGCGGGCCAGGGCGTCCGGCACGGCCTCGCTCGCGAACCGGTCGAAGTGGCTGGTCACCAGGTCCCACAGGGCCTGCGCCAGGCCGAGTTCGGCCGCGCCGGCCGGCTCGGCGCCCTCCTCCCGTACGAGGACGAGGACCGACCCGCGGGGCGTGGCGTCGCTCCGGACCGCGACCACCTCCCGCTCCGCCCCGCCGACCCGGGCGGGGCCCTGCCAGGGCTCGCCGGGGACCCCGGCGGCGAGCAGCGGGGTGAGCTCGGCGGCGGTGAACGGCAGCTCCGCGCCGCCGCTCCGCTTGAACGGCGAGTGCGCGCAGTGCGTGGACAGTTCGACCGCCGCGTGGTGCGGGATCAGCGGCGCGAGGACCTCGGAGAGGCGCGGCAGGATCTCGCCCAGCGGCTGCCGGATGACGTCGTGCGCGGCCAACAGGGCGCTGGTGGCGGTCAGTTCCATGCGGGCAAGCCTACGGCCGTCCTTTCGGTCAGGTGGGACTGTCCGTTCGGGCGGCGGGGCGGGGGAGGGCCCGGGCGGATGCTTGATCCATCGAGACGGATCACAACGCACTTCCGCGGATCACCGAAGACGGATCCGCGGCGGGGAGACGGGGAGTCATGGAAGCGATCGTGTACGAGGAGTTCGGCGGCCACGAGGTCCTGCGCCACGAGTCGGCCGTGGCCGTGCCCGAGCCCGGCGCGGGCGAGGTGCGGGTCAGGGTGGCGGCGGTCGGGGTCAACCCGGTGGACTGGAAGCGCCGTTACGGCTGGGTCGAGGAGTTCTACCCGACGACCTTCCCCGCCGTCCCCGGCCTGGAGTTCGCGGGCACCGTCGACGCGCTCGGCGAGGGCGTGACCGGAGTGCGCGTCGGCGACGAGGTGTTCGGCTGGACGAAGACCGGCGCCTACGCCGAGTACGCGATCGCCGGGACCTTCGCCCCCAAGCCCGCCGGCCTCTCCTGGGAGCGGGCCGCGAGCATCCCGGTCGCCGGCGAGACCGCGCGGCGGGTCCTCGACCTGCTGGACGTCGGCGCGGGCGAGACGCTGCTCCTGCACGGCGCCGCCGGTGCGGTGGGCGCGGTGGCCGCGCAGCTGGCCGTCGCGGCGGGCGTGACGGTGATCGGCACGGCCTCGGAGCGGAACCACGCCTTCCTGCGCGAGCTCGGCGTGACCCCCGTGACCTACGGCGAGGGCCTCGCCGACCGGGTCCGCGCGGCCGCCCCGCAGGGCGTCGACGCGGTCTTCGACGCGGCGGGCCACGACACCCTGCCGGTCTCCGTCGAGCTGCTCGGCGGCGAGAAGTCCCGCATCGTGACCATCGCCGCCCCGGACGCCCACGAGCACGGCATCGTCTTCTCCGGCGTCACCGTCGAGGAGTCCGCCGCCCGCCGCCTCCTCACCGAACTGGCCGCCCTGGTGGCCGACGGCCGGCTGCGCCTCGACCTCGCGGAGACCTTCCCCCTGAAGGAGGCCGCCCGCGCCCAGGAACTCAGCGAGTCGGGGCACGTCCGCGGCAAGCTGGTGATCCTCCTCTAGCTCCGGGGGATCCCGCCGCCGGGTGGGCTCCGGGGGATCCTGCCCGCCGGGTTGGCTCTGGGGGGACTCCGCCGCCGGGTGGGCTCCGGGGGATCCTGCCCGCCGGGCTGGCTCCGGGGGACCCCGCCGCCGGGTTGGCTCTGAAGGACCCCGCCCGCCGGGCCGGGCGCGTGCCGGCTCAGAAGCGGCCCGCCTTGACCACGGTGTGCCCGGCCGCCGCCGCCCGCCCGTAGAAGGCCCGCAGGTCCCGGTGCCGGCCCCGGAAGATCTCCAGGACCAGGGCCCCGGCCCAGCCCGGGCCGACGGTGGCGAGGATCTTGGCGCCCGCCGCCTCCCACAGCGCCTCGAAGGGGACGTCCGCCAGGAACGCGGCGGCGACGCGGACCTCGGCCGGTTCGAGCAGGATCAGCGGGGGGTGCGGGAGCTCGTCGCCGGGCGCCCCGGCCGGCTGTCTGCCGCCGAAGACCGGCAGCCATCCGGCGGCGTCGCCGCTCGCCGAACAGAGCTCGTGGACCAGGTCGAAGTCCTTCTCGATCCAGCAGGCGACGCCCGCCGCGCACTCCACCTGATGGTGTTCCCAGGCCCTCGCCATGAAGGCGTCGAGCCAGGCGTGGTCGTCCAGGATCTCGGCCTCCGCCGCGGCCCGCATGTGCAGGTGCATGTGCACGGTCCCCCCGTTCGACGGCCCGCACACCGGACCGACGGGCGAAAACCTACCCGTACGCACCGACAGCAGACCCCGGCACCTCACCTGGTCACGGGGTCGCCGGGAACCGGAGGGGGCGACACGGGGGTGCGGCCCCGCCGGACGGCACGGGACAGGGACCCGGCTCCGACCCCGGTCCCTGTCCCGTCCCGACTCCCCAGCCTCTCCCGTCAGCGCGCGAGCCGCCACGCGGGGAGCGCCGAGGCACCCGTCGCCGCCACCGCGCACACCCCCGTCACGGCCGCCGTCGGTATCCACGGGACCGCGAGCGCGACCGGTGCGGAGAGCGCCGCGAGCCCGGCCCCCAGGCCGGCCAGGCAGACCGCGGCGACGGCCAGGCCCAGCACCGCGCCGATGCCGACGGCCAGCAGCGCCTCGCCCGCGACCACCCGCAGGACCTGCGCCCGGGTGGCCCCGGCGAGCCGCAGCGAGGCCAGTTCCCGGCCGCGCACGGAGGTCGCCATGAGCAGAGTGTTGGCGAGGGCGATCACCGTGTAGAGGACGGCGATGCCGAGCACCAGGAACAGGCCGAGCCGGGTCTGCGGGGTGCTCGCGGCCGCGGTGGGGAAGGCCGCCGCGGCCCAGGCGTCCGCGGTGCGGACGGTCCCGCCCGGCACGCGCGCGGGCCGGGCGGCGTCGATCCGGTCCACGGTCGCGCCCGGGGCGTTCGCCCAGGTCACGTACGGCCCGTTGTCGCCGGTCCCGCGCGCGAGGACGGCCGCGACCCGCAGCCGTACCGGCCCCCGGCCGTCCGCCGTCCACACGTCCACCGGCTCGCCGACCCGGTGCCGCTCGAACTCCTCGGTGACGACGATCGACCGGTCGTCCAGGTCGCGCGGGTCGCCCGCGACGACCGGCAGCCGGGCGTACGAGGCCCAGGCGGCCGGGTCGGCCACGGCCCGCGCCCCGTACTTGACCACGGCCTCCTCCCCCTCCCGTACGAACACGGAGGTCGCACCGGTGGCGGACCCGGCCCCGGACCGGGGCAGTCCGGCGCCCGTGGTGACGTACGCGGCGCCCGTCTGCCCCCGCGCCTCCGCCGCCTTCGCCCCGGCCACGGTCGCCGCCGAGCCGAGCAGGGTGCCGGTGAGGGCGACCGTCACCAGGACCGGGGCCGCGACCGCGGCGGTCCGGCGGACGGCCGCCGCGCCGTTCTCCCGAACGAGCGTCCCGACCGCCCCCGGCAGCCGCACGGCCCGGGCGGCGGGGCGGACGAGCAGCGGGGCGAGCAGGGCGGCGCCGGTGACGAGGAGCATCGGCTGGGTGACGTACGTCTTGCGCTTCAGGAGCTCGGACGGCTCCGTCGCGCACGTCCACACCAGCAGGCCCAGGCCGCCGAGCAGCAGGGCCGCGCCGAGCAGGGCCCGGCCGAGGGGGAGGACGCCCGCGTCGACGTCCGCCTCGCGGAGCGCGGCGGCCGGGCCGATCCGCCCGGCCCGGCGGGAGGCGGCGAACGCCCCCGCGAGGGCGACCGTCACCCCCGTCCCGAACGCGACCGGGAACGGCCAGGTCACAGCGCCGCCGCCGATCGTGAACCAGTCCGGGGCGACCCCGCCGTCCACCAGGACCCGGCCGAGCCGGGGCGCGCCCGCCGCCCCGAGCAGGCAGCCGGCCGCCGAGGCGAGGACGCCGACGCAGGCCGCCTCGGCGAGCAGCGTCCGCCGCACCTGCCCGGCGGTGGCCCCGGCGGTGCGCAGCAGCCCGTACTCGCGCCCGCGCAGCGCGACCGCGAAGGCGAAGGTGGAGGCGACGACGAAGACGGAGACGAAGGCGGTGACACCGCCCGCCGTGCCGAGCAGGGCGTCGAGGGTGACGAGGGCCTGCGCGTCGCGGCCCGCGTCGGGGTCGGCGAGCCGCCGTCCGTCCCCCGTGAGCACCCGGGCCCGCCCGCCGGCCAGGGCCCGCACCTCGGCGGCGGGGGCGTCGACGCCGACGGCGTCCGGTCCGCCGGCGGCGGTGACGGTCCAGCGGGCGCGCAGCTCGCGCAGGAGTTCGGTGTCCACAGGCTGTGGACGGTCGAGCGGGAGGTCGGCGACGGCGGTCCCGGGCCCGCGCCGCACCTCGGCGGAGAGCCGGTCCTGACCCTGCACGACCACGGGCGAGGACGCGAATCGCTGCGGGGCCCGCTCGGGGGCGTGCGCGGTGGCGGCCAGCCCCAGCCCCATGACGACGAGCAGCCCTACCCCGAGCCCGAGCGCGAGGAACCCGCCGAGGAAGGAGGCCCAGCGGGCCCGCAGCCCGGCGAGGACGACGGTCAGCACGAGCGGCCTCCCGTCGCCGTAGCGGTAGCCGTAGCCGGCTCTGTTCCTGTCGCCGTCGCCGTCTCCAGCCCCGCCATCCGCGCGGCGACCGACTCCGCCGTGGGCGCGTGCAGTTCGCCGCGGACGCGGCCGTCGACCAGGAAGACCACCCGGTCCGCGCGGGCCGCCGCCGCCGGGTCGTGGGTGACCATGACGAGGGTCTGCCCGTCGTGGTCGACGAGCCCGCGCAGCATGTCCAGGACCGCGCGGCCGGTCGTGGAGTCGAGCGCGCCGGTCGGTTCGTCGCCGAACAGGACGGCGGGGGAGGTGATCAGCGCCCGGGCCAGCGCGACCCGCTGCTGCTGCCCCCCGGACAGCTCGCCCGGCCGGTGCCGCTCGCGCCCCGCGAGGCCCACCCGGTCGAGGGCCTCGCGCACCCGGGCCCTGGACGGGCGGCGCCCCGCGAGCAGTAGCGGCAGGGCCACGTTCTGGGCGGCGGTCAGCGAGGGCAGCAGGTTGAACGACTGGAAGACGAAGCCGATCCGGTCCCGCCGCAGCAGCGTGCGCCGCCGCTCGCTGAGACCGTCCAGGGCGACCCCGCCGACCTCGACCGTTCCGGCGGTGGGCCGGTCCAGGCCGGCCGCGCACTGGAGCAGCGTGGACTTCCCGGAGCCGGAGGGGCCCATCACGGCGGTGAAGCCGCCGGTGGGGAAGTCGAGGTCGACGCCGTCGAGGGCGCGGACGTCTCGGTGATGGCGGCGCAGGCCGCGGAGCCGGACGGCGTAGGAGGTCATGGCCCAAGCGAACCGTCCGCGCCGTCCCGGATCACGCCCGCAGGCGGGCGTCACGGGGGTAGTGCCGGCCCTACCCCCGGCGGCGACCTGGGACGATGGCGGGTGGACACCCAGGGTGTGGAGGAGCGAGGCGCAGTGCGGTCGAGGAGGCACCCGGCATGAGCAGAGGCACCGGCAGCGGCAGGCGCGGCGGCGCGGACACCGGCAGCGGCGGCGGCAGCGGTACGGGCTCCCGTACGGGCTCCGGTACGGGCTCCGGCCGGCGGGGCGGCGCGGACAGCCGCACCGGCTCCGGCTCCGGTACGGGCTCGCGCACCGGCTCCGGCTCCCGGACCGGCTCCGACACCCGCACCGGCACCGGCTCCACCGACGGTACGGGCGAGGCCGTCCGTGTCGTCGAGGAGGCGCTCAAGGCGCTGTACGGGAACGACGACAGGGCGCTGGACACCGCCGCCTCCCTGCTCGCCGCCGCCCCCGGAGCCGACGCCGAACTCGCCCGGCGCGGCGAGGAGTTCGTCCGCTCCCTCTGGGCGCGCGGCTGGCAGCCGGCCGACCTCGCCCGGCTGGTCCGCCGCGACCTCGCCGAGGAGCACCTCCGGCTGCTGTCCGGCCTCGTCCGCGCGGAGACGGCCCGCTACGAGCGTCTCCCGCACCGCTGGCAGGCCCAGCTCGACGCACTCGAACCGGCCGGCTGGACCGCCGACCGCTTCTCGTACGCGACGGGCGTCCTGGAGCTGTACCGGCTGTTCGTCCGGCTGCCCCGCCTCGACGCGGTCGGCCCCGTGCCGGGCGAGGCCCTGCCGCCGCCCGTCGCGGGCGAGCCCAAGACGCTGAGCCGGATCCGCGCGCTGCTCGCGAAGGCCGAGGCGACGACGTACGCGGAGGAGGCCGAGGCGCTGACCGCCAAGGCCCAGGAGCTGATGGCCCGCCACAGCCTCGACGAGGCGACCCTCGCGGCGGGCGCGCCCTCGCCGGAGACGCCGGGCGCGCTCCGGATCGGCGTCGACGCGCCGTACGAGCAGGCGAAGGCGATCCTGCTGGACGCGGTGGCGACGGCCAACCACTGCCGGGCGGTGTGGAACGAGGGGCTCGGCTTCTCGACGGTCGTCGGCTTCGAGGCCGACCTGGACCCGGTGGAGCTGCTCTACACCTCGCTGCTGGTGCAGGGCACGGCCGCGATGACCCGGGCGGAGGCCGAGCAGCGGGCCGGCGGACGCAAGCGCACCAAGTCGTTCCGCCAGTCCTTCCTCCTCGCCTACGCGAACCGGCTCGGCGCCCGGCTCTCCGCCACCTCCCGCCGGGTCGCCGCCGAGGCCCCGACCCTCCTGCCCGCTCTCGCCACCCGCGAGGTCGCCGTCACCGCCCGCACGGACGAGCTCTTCCCGGAGACCCGCACCAGCAGGGTCCGGGCCGCCTGGGACGAGGACGGCTGGAACCACGGCACGACGGCGGCGGACCGGGCGGGCCTGGGGGCCTCCGGCCGGGCGCCGCGGGGCGAGATCCGCTGAGGCCAGGCGCGTCCACGGTGGAGTGAACGGGCGCCCGGCGTCCTGGACGCTGCCGGAGCGTGCCTGTTTGAGTGCGACGCGTAAGCGAACCTCCTGGTTCGTGTCCTGCCCTCAGGAGAGCCGCGTGTTCCGTCTCGACCCTTCCTCCGCCCGCGGGATCGCGCTCGCCGTGCTCGCCGCGCTGACCTTCGCCGCCGCCGCGCCGGGAGGTGCGGCGGCGGTGCCGGCGCCGGAGCCGGTGACGTGGGCGGCGCTCGGCGACTCGTACACGTCCGGCGTGTTCGTCGGCGACCCGAGCCCGGCGCTCGGCAGCGCTGACCGGGACGGCTGCGACCGCACGACGGGCGCCTACCCGAACCTCGTCGCGGCCGCGCTGGCGGCCGACCCTCCCCGGGGCCGCGCGGTGCGGCTGACCGACGTCAGCTGCGCCGGCGCCACCATCGGCCAGATCGCCGCGGCGCGGCAGACCCCCATCAGCCCGGTGCGGGCCCCCGAGGGCGGCTGGCCCGCCGTCGCCGAGCAGGTGGTCCGGGCCGGGCTGGACGCGCGCACCGACGTGGTCACGATCGGCGTCGGCGGCAACAGCCTGTCCTTCGGCGGGATCTTCACCTCCTGCCTGCTCGCCGGCACGGGCCGGCCCGACGGCGCCACCCCGTGCCGGGACGCCTACGAGGCGGGCGGCCCGCCCCTCGACCCCGAGCCGATCCAGGACAAGTACGACCGGGTCGCCCGGGAGTACGCCGCCATGCTGCGGGCGGTCCGCCAGAAGGCGCCCGGGGCCGAGATCGTCACGGTCGGATACCCCGCGATCTTCCCGTCGGACGCCGCGGGCTGCGACCGCCAGGACACCAGCGAGCTGGCGGCGGACATCGAGGGCCTCGGCCGGATCTCGGCCACCCACGGGGACATCGCCTGGCTGCACGACGTGCACCGCCACCTGAACGGGATCGTCCGGGCCGTCACGGAGCGGGCCGGCGGCACCTACGTCGACACCGCCACCGGCAGCGCCGGCCATGACGTCTGCCGGCCCCGTGCCGTGAAGTGGGTGGAGGGCGTCTGCGGCGAAGCCGCCGCGTACTGGCCGGACGCGGTCGCCGTCGGCCCGCTCACCCTGACCTGCGACGGCGGCAGCCGCGCCACGATCGTGCACCCCAACGCGGCCGGCCACGCCGCCCTCGCCGCCCGAGTCGAGGCCACCCTCCGCTCCGTACTGACCCGCCCGCACCGGGCCTGACCCGCCCCGCCCGACCGGACCCGACCGGGCCTGACCCGCCCCGCCCGACCGGACCGCACCGGACCGGACCCGACCGGGCCTGACCCGCCCCGCCCGACCGGACCGCACCGGACCGGACCCGACCGGGCCTGACCCGACCCGCCGGACCGGACCGCACCGGGCCGGACCCGACCGGGCCTGACCCGACCCGCCCGACCGGACCGCACCGGGCCGGACCCGACCGAGCCTGACCCGACCCGACCCGACCCGACCCGACCCGACCCGACCCGCCCCGACCGCACCGGGCCCGCCTCGCCCCGACGCGGTGGCCCGGGCCCGGACTTCCCCGGCTGCCCCCGCCCCCGCCCCGGGCCCTCCGGCCGCCCCCGCCGGGCCGTCCGGGCCGCTCCCGCGGGTCCTCCGGGCCGGTGCCCGGCGGGCCGTCCGGGCCGCGCTGCCCGCGTCGCACCCCGACAGCGACCCTGAATGCCCGTTTCGCCCCACATCGCGGCTAGGCTCGCCTCATGAGCTGGCTCCGGGCGCTGAAGGAGACCGCGCGCTCGGGGCTCTCCGTCGAGCGGCGGCGGCTGGAGCCCGCCGTGGCCGCGCGCGGGGCGCTGGGGCTGGCGCTCGTCGTCGGGGTGTCGCTCGCGTTCTTCGGGCCCACGGTGGCGGCCTCGTCCGCGTTCGGCGCGTTCCAGGCGGCGATCGCGACCTTCCAGCGCTCGTACCGCCCCCGCCCGACCCTCGCGCTGGCCTCCGGCGCGAGCCTCGCCGTCTCGACCTTCCTCGGCTACCTCACCGCCTCCCACACGGTGCCCTTCCTCGCCCTGCTCGCCGTGTGGACCTTCCTCGCGGGCATGGCCTGGGCCGTGGGGCCGACCGTCGGCATCATCGCCGGCTCCAACGTGGCGATCATGCTGATCACGGTCACCCTGCCGACCTCGGTCGCCACCGCCGCCGGGCACGCCGCGATGATCGCCGTCGGCGGTCTCGTGCAGGCCGCGCTGATCGTCGTCCTGCCGGTGCGCCGCTGGGGCGCCCAGCGCGACGCGCTCGCCGACGCCCTCGCGGCGGAGGCCGACTACGCCCGGCGGCTGCGCCACGACCCGATCGCCTCCTTCGACCCCGTCCCGCTGATGACGGCCCGCAGCGCCGCCGCCGTCACCCCGCGCCAGGCCCGCCGCCGCCCCTCGGAACTGCACGGGGCGCGCGGTCTGGCCGAACGGATCCGGCCGGTGCTCGCCTCGCTCGCCGACCCGGCCGTCGGCGCGCCCGCCGAGGGCCCGCAGCGGGACCGGGTGCGCGAGCTGCTGGCCGCGGCGGGCGAGGTGCTGGACGCCGCCGCGCACGCCATCCGGCACGGCGAACCGGTCGAGCTGCCGCCCGCGGCCGTCGCCGCGCTGCGCACCCCGGACACCGGCGCGGTCCTGACGGGCGCGCCCCGCCGGGCCGCGACCCGGCTGGCCGCGCTGCTCGGCGACGTGATGGAGACCGCCGAGCCGCGCACGGAGACGGCCGCCGAGGCCCGGGCCCGCCCGACCCTGGTCGCGCTCGTGCCGGTGGCGCTCGCCAGGATGCGCGCCGAGCTGCGCCACGAGTCGCCGATCCTGCGGCACGCGGTGCGGGTCACGACGGTCGCCTGCGCCGGCTATCTGATCGGCACGGCCCTGCCGCTCGGGCACGGCTACTGGGCGCCGATGGCCTCGGTGATGGTGATGCGCCCGGACTTCACGCAGACGTACGCGCGGTCCGTCGCCCGCTTCGGCGGCACCCTCGTCGGGGTCACCCTCGCGTCGGGGATCGTGCAGGCCGCGCATCCGGGCGTGTACGGCTCGGCGGCGCTCGCGGTGCTGTGCGCGTTCGGGATGTACCTGCTGATGCGCACGGGGTACGCGATGAGTCAGGTCTTCCTCGCCGCGTACGTGGTCTTCCTGCTCGGCATGGCCGGCGAGGGCCTCTCCCAGACCATCCGCGACCGGGTCCTGCTGACCCTCCTCGGCGGCCTCCTCGCGATGCTCTCGTACGCGGTCTACCCGGCCTGGGAGACGCCGCGGCTGCGCGGCCGGCTCGCGGACTGGCTGGTGGCCGACGGGCGGTACGCGGCGGCCGTCGTCGCCCGCTACGCCGACCCCGGCGGGTCCTCCTGCCCCGATGTGCGCGAGGCCCTGCTCGGCACCCGCACCGCGCGGATCGCCTGGCAGGAGGGACTGGCCCGGGCGACCCACGAGCCGGTGCGCCACCGGGGCCTGTCGCACGCGGCGGCGGACGAGGCCGCGGACGCGCTGGCCCAGCTCGGCCGGGTCGCCATGCTCCTGGAGGCCCACCTGCCCGAACGCGGCGCGCCGCCCGTCCCCGAGGCCGCGGCCCTGGCGGAGGCGCTGCGGCGCTGTACGGAGCGGGGTGCGAAGGCGGTCCGGGAGCGCAAGGTGCCGCGCTGGGACGAGCTGCGGGAGACGGTCGGGGCGTGGGCCGCGGGGGAGGGGGCGCCGGACCACTTCCTGCTGCGCAAGGGCGCCCCGCTGCTCCTGGAGGCGCTGGACGACCTGTCGCTGGCGCTGACGGAGTCGACCCGGACCTAGCGCCCGCTCGAACCGGCACCCGGCCGCGGGAACCGTCTGACCTGCCGTCAAGTCCTTCTACACACAGTCGCGTAGTCGATACGCCACCCCGCGTGCACGTGCATCTGCTCATGCACCGCTATATGAACGAAGCTATGATCCGGAGAAGTTGACACATGCACCAAGCATCTCGGGGAGCTACCAGTGCACCACGCGCATCACGCGTACAACGGCATGGCGGCCACGGAGCTTCGTGGTGTCGTGTGGCAGAAGAGCCGGCACAGCAACTCCCAGGGATCCTGTGTGGAGTTCGCCAAACTGCCGGGCGGCGAGGTCGCCGTCCGCAACTCGCGGTTCCCCGACGGCCCCGCGCTCGTCTACACGCCCGCCGAGATAGAGGCCCTGCTGGCCGGCGTCAAGGACGGCGAGTTCGACCACCTGGTGTGAGCCCCGCACCGACCCGGACGTACGAGAGGGCCCCGGCGGCTGCTGCCACCGGGGCCCTCCGTCGTTCCGTACCGCTACTACGGACCCAGCTGTTCCGTACCGCTACTCCGGACCCAGCCGGAACAGCGCCCACACGACCTTGCCGTGCAGCGTGCCCGCCAGCGGGTGCCAGCCCCAGCTGTCGCTGAAGGACTCCACCAGGAACAGCCCCCGGCCCGACTCGGCGGCGAAGTCCTCGCCGCCCTCGCGCGCCTCCGGGCTCTCCTGACTGGGGTCGCGCACGGCGCACACGAGACGTGAGGCCCAGCGCATGAGGTGCAGGCGAACGGGTGGATTCAGGCCGTCCTCGTACGCCGGTGCCGAGTCCGCCGGCACCGCGTGCCGCAGCGCGTTGGTGACGAGCTCCGAGACGACGAGGGCCACGTCGTCGAACCGGTCCGCGAGATCCCAGTTGGTGAGTGTCCGACTGGTGAACTTCCGTGCGCCGCGCACCGCTTCGTAGCGGGGCGGCAGGGCGCAGGAGGCGGAGTTGGAGACGGCCGCGGGATCGATCGGCGGGAGGCCCTGCCGTAACGGCTCGAGCATGGTCGATCCATTCGGTCCCATGCGAGGCACTCCCGGGAATCGCGACTGTGGTGCGACAACTGGTGCGACAACGGTGCGGCAGCACGCGCGAGTACACGGCTGTGCGGGCTCCATGGTTCCGAATGCGCGGTGGGGATGCAAGGGCAGATGCACGTGCACGCGCCGGACCTGTCCGTCCGCGTGCCGAATCTGTGCATAAGTCGCCCCGGACGGGTGACCCCGGTGCCCGGAACCCACCGCCTATCCGTAATCGAATGTGTACGCGCTGAAGCGTTTAGTGGCAGAATCCTGGGCTCGACGGGGGCTCGGCATCGGATTGATCCAGATTGATCTTGAGGGGCGGGAGCACCGTGATGGGGAGGCTGGAGCCGTGACGGCAGGCGAATCGAGCGGGGCGAGCGGGAGTGTGGTGCGCCGCATCCTGTTGGGCTCCCAGTTGAGGCGGTTGCGTGAATCGCGCGGCATCACCCGGGAGGCGGCCGGGTACTCGATCCGCGCCTCCGAATCCAAGATCAGCCGTATGGAGTTGGGAAGGGTGAGCTTCAAGGCCCGGGACGTCGAGGATCTGCTCACCCTCTACGGGGTCGGCGACGAGACCGAGCGCGGTTCGCTCCTCGGCCTGGCCCGCGAGGCGAACGTGGCCGGCTGGTGGCACAGCTTCGGCGACGTCCTGCCCGGCTGGTTCCAGACCTACATCGGCCTCGAAGGCGCCGCCTCCCTCATCCGCATCTACGAGGTCCAGTTCATCCACGGCCTGCTGCAGACCGAGGCATACGCCCACGCCGTCGTCACCCGCGGCATGCCCGGCGCCCCGCGCGCCGAGATCGACCGCCGCGTCGCGCTGCGCCTGGAGCGCCAGAAGGTCCTGGTCTCCGAGCGCGCCCCGCAGTTCCACGCCGTGCTCGACGAGGCCGCGCTGCGCCGCCCGTACGGCGACCGGTCCGTCATGCAGGGGCAGTTGAGGCATCTCATCGAGATCTCGGAGCACCCCAACGTCACGCTCCAGGTGATGCCCTTCAGCTTCGGCGGCCACGCGGGCGAGAGCGGCGCCTTCACCATGCTGAGCTTCCCCGAGTCCGACCTCTCGGACGTCGTGTACCTGGAGCAGCTGACCAGCGCCCTCTACCTGGACAAGCGCGAGGAGGTCGCCCAGTACGCGCGGGTGATGGAGCGGCTGCGCGGGGACAGCCCCGACCCGGCCGAAAGCCGCGACCTTCTGCGGGGACTCCTCCAACTCTCCTGATACGTCAGTACGATGACGTGACATCAGTGCGTCAGTGGGTCAGTGCGTCACCGACGCGTCCGTCCGTGCCGACGTCCGCCGCAGCGGGTAAAGGGGTCTTGTTCATGTCGTCTGTCTTCTCCGGCTTCACCGAACTGGCCCTCCAGTACATCGACGGCGAGTGGAAGCCCGGCAGCGGCTCCTGGGACATCATCGACTTCAACCCGTACACCGGGGAGAAGCTGGCCGCGATCACCATCGCGACCGCGGCCGAGGTCGACCAGGCCTACCGGGCCGCCGAGCGGGCCCAGGCGGAGTGGGCGCAGACCAACCCGTACAGCCGCCGGCTGGTCTTCGAGCGGGCGCTGCGGATCGTGGAGGACCGCGAGGAGGAGATCGCCGAGGCGATCGTCGCCGAGCTCGGTGGCACCCGCCTCAAGGCCGCCTTCGAGCTGCACCTGGCCAAGGAGTTCCTGCGCGAGGCGATCCAGCTGTCGCTGCGCCCCGAGGGGCGCATCCTGCCCTCGCCGGTGGACGGCAAGGAGAACCGGGTCTACCGCCTGCCGGTCGGGGTCGTCGGCGTCATCTCGCCGTTCAACTTCCCCTTCCTGCTGTCGATCAAGTCGGTGGCCCCGGCCCTCGCCCTGGGCAACGGCGTCGTCCTCAAGCCCCACCAGAACACCCCGGTCTGCGGCGGCACCCTCGTCGCCAAGGTCATGGAGGACGCCGGCCTGCCGCCCGGCCTGCTCAACGTCGTCGTCACCGACATCGCCGAGATCGGCGACGCCCTGCTGACCCACCCGGTGCCCAAGGTCATCTCCTTCACCGGCTCCGACGGCGTCGGCCGGCACGTCGCCACCGTCTGCGCCCAGAACTTCAAGCACGCCGTGCTCGAACTCGGCGGCAACAGCGCCCTGATCGTCCTCGACGACGCCGACCTCGACTACGCGGTGGACGCGGCCGTCTTCAGCCGCTTCGTGCACCAGGGCCAGGTGTGCATGGCCGCCAACCGCATCCTGGTGGACCGCCGGCTGGAGCCGGAGTTCAGCGAGAAGTTCGTGGCGAAGGTCAGGACCCTGCGGGTCGGCGACCCGGCCGACCCCGCCACCCACATCGGCCCGCTCATCAACTCCCAGCAGGCGGAGGCCGTCTCGGCACTCGTCGACCAGACGGTCGAGGCCGGCGCGACCGCGCTGCTGCGCGGCACGGTCGAGGGCAACGTGGTGTCGCCCTCCGTCCTCACCGGCATCGCCCCCGACGCGCCGGTCCTCGGGCAGGAGATCTTCGGCCCGGTGGCCCTGATCGTCCCCTTCGACGGCGAGGACGAGGCCGTGCGCATCGCCAACGACACCCCGTACGGGCTCAGCGGCGCCGTCCACACGGGTGACATCGAGCGGGGTGTCCGGATCGCCAAGCGCATCCACACCGGCATGATCCACATCAACGACGGCACCGTGCACGACGAGCCGATCGTCCCCTTCGGCGGAGAGAAGCGCTCCGGCATCGGGCGGCTCAACGGCGAGGCGATGATCGAGGCCTTCACCACGCAGAAGTGGATCTCGATCCAGTACAGCCGCAGCCGCTTCCCCTTCTAGGCCATCCGTAGGACGCCCGCGTCTAGGACATCATCTGACCTAGATGGACCGTAAGTTGGTCGGTGTCGGAGAGAACGCCGACCAACCTACGGAGGGTGGACATCATGGTGGCTCTGGTTCCCATCGAGCAGCAGGGTGACGAGCGGGGCGCGTTCCTGAACTTCGTGCAGTCGCAGCGCGAGGCGCTGATCCGGGCCTCCCTCGGCCTCACGGAGGAGCAGGCGGCGAGCCGCCCGAGCGTCAGCGAGCTCAGCCTGTCCGGCCTGATCAAGCACGTCGCCGAGGTCGAGCTCAACTGGCTCCGGCTGGCCCAGCAGCGCCCGAACGAGCGGCAGCGCGACGAGGGCACCTGGGCCGAGGGCTTCCGGCTCGTCGACGGCGAGACGATCCCGCAGATCGTGGCCTTCTGGCAGGGCGTGGCCAAGGAGACCGAGGAGTTCGTCCGGAGCGTGCCCAGCCTGGACGACACCTTCCCGCTGCCGCCCGCGCCCTGGTTCCCCGAGAACGGCCGGGTCTCGATCCGCTGGATGCTGCTGCACCTGGTCCAGGAGATGGGCCGGCACGCGGGCCACGCCGACATCATCCGGGAGACCCTGGACGGCAAGGGCTCCTTCGATCTGATCGCCCTGGAGCGCCAGGGCTGAGCCGCCCGCCCTACCCTGGTCAAAGTTGACCAGTGAGTCAGGGAGGTCCGTGGGATGTCGGCGATCCGTCTTCTCGTCCTGGGCGCGGTCAAGCAGCACGGCCGCGCCCACGGCTACCAGGTGCGCAACGACCTGGAGTACTGGGGCGCGCACGAGTGGTCCCACGCCAAGCCGGGGTCGATCTATCACGCCCTCAAGCAGATGGCGAAGCAGGGACTGCTGCGCGCCGACGAGAGCGCGCCCAGCACCGCGGGCGGTCCGCCGCGGGTCGAGTACGAGATCACGGACGCCGGCCGCGAGGAGTACCTGCGCCTGCTGCGCGAGGCGGTCTCCACCTACGACCAGCAGATGGACGTCCTGTCGGCGGGCGTCGGCTTCCTCGTGGACCTGCCGCGCGCGGAGGCCGTGGAGCTCCTGCGGGAGCGGCTGCGGGGCCTGGACGCGTGGCGGACCTCGGTCACCGAGTACTACACCCCCGAGGGCGGGCCGGAGCAGCTCGGCCACATCGGGGAGATCATGCACCTCTGGGTCCATTCCGCCGACGCGGGCCGCGCGTGGACGCTCGGCCTGATCGAGCGGATCGAGGCCGGGGCGTACGTGTTCGCGGGGGAGGGCGACCCCTTCGTGGGCGTGCTGGCGGAGGGCGAGGAGAACCCGTTCGCGGAGTGACGCGGGCGCCGGGGCGTTCCTCGGCGCCGGCCGAAGAACCTCCTAATCAAGTTTGACTAGCTGCTCGCAGGGGCATAACCTCCGCCGCGAGCGACTGGTCAAACTTGACTACCTGGAAGGGGTGTCGATGGACGGCGACGCGATCCTCATGGAGGGCGCACGGAAGCGGTACGGCGACAAACCCGCCCTGGACGGCCTCGACCTGGCCGTACGGAGCGCCACGGTGCACGGCCTGCTGGGCCCCAACGGCGCCGGCAAGACCACGGCCGTACGGGTCCTGGCCACCCTGCTCCGCCACGACGAGGGCCAGGTGCGGGTGGCCGGCTTCGACGTACGGCGACAGGCCGGCGAGGTGCGGCGCCGGATCGGGCTGCTCGGCCAGCACGCGGCACTCGACGAGGAGCTGTCCGGGCGGCAGAACCTGGAGATGTTCGCGCGCCTGCACCACCTGGGCGCGCGCCGCGCCGGAGCGCGGGCGGACGCGCTCCTGGAGCGCTTCGGCCTGGCCGACACCGGCCCCAAGGCCGTACGGACGTACAGCGGCGGCATGCGGCGGCGGCTCGACCTGGCCGCCTCCCTGATCACCGAGCCGGAGGTGCTGTTCCTGGACGAGCCGACCACCGGCCTCGACCCGCGCGGCCGGGCCGAGGTCTGGGACGCGGTGCGCTCCCTGGTCGGCGGCGGCACCACGGTGCTGCTCACGACCCAGTACCTGGAGGAGGCGGACCGGCTCGCCGACCGGATCTCGGTGGTCGACCGGGGCCGGGTGGTCGCCGACGGCACCCCCGACGCGCTCAAGTCCCGCGCGGGCCGGGACAGGATCGACGTGGTCGTACGGGACGGGGCACGGCTCGCCGAGGCGGTGCGGGTGCTGCCGTTCGGCCCGGGGGAGGCGCACGTCGACCGGGACCGGCGGCGGATCAGCGCCCCCGTACGGGACCGGATGGCCGCGCTCACCGAGACCGTGCGGGCCCTGGAGGCGGCCGGGATCGAGGCGGAGGACGTCGCCCTGCGCCGGCCGACGCTGGACGAGGTCTTCCTGCACCTGACCGGCCCGCGCGCCGAGGCCCCGGCGGAGGTGGCCGCGTGAGCACCGCGTACCTGATGAGCGACTGCTGGACCATGACCCGGCGGGAGCTGGCGCACTGGGCCCGGCAGCCCGTCCAGGTCGTCGTCGGCCTGGTCTTCCCGGTCATGATGCTGCTGATGTTCGGCTACCTGGTCGGCGGCGGGCGGGCCGTCGACGGCGACTACGTCGACTTCCTCGTCCCCGGCATGCTCACCCTGACCATGGTGTTCGGCCTCGAAGGCACCATGACGGCGGTGACGCGCGACCTCGACAAGGGCGTGATCGACCGCTTCCGCTCGATGCCGATGGCCGACGGCGCGGTGCTCGTGGGGCGGGCGAACGCCGACATGCTCCAGTCGTGCGTCGGGCTGCTGCTGATGGTCGGCGTCGGCCACGCGATCGGCTGGCGGACGCACGGCTCCTTCGGCGCGTTCCTCGGGGCGATGGGGCTGCTGCTCCTGCTGCGGTTCGCGATGCTGTGGATCGGCATCCACCTGGCCCTGGTCGCGGGCCGCGCCGAGCTGGTCCAGGCGGTGCAGATCCTGGTCTGGCCGTTCGGCTTCCTCTCCAACGCCTTCGCCGCGCCCGCCTCCATGCCGGACTGGCTGGGCGCGGTCGTGGAGTGGAACCCGATGTCGGCGACGGCGACGGCGGTCCGGGAACTGCTCGGCGGCCCCGGCGGCGAACCGGGCTGGACCGGCCTCGCGGTGGCCTGGCCGCTGGTCCTGCTCGCGGTCTTCCTCCCGCTGGCGGTACGGAGGTTCGGCCGGCTCGGCAGGTAGCCGAGGGGCCGGGCGGGTCGGGGGCACCGGCGCTCCCGACCCGCCCCACCGGGCGCCCGTTCAGTGGTGGAAGGACGTCGCCGCCTGCTTGTCGTGGATCGACGGTGCGGACTGGCGGCGCAGTTCGGGCAGGACCCGGTCCAGTTCCTCGACGAGGAGGCCCGCCAGGTCGGCGGAGAAGCCGTTGCGGCAGACGATCCGCAGCACCGACAGGTCCTCGCGGTTGGCGGGGAAGGTGTAGGCGGGCACGAGCCAGCCGCTCTCGCGCAGCCGCCGGGAGACGTCGAAGACGTCGAAGTTGGTGACGTCGGGCGCGGTGGTGAAGGCGAACACGGGCAGCGCGTCGCCCCGGGTCAGCAGCTGGAAGTCGCCCATCGCGTCGATCCGTTCGGCCAGTCCCCGGGCGACGTCCCGGCTGGTCTGCTGGACCGCCCGGAAGCCCTCCCGGCCCAGCCGGAGGAACGTGTAGTACTGCGCGACCACCTGGGCGCCCGGCCGGGAGAAGTTGAGGGCGAAGGTGGGCATGTCGCCGCCCAGGTAGTTGACCCGGAAGACCAGCTCTTCGGGGAGCTCGGCCGGGGAGCGCCACAGCGCCCAGCCGACGCCCGGGTAGACCAGCCCGTACTTGTGGCCCGAGGTGTTGATCGAGGAGACCCGGGGCAGCCGGAAGTCCCACACCAGGTCCTCGTCGACGAAGGGCGCCACCATGGCGCCGGAGGCCCCGTCCACGTGGACCGGGATGTCGAGCCCGGTGCGCTCCTGGAGGGCGTCGAGGGCGGCGCAGATGTCGGCGACGGGCTCGTAGGAGCCGTCGAAGGTGGAGCCGAGGACGGCGACGACGCCGATGGTGTTCTCGTCGCAGAGCGCGGCGGCGGTCTCCGCGTCGAGGTGGAAGCGTTCGCCGTCCATGGGGACGAGCCGGGGCTCGACCTCCCAGAAGTTGCAGAACTTCTCCCAGCAGACCTGGACGTTGATGCCCATCACCAGGTTGGGGCGGGCGCCGCTCCGGTAGCGGTCGGTGTTCCGGTTGGTCCAGCGGCGCTTGAGGGCCATGCCGGCGAGCATGCAGGCCTCGCTGGATCCGGTGGTGGAACAGCCGACGGCGGCGGCCGGGTCGGGGGCGTTCCACAGGTGCGCGAGCATCGAGACGCAGCGGCGCTCCAGTTCGGCGGTGCGCGGGTACTCGTCCTTGTCGATCATGTTCTTGTCGCGGCACTCCCCCATCAGGACCCCGGCCTGCGGCTCCATCCAGGTGGTGACGAAGGTGGCCAGGTTGAGGCGCGCGTTGCCGTCGAGCATCAGCTCGTCGTGGACGAGCTGGTAGGCGCTCATGGGCGGCAGCGGCCCGTCCGGCATCCGGTGGCGGGGCGGGGCCTCGGTCATGCCGCTGACCGGGTTGGCCTCGCCGTAGAAGGGGTTCAGGGAGAGCCGGCGGTGGTGCTCGGTCTCCTGCGCTGCGGGTCCCTTGTGCAGTGCCACGGTGGCTCCTTCTTCGCGGGGGGTGGGGGAGGGGACGTGCGGGGGGATCAGGTGCTCTTGAGGGGTTCGCCGTGCTCGTCGAGCTCCAGGACCGGGCGGCCGGTGACGACCAGCCAGGCGGGCAGGATCGCGATGCAGAGCACGGCGACCATCGAGGGGGAGGAGGCGAGCACGGCGGCGACGAAGAGGCTCACCCAGCCCTGCCGGGTGGTGGCGAGCAGGATGCCGAGGACGCCGGCGGAGACGGCCACCGCCGGGTGGATCTCGGGCACGAGGGCCTGCGCGCACAGGCCGAACGCCGCGCCGATGAAGACCGCGGGGAAGACCCGGCCGCCGCGGAAGCCGCTGGCGGCGGCGACGAGCAGGGCGAGGGTCTTGACCACGGCCAGCTTGGCCAGCTCGCCGGAGCCGAGGGTGCCGATGTCGGCGGCGAGCTCCCTGGTCTCCTCCAGGCCCTTGAAGAGCGTCAGATGCCCGCCCAGCGCGCCGAGGAGGCCCAGCACGAGACCGCCGAGCGGCAGCATCACCATGGGGTGCCGCAGCCGGCCGAAGGCCCGGTGGACGTACGGGAAGGCGTAGCAGGCGAGCAGGCCGAAGACGGCGGCGAGGGTGGCGACCACCATCGCGGCGAGGAGGTCGGGGAGGCCCGGGTCGTCCAGCGGCGGCAGGCCGATGTCGAAGCTGGGGTCGGAGAGCAGCTGGGTGGTCATGGCCCCGGCCCCGGCGGCGACCAGCGGGGCGAAGAGCCGGTCCCACAGGGAGCCCTTGCCCGGGTGGGTGGTGAGCGCCTCGGAGAGCACCAGGGCGGCGGCCACGGGGGTGCCGAACAGGGCGCCGAAGGTGCCGGCGGTGGCGAGCGACACCCACAGGAGGCCGGGGACGGCGGGCAGCAGCTTGGTGCCCGCCCAGAAGGCGAGGGCGATGGCCGAGACGATGGTCGGGTTCTCGGGTCCGAGGCTGACGCCGCCGGCCAGCGAGAGGGTGCTGGCGAGGAGCAGGCCGGGGACGATCGCGGGGGAGATCGGCGGCCCGCCGAGCCCGCCCTCCGCCGGGTCGCCGCCGGCGTGCCCGTACACCTTCCAGACGACGAGGCCGACCGCGATGCCGGTCGCGGTGAGGGTGGAGATCATCCACAGCGAGGAGTAGTTACCGATGCCGAGCGCGTCCGGAAGGGTGTTCCACAGGACGTGCTGGAGCTTCTCGGCGATCGCGCTGATCCCGAGGAACAGCAGGGCCGAGGCCACGCCGATCACGAGGGCGGGCAGGATCTGGGGCAGCAGGATCCGATGGGGGGCCTGGGGGGCCGGGGAGGCGGAGGCAGCGGGGGTATCGGTGGCCACCGACCCACCATATGTGGACAAAAGCGACACAACATCCTGAGCGGCCCGTGGAGTCGGACGGAACGGGCTTGCACCTCACGCCGCGTCAGGGCCGAGGCTGACACGTGAACCGACACGAGAAGGGGCGGGGAGCCGATGAGCTACTCCGTGGGACAGGTCGCCGGCTTCGCCGGGGTCACGGTGCGCACCCTGCACCACTACGACGCGATCGGGCTGCTCTCGCCCGGCGGACGCAGCCCGGCGGGCCACCGCCGCTACGCCGACGCGGACCTCGACCGGCTCCAGCAGATCCTGTTCTACCGGGAGCTCGGCTTCCCCCTCGAAGAGGTCGCCGTCCTCCTCGACGACCCCGGCGCCGACCCGCGGGAGCACCTGCGGCGGCAGCACCGGCTGCTGACCGAGCGCATCGGGGAACTGCGAAGGATGGCGGCGGCCGTCGAACACGCCATGGAGGCGCGACGCATGGGCATCAACCTCACGCCCGAGGAGAAGTTCGAGGTCTTCGGCCACAAGGACCCCGAGCGGTACGCGGAGGAGTCCGCCCGCCGCTGGGGCGGCACCCACACCCACGAGGAGACGCAGGCCCGCGTCGCCACGTACACCAAGGACGACTGGCAGCGCATGAAGGAGGAGATCGACGCCTGGGGCACCGCCTACGGCGCCCTCATGGACGCGGGCGAGACCCCCGCCTCCCCGGCCGCCATGGACCTCGCCGAGGCCCACCGCGCCCACATCACCACCTGGTTCTTCGACTGCCACCCGAAGATCCACCAGGGCCTGGCCGAGATGTACGTCTCCGACGAGAACTTCCGGGCCTTCTACGACTCCCTCCACGAGGGCCTCGCCGAGCACCTGCGCGCCGCGATCCACGCCAACGCGCGGCGCCTCGCCGGCTGACCCCCGGGCGTGCCCTCAGGCGCGCGGCGCGATGACCACGGCGGTGCCGTAGGCGCACACCTCGGTGCCCACGTCCGCGGCCTCCGTGACGTCGAAGCGGAACATCAGCACCGCGTTCGCGCCGCGCGCCTTCGCCTGCTCGACCAGCCGCTCCATCGCCTGGTTGCGGGTCTGCACCAGGGTCTTCGTCAGACCCTTCAGCTCCCCGCCGATCATCGACTTCAGGCCCGCGCCGATCTGGCTGCCCAGATGCCGCGAGCGCACCGTCAGGCCGAAGACCTCGCCGATCACCTGGCGCACCTCGTACCCGGGCACGTCGTTCGTCGTGACCACCAGCACGTCCGACTGGGGCCCCTGGCCGCCGCCGTACTCGTCGATGCTCATCCGCATCCACCTCCTGGCCCTCAGCCTGGGGGCCGTGACACGGGGGCGCATCCGGAGCGGCGCATCCGGAGGGCCCCGCACGGAGGGCCGAAACCGCCGTCCGGAACCGTACGGGAACGGTGGAACCCGGAGGGTTCACTCCGCGTTGATAGCTTGGGGCGGCAGTCCCGTATGACAATCTCCTCGACGCGCCTGTGCGTCCCCTGTCTCAAACCCGTCCTTCTCGCCCCCACAGATCGCAGGAGCCCGGAACCCGTGAACACGCTTGCCCTCGGTCCGAGCTGGCTCGACCCGGACTATCTGATCCAGACCTTCGGTCTGATCGGCGTCCTCGTCATCGTCTTCGCCGAGTCCGGACTCCTCATCGGCTTCTTCCTGCCGGGCGACTCGCTGCTCTTCACCACCGGCCTGCTCGTCACCACGGGCAAGCTGGACAGCCCGCTGTGGCTGGTGTGCACCCTGGTGGTGGCCGCGGCGATCATCGGCGACCAGGTCGGCTACCTGTTCGGCCGCAAGGTCGGCCCGGCCCTCTTCAGCCGCCCCGACTCCAAGCTGTTCAAGCAGGAGAACGTCGAGAAGGCCCACGAGTTCTTCGAGAAGCACGGCCCGAAGTCCCTGATCCTGGCCCGCTTCGTGCCGATCGTGCGCACGTTCACGCCGATCATCGCCGGTGTGAGCCGGATGAACTACCGCTCCTTCATCACCTTCAACGTCATCGGCGGCGTCCTGTGGGGCGCCGGCGTGACCCTGCTCGGCGCCTCCCTCGGCAAGATCGACTTCGTGCACAAGCACATCGAGCTGATCCTCGTCGCGATCGTGCTGATCTCCGTCGTCCCGATCGTGATCGAGTACCTGCGGGCCCGCTCCCAGTCGAAGAAGAAGCGGAACGACGAGGGCACCGGCCACGACGCCCCCGGCACCCCGAACCCCCCGGCCGAGCGCGGCCGCCACGCCAAGCGCTGACCCGTACGGCGACCCGTACGGCGACCCGTACGGCGACCCGTACGGCGACCCCCGTACGGGCGACCCGTGAGCGCCCGTACAGCGCGCGCTACGCACCCACCGGCACCCACCAGGGGCTTCCGGGGCCGCACAGGCCCTAGAAGCCCCTGGTGCGCTTCGCCGCCCGGCGGGCCGCCGCCGTGGCCGGCGCCTGCATGAACAGGCGGGCCAGCTCACCGCCCAGGTTCACCCCGATCGCGATCGCGAGCGCCAGCGCCGCCGCCTTCGCCAGCGACGCGAAACCCCCGTCCAGGTTGTTCTGGGCGATCGCCAGCACACCGAAGTACGTCGCCGAACCCGGCAGCAGGGGACCGATCGCCGCCGTCACGTACGGCAGCGACGAGGTGTGGTGGTAGCGGGCGATCAGCTGCCCGAACAGACCCACCAGACCGGCCGCCACCGCCGTCGCCATCACCGTCGAGCCGCCCGCCGTCACCGCGATCGACGCGTAGATCACCCAGGCCACCCCGCCGTTCAGCGTCGCGAACAGCACCGTCGCCCGCGACTGCTGCAACAGGATCGCGAAGGTCGCGCACAGCACCATCGACGCCACGGTCTGCGTCACCGGCCGCTCCACCGCCCGCAGCGCCCCCTCCGGGTTCAGCTGCGCCCCGAACTGCACCGCCAGGTACAGCACCGACAGCACGCCCACCACGATCGCCACGAAGAAGTAGCCGACCTCCAGGAGCCGGGCCGAGGCCGTGATGTAGAAGCCGGTCAGACCGTCCTGCACGGCCGCCACCAGCGCCCGCCCCGGGATCAGCGCGAACAGGCCACCCGTGATCACCGCCGAGGGCCGCAGATCGGCGTGCAGCAGCGTCAGCGCCACCCCCATCGCCGCCGGCGGCATCGCCGCCACCAGGAACTGGTAGAACTCCGGCAGCCCGCGCCCCGCGCACAGCCACGCGAGCCGGTCGCCGAGCACCGCGCCCAGCGCCGCCACGAAGAACACCGTCGGCCCGCCGCCCAGCAGCACCGACGCCGCCCCGGCCAGCATCCCCGCCGCCGCCGTCAGCACCCACCCCGGATACGGGTGCCGGTTGCGCCGTATCTCCGCGAGCCGCCGGTACGCCTCCTCGGGCGTCACCTCGTGCGCCCCCGCGTTGATGTCCGCGAGCAGCTGGTACACCGCCGCGAGCCGCGTGTAGTCGGTGCCCCGGCGCCGGACCGTACGGTTCGCCGTCACCGGGTCGTCCACCAGCGAGGGCTGGTACGTGATCGACAGCAGCGTGAACGTGACCGTCGGCTCGCACCGGTCGAGCCCGTAGGCGCGGCAGATCGCGAACATCGCCGCCTCCACGTCCTCCGCCCCCTCGCCGCCCGCGAGCAGCAGCTCGCCGATGCGCAGGGTCAGGTCGAGCACGCGCGGCACCGGCGGACCGGCCTCGTCCTGCTTGCGCGGCGCCTCCGGCACCGGCCGCTCACCCACCGGCAGCCGCAGCATCGTCCGCATCCGGTCCTGCCAGGGCGCGTCGTGCGCCAGCCGGACCAACGGCACCCCGTACGCGGGCGTGAACGCCGGCGGACTGTCCTTCGCCGAGTACGTCGAGGGCGGAGCGAAGGCGGAACCTTCCTGCTCCGCGGGCGGCTCCGGCGCGAACCCCTCCGGAAGGGCGAACTCGGAGGTCGGATGCTCCTCCTCCGGCGGCGCGGGCTGCTCGACCCCGGGCGGCGGGGCGAACGCGCTGCGCGCCTCGTCCGAGGGCGGCTTCCGGTCCTCCGGGGCCTCCTCCGGGCCGTCCGGCTTCGCCACCACTGTTTCCGCCCCCACTTCCCGGCCGGGCACCCGCACGATCACGCCACGGGGCACTTGATCACGCCACTGTCCCGCCCAGTATGAACGCGCGAAGGGCGGCGCACCTCAGCAGGTGCACCGCCCTTCACAGGCTCACGGGGAAAGGGGCTCAGTGGCCGCCCTGCTCCTTGGCCCGAGCGTAGGACTTCTCGATCTCTTCCTCGGCCTCGGCGCGGCCGACCCAGTCGGCGCCCTCGACGGACTTGCCCGGCTCCAGGTCCTTGTAGACCTCGAAGAAGTGCTGGATCTCCAGGCGGTCGAACTCGGCCACGTGGTGGATGTCGCGCAGGTGCTCCATGCGCGGGTCCGTCGCCGGGACGCACAGCAGCTTGTCGTCGCCGCCGGCCTCGTCCGTCATGCGGAACATGCCGATGGCACGGCACTTGATGAGGCAGCCCGGGAACGTGGGCTCGTCCAGGATGACGAGCGCGTCCAGCGGGTCGCCGTCCTCGCCGAGGGTGTTCTCGACGTAGCCGTAGTCCGTCGGGTAGGCGGTCGAGGTGAAGAGACGGCGGTCCAGGCGGATCCGACCGGTCTCGTGGTCGACCTCGTACTTGTTCCGCGATCCCTTGGGGATCTCGATGAGAACGTCGAACTCCACGGGTGGATCTCCTCCTGAATCAACACATGTCAATGCTCGCGACGACGCGCGGTGGTTAAGTGTCCCTCACGCACGGTCTTGATCGCGAAAGGGGCTGGTCATCACATGCCGGAGCCGAAAATCTGGCAGCTCGCGGCGGGCTCCGCCGTGCTCGGTCTGGCCCTGGCCACCGGAGCGGTGACCGCGGCCGGCCCGTGGGACTCCGGTCAGCGTAAGGCCGAGCGGGCCCGCGCGGCCGCAGCCGACCACAGGGGTGGCGCACATCACGCCGCAGCCCCCGCCCCCGCCGCCCCCCACCACCCCGCCCCCGCCCCCAGCGCCGCCGGAGTCCTCCGCGCCCTCGGCGCCCCCGGGACCACCGGCGCCACCGGCACCACGGACACCCCCGGCACCACCCGGACGGGCGACCCCACCGCCCCCGCCCGCCCCGTTGACCTGGCCGCCGTCCTCGTCCCCCTCCTCGCCGACCCCGGCCTCGGACCGCTCCGCACCGCCTCCGTCGTCGACGCCACCACCGGCCGCCGGCTCTACGGCGAGGGCGACACCACCCCCATGACCCCCGCCTCCACCGTCAAGATCGCCACCGCCGCCGCCGCGCTCTCCGCCCTCGGCCCCGACCACCGCATCGGCACCACCACCGTCGCCACCACCGACGGCCGCACCGTCACCCTCGTCGGCGGCGGCGACCCCACCCTCGACAAGACCCGCCTCAAAGCCCTCGCCGACGCCACCGCCCGCGCCCTCAAGACCCGCCGCCCCACCCCCGGCCCCGTCCGCCTCACCTACGACACCGGCCTCTACCGCGGCCCCGCGCTCCACCCCATCGGCCCCAACGAGAACCTCGCCCCGCTCAGCGCCCTCACGACCGACGAAGGCCGCCTCGACGGCAGCCACAGCGGACCCGCACCCCGCACCACCGACCCCGCCGGCGACACCGCCACCACCTTCGCCGCCCTCCTGCGCACCGCCGGCGTCACCGTCCAGGGCACCCCCACCCCCGGCCGCGCCCCCCAGGGCGCCCAAGCCGCCCCCCTCGCCCGCACCGACTCCGCACCCCTCGCCGACCTCGTCGAACGCACCCTCACCCACAGCGACAACGACCTCGCCGAAGCCCTCGCCCGGCAGACCGCCCTCGCCCACCGCAAACCGGCCGGCGCCGACGGCGCCGCCCAGGCCGTCCACGCCGAACTCGCCCGCCTCGGCCTGCCCCTCGCCGGCACCCGCTTCGCCGACGGCAGCGGACTCGACCGACGCGACCGCGTCACCGCCGCCCTGCTCACCGGCATCCTCACCCGCGCGGCCGACCCCGCCCACCCCGCCCTGCGGCCCGTCCTCACCGGACTGCCCGTCGGCGGCTTCAGCGGCACCCTCGCCGGCCGCTTCGGCACCGACACCACCGCCCGCGGCGCCGGCGTCGTCCGCGCCAAGACCGGCACCCTCACCGGAGTGAACACCCTCGCCGGCACCGTCGTCACCGCCGACGGACGCCTCCTCGCCTTCGCCTTCCTCGCCGGCCGCACCACCTCCCCCGACACCGCCCAGCCCGCCCTCGACCGCCTCTCGGCCGCCCTCGCCCCGGCCCGCTGACCCCGGGGAACACTCGCCCGAACCCTCACCGAACGGGCCCCGAGACCGTACGGTTGACGCATGACGAGCATCGGTGGTGCAAGCACATCGGGGATGGTCGACTGGAATCTCGCCGTCGCGACGGCGACCCGCCTGGTACGCCCGGGCCCCGAGGTCACCCGGGAGGAGGCCCGCGAGGTCGTCGCCGAACTCCGCAGACACGCCAAGGCCGCCGAGGAACACGTCCGCGCCTACACCCGGATGATCCCCGAGGACCGCGACCCCGCCGACACCCCCGACACACCCGTCCTCGTCGTCGACCGCGCCGGCTGGATCAAGGCCAACGTCGCCGGCTTTCGCGAACTGCTCTCCCCGCTCCTCGACAAGATGCAGGAACGCCGCTCCGGCTCCACCGGCGGCACCGTCCTCAGCAGCGTCGGCGGCAAGGTCACCGGCGTCGAACTCGGCATGCTCCTGTCCTTCCTGGCCTCCCGCATCCTCGGCCAGTACGAGACCTTCGCCCCCGCCGGCCGCGACCTGCCCGCCGACAGCGCCGGACGCCTCCTCCTCGTCGCGCCGAACATCGTCCACGTCGAACGCGAGCTCGACGTCTCCCCCCACGACTTCCGCCTCTGGGTCTGCCTCCACGAAGAGACCCACCGCACCCAGTTCACCGCCGTCCCCTGGCTCCGCGACCACCTCCAAGGCGAGATCCAGTCATTCCTCGCCGCCACCGAGGTCGACCCCTCCACCGTCGTCGAACGCCTCCGCGAAGCCGCCCAGGCCCTCACCGGCAGCCGCCCCGAAGGCGAACAGGGCGAACCCTCCCCCTCCCTCGTCGAACTCGTCCAGACCCCCGAACAGCGCGAGATCCTCGGCCGCCTCACCGCCGTCATGTCCCTCCTCGAAGGCCACGCCGACTACGTCATGGACGGCGTCGGCCCCGACGTCGTCCCCTCCGTCGCCGAGATCCGCGAGAAATTCCAGCAACGCCGCGCCCGCGGCGCCTCCCGCCTCGACCTCGCCCTGCGCAAACTCCTCGGCCTCGACGCCAAGCTGCGCCAGTACCGCGACGGCGAACGCTTCGTCCGCGCCGTCGTCGACCAGGTCGGCATGGACGGCTTCAACCGCGTCTGGACCTCCCCCAACACGCTCCCCACCAAGGCCGAGATCGCCAAGCCCGCCGACTGGGTCGCGAGGGTGCACCGTAAGGCAGACTCCTGAGGCGCAAGTGCCGGATGGCGGAAGAACACCCCACCAATCACCCATCCGAGGGACCGTAGACGGCGGGTGAAGCGTGCAATGCTCGGGTAACGGCCAGGTTCTGTCACCATCGACGCACTCTGAGTGACCGAACCCCCACTTCCGACCGTTAAGACACCGACCGAGGCACTGCACTCTCTCCACGAAGGGCACCGGACATGGGTCCCCATCCTGCGGTCGCGGCGATACGCCTGGCGGTCCGCCGCGTACTCCACGACGTCCTCACCGAGCACACCACCCACACCACCGAGCACGGCAGCCGACACCCCCTGGTCCTCGTCGCCTGCTCCGGCGGCGCCGACTCCATGGCACTCGCCTCCGCCCTCGCCTTCGAAGCCCGCAAACTCGACCTCCGCGCCGGCGGCGTCACCGTCGACCACGGCCTCCAGACCGGCTCCGACCAGCGCGCCCGCGAAGTCGCCGACCGCATGACCGTCCTCGGCCTCGACCCCGTCGACGCCGTCACCGTCACCGTCGGCCGCGACGGAGGCCCCGAAGCCGCCGCCCGCGACGCCCGCTACGCCGCCCTCGACGCCGCCGCCGAACGCCACGGCGCCACCGCGATCCTCCTCGGCCACACCCGGGACGACCAGGCCGAGACCGTCCTCCTCGGCCTCGCCCGCGGCTCCGGCATCCGCTCCCTCTCCGGCATGGCCGCCGTCTCCGGCACCGCCCGCCGCTACCGCCGCCCCTTCCTGGAGCTCGACCGCCAGACCGTCCGCAAGGCCTGCATCGCCCAGGAACTCGCCGTATGGGACGACCCCCACAACAGCGACCCCGCCTACACCCGCTCCCGCCTCCGCCACGAAGGCCTCCCCGCCCTCGAAAAGGCACTCGGCAAGGGAGTCGTCGAAGCCCTCGCCCGAACGGCCCAGCTGTCCCGCGACGACGCCGACGCCCTCGACTCCTGGGCCGCCGACGCCGAAGCCTCCGTACGCGACGACACCGGCCGCCTCGAATGCGCCAAACTCTCCGGACTTCCCCCCGCCGTCCGCCGCCGCGTCCTGCGCCGCGCCGTCATCGCCGAAGGCGCCCCCGCGGGCTCCCTCTTCGCCCGCCACATCGAAGAGGTCGACCGGCTGATCACCGGATGGCGCGGCCAAGGGGCCATCAACCTGCCCGGGCGCGTCGAGGCACGCCGCCAGGGTGGCAGACTGGTCATTCGGCAAGGCTGACGCAAGCTGCAACGAAAGTGACCCGGGTGAACGAGAAGGACATGGGCACCGACCTCCAGTCGGTGCTCATCACCAAGGAAGAGATCGACGCGAAGCTCGCCGAGCTCGCCGCGAAGATCGACGCGGAGTACGCGGGCAAGGACCTGCTCATCGTCGGAGTCCTCAAGGGCGCAGTGATGGTGATGGCGGACCTGGCGCGCGCGCTGTCCACCCCCGTCACCATGGACTGGATGGCCGTCTCCTCCTACGGCGCCGGCACCCAGTCCTCCGGAGTCGTCCGCATCCTCAAGGACCTCGACACCGACATCAAGGGCAAGCACGTCCTGATCGTCGAGGACATCATCGACTCGGGCCTGACCCTGTCCTGGCTCCTGTCCAACCTCGGCTCGCGCGAGCCGGCCTCCCTCGAGGTCTGCACCCTGCTGCGCAAGCCGGACGCGGCGAAGGTCGCCATCGACGTGAAGTGGATCGGCTTCGACATCCCGAACGAGTTCGTCGTCGGATACGGCCTCGACTACGCCGAGAAGTACCGCAATCTCCCGTTCGTCGGCACCCTCGCCCCCCACGTCTACGGCGGCTGACACCCGCCGCCCCAAGGGGAACCCGCACCGCCTTCCCACCGTTGAAGCAAGGGAAGACGGTCGCGGGTGACAATGCTGGGGTACCGTCCGAAGAACAGCTTTTTCAAACTCAGCAGCATTTACCTACGGGCAGGAGGGACGGGGCGCTAGCGCCCCGTATGGATGGACGTGAAGCGATACTTCCGTGGGCCGGTCATGTGGATCGTGCTGGCCGTCCTCGCCGTGGTCGTGCTGATGCAGGTCGTCGGCTCGTCCGAGGGCTACAAGACGGTGGACACCTCCCAGGTAGTCCAGGCGATCGACAAGAACCAGGTCAAATCCGCAAAGCTGACGACCGGTGACGAACAGGTCATCAAGATCGACCTCGTCGACGGTCAGCAGATCAACAAGTCGGGCAAGGTCCAGGCCAGCTACATCGGCACCCAGGGCGCCGACCTCGCCGACAAGCTGCAGGAGAAGTTCGAGGCCGGACAGATCGAGAAGGGCTACACCGTCTCCCCGACGAAGCAGTCCCCCTTCGTCTCGGTCCTCCTCTCGCTCCTGCCCTTCGTCCTGATCGTGGTCGTCTTCCTCTTCCTGATGAACCAGATGCAGGGCGGCGGCTCCCGCGTCATGCAGTTCGGCAAGTCCAAGGCGAAGCTCATCACCAAGGACACCCCGAAGACCACCTTCGCCGACGTCGCGGGCTCCGACGAGGCCGTCGAGGAACTCCACGAGATCAAGGAATTCCTCCAGGAACCGGCCAAGTTCCAGGCCGTCGGCGCCAAGATCCCCAAGGGCGTACTGCTGTACGGCCCGCCCGGAACCGGCAAGACGCTCCTCGCGCGCGCCGTCGCCGGCGAGGCCGGCGTGCCGTTCTACTCCATCTCCGGCTCCGACTTCGTCGAGATGTTCGTCGGCGTCGGCGCCTCCCGCGTCCGCGACCTCTTCGAACAGGCCAAGGCCAACGCCCCGGCCATCGTCTTCGTCGACGAGATCGACGCGGTCGGCCGCCACCGCGGCGCCGGCCTCGGCGGCGGACACGACGAGCGCGAGCAGACCCTCAACCAGCTGCTCGTCGAGATGGACGGCTTCGACGTGAAGGGCGGCGTCATCCTCATCGCCGCCACGAACCGCCCCGACATCCTCGACCCCGCGCTCCTGCGCCCGGGCCGCTTCGACCGGCAGATCGCCGTCGACCGCCCCGACATGCAGGGCCGCCTGGAGATCCTCAAGGTCCACCAGAAGGGCAAGCCCGTCGCCCCCGACGTGGACCTCGGCGCCGTCGCCCGCCGCACCCCCGGCTTCACCGGCGCGGACCTCTCCAACGTGCTCAACGAGGCGGCGCTCCTCACCGCCCGCAGCGATCAGAAGCTGATCGACAACAACGCGCTGGACGAGGCGATCGACCGCGTGGTCGCGGGCCCGCAGAAGCGGACCCGGATCATGTCGGACAAGGAGAAGAAGATCACCGCGTACCACGAGGGCGGACACGCCCTGGTCGCGGCGGCCTCGCCGAACTCCGACCCCGTCCACAAGATCACCATCCTGTCCCGCGGCCGCGCCCTGGGCTACACGATGGTCCTGCCGGACGAGGACAAGTACTCCACCACCCGCAACGAGATGCTCGACCAGCTGGCGTACATGCTGGGCGGCCGCGCCGCGGAGGAACTGGTCTTCCACGACCCGACCACCGGCGCCGCCAACGACATCGAGAAGGCCACCGCCACGGCCCGCGCGATGGTCACCCAGTACGGCATGACCGAGCGGCTCGGCGCCATCAAGTTCGGCGGCGACAACACCGAGCCCTTCCTCGGCCGCGAGATGGCGCACCAGCGCGACTACTCGGAAGAGGTCGCCGCGCTGGTCGACGAAGAGGTCAAGAAGCTCATCGAGACCGCCCACAACGAAGCGTGGGAGATCCTCGTCGAGAACCGCGACCTCCTCGACAACCTGGTCCTGGCGCTGCTGGAGAAGGAGACCCTGGGCAAGGAGGAGATCGCCGAGATCTTCGCCCCCATCGTCAAGCGCCCGGCCCGCCCGGCCTGGACCGGATCCGCCCGCCGGACCCCGTCCACCCGCCCGCCGGTCCTCTCCCCGAAGGAGCTGGCCCTGACCAACAGCGCCAACGGCTCCTCCTCGGCGACGACCCCGGTCGACACCACCAAGACCACGGACGCCCTCCCCGAGGAGCACCCCGAGGTCTGACGGATCCCCGGACCCGGAATGGATGCCGCGCCCCCTCAGGTTCTAGCCTGAGGGGGCGCGGCTTATTCGCGTCAGGTTCAGACAGACGGAACGAGGCACAGATGACCGACCCGGTGACGCTGGACGGCGAAAGCCCGATCGGCGAATTCGACGAGAAGCGCGCCGAGAACGCCGTACGGGAGCTCCTCATCGCGGTCGGTGAGAACCCGGACCGCGAGGGTTTGCTGGAGACTCCCGCGCGCGTTGCACGTGCGTACAAGGAGCTTCTGTCGGGGATGCGGCAGGAGCCCGAGGATGTCCTGACCACGACTTTTGACCTCGGTCACGACGAAATGGTCCTTGTGAAGGACATTGAATTCGTTAGCTTCTGTGAACATCATCTTCTGGTGTTCCATGGTGTCGCTCATGTCGGATACATCCCGGCGGAGAGCGGAAAGATCACAGGGCTGTCCAAGCTGGCGCGACTCGTCGACGTGTACGCCCGGCGGCCGCAGGTGCAGGAGCGGCTGACGACGCAGATCGCGGACTCGCTCATGCGAATCCTCGAAGCCCGTGGTGCGATCGTCGTGATCGAGGCCGAGCACATGTGCATGTCCGTGCGCGGCATTCGCAAGCCCGGCGCGAAGACGACGACCTCGGCGGTACGTGGCCAACTGCGTGACGCTACTACGCGAGCCGAGGCCATGTCCCTGATATTGGCACGTTGATAGCAGACTGTCCGTCCTGCTCCATACCGTCCTTGATCAGTGAAGTCGATCGCTGATCAAGGGGGGGCGGTATGGGGTACGGGCTTTCCAGCAAGATGCTGGTGAACAGCGTGGGCGGCTGGGCTCAGGCGAAGAACGTGACGACGGGCGCCGCGTTGTGGACGCTGGACGGTGACCGGACCGTGCGGACGACCGTCGTGGATGTGGCGGCCGTGAAGGGCCGTGACGCTGTAGAGGTGGTCACGGATCACACGGCCTTCATCTCCAGCCCGGACCTCCTCCTGGCCACGCCGGACGGCTGGGCGCATGCCGGGGACTCCGCAGGGGCGACGGTCGCGTGGACGCCGGCGCGGAAACTCTGCCGAGAGCGGTTCACGATCAGGCCGGGATATGAGTTCGGCTATTTCGTCGGCGCCACCTGCGCAGACGGGACGGTCCACAAGAACTACGTCTCTCTCATCGTGAACGAGGAGAGCTTCGCCGCTCGCTATGCGGTGGCTTTGACGGCCTGCACGGGCCTTCCCGCGAGGCTCGAGGCGGTGACCCGGCCGTCCGGCTACCTGAAGCGCGACCTGCCGGGCTTCCGCGTGCGGGTGGTGTCCTCGTACCTCTCGGACGCCATGAGGCACTACGTCGGTGGGGACGCCCATCACATGAGACAGGGCTTTCCTCGTGTCGTCATGCGGGACGCGGACACCTTTCAGGGGTTCCTCGACGGCTACATCGACGGCGACGGCTACAACCTCAAGCATGGCTACGGGCGCGTCATCGCGAGTGCCAATGTTCCGTTCCTCGTCGAGCTGGCGCGCATCATCGGGGCGCGTTTCACGCCGTCCAAGCGGGGACTGGCGTCAAGGCTCTACGTCTCGAACCGCTGGCAGGCCCGCAACACCTTCGCCCCCGAGCACCACCCCACGGCCCCGCCCGAGTCCACCTGGGTCCAGGTCCGAGAAGTCCGTCCCCGCCCCGCGGCCGGTACCAAGCCCTTCACGTTCTACAGCTACCGGCTGTCCCCGCACCCCACGTTCCTAGTGAACGGGCACCTCGTGCGTGAGTCCTGGTAGGGGCTAGCTCACCGGTGCGCGGTTCGGGCCGTTGTCGTCCTCGTCCTCCGGGAGCTTGCAGACGTGTTCGAGGAAGAGGGCGGCGGCGATGACGCCGATGCCGGCGAGGACGGCGAAGGCGGCGTAGAGGGCCTGGTCGCGGCGGACCGGGATGTCGAGGGAGCCGAGGAGGAAGACGCCCGTGCCGCCGTACATGCCGGCGACGAGGGCGGCGACGAGGGCGCTGGCCTGGGCGAAGACGACCGCGCGGGCGGCCATCAGGGGTTCGACGCCCTTGGCGCCGGGGCGGCGCTCGCGCTGGGCCCTGAGGCGGGCGCGCAGCGAGAGGGCGGTGGCGGTGAGGACGACGGCGATGGCCGCCAGGACGATGGGTGCGGCGAGCGGGACGCTCGGGAGGGTGCCGACCGCGTCCCAGAGCCGGGCGGCGCCCCAGGAGAGGATGCCGGCGACGACGAAGAGTCCGGCGAGCACCTTGAGCCGCAGTTGTTTCACCGGGTGTCCTTCGCGTGGTCGGAGCGACGATCTCTGACGAGCGTAACGACTACTCGGGGAGTCGGAGTTCCAGGTCGGTGCGCGGCGTGACTCCCTCGGTGCCGACCGTGGCGAGGAGGGTGGCGACCGGGCCGTGGCCGGGGATGTGGGCCTCGGGGTCGACGTCGTGCCAGGGGGCGAGGACGAAGGCGCGCTGGTGGGCCCGGGGGTGCGGGAGGGTGAGGACGGGGTCGTCGGAGACGATGTCGGCGTACGTGATGATGTCGACGTCGATGGTGCGGGCGCCCCAGCGTTCGTCGCGGACCCGGTGGAAGGCTTCCTCGACGGCGTGGGCGCGTTCCAGGAGCGAGGCCGGGGGGAGGGTGGTCTTCACGAGGACGACCGCGTTGAGGTACGAGGGCTGGCTGCCCGGCTCGACGCCCCAGGGCTGTGTCTCGTAGACGGGGGAGACGGCCTTGACCCGGAGGCCGGGGGTGTCTTCCAGGGCGTCGACGGTGCCCTGGAGGGTCTCCAGGCGGTTGCCGAGGTTGGCGCCGAGGGCGAGGACGGCCCATTTGGGGTTGGAGAGGGTGATGTCCGCGGCGTCGACGGCGGCGGTCACGGCCGCCGGGACGGGCTGGACGGTCGGATCGCTGTGCTGGGGCTTCATGCGCGGCTCCGGGTGATGGTGACGGTCACGTCGTCGAAGGGGACCGTGATGGGCGCGTCCGGCTTGTGGACGACGACCTCGACCTCCTGGACGCCGGCGTGCTTGAGGCACTGCTGGGCGATCCGCTCGGCGAGCGTCTCGATGAGGTCCACGGGCTCGCCCTGGACGACGTCGACGACCTCTTCGGCGACGACGCCGTAGTGCACGGTCTTCGTCAGGTCGTCGCCGGCGGCGGCGGCGCGGGTGTCGAGGCCGAGGGTGAGGTCGACGATGAAGGTCTGGCCTTCCTCGCGTTCCTTGGGGAAGACGCCGTGGTGTCCTCGGGCCTTGAGGCCGCGCAGCGCGACACGATCCACGCGAATCACTCCTGCTGTCGTAGTTCGGGTGGCCACGCAGCCGGGTGCGGACGGCCGGGTGTCCTGCCACGAATCTACCTGCGGGCACGGACAGCCGGGTCGGCGGCCGGGGGTGTCCGGGGGTGTCCGGCCGTCGGGGGGTGGTTCAGTCGGTGGTGTCGGGTGGGCCGTCGGGGTCGTTGTCGTCGGTTTCGGGGATGACGGGGGAGCCGTGGTGGGACCAGACCTTCCACCCGTCCGACGTGCGGCGGAACACGTTGGTGGCGACGACGAGCTGTCCGACGAGGGGGCCGAGGGCGGCGCCGTCCTCGGCGGGGCCGCCGCTGAGGATGTTCTCGGTGCAGGTGACGACCGCCACGTCGGGGGTGAGGGAGATCTCGACGTCGGTGAGGAAGAACTGGATGTAGTCGGTGTTCGCCATGATCAGGGCGTACGAGCGGAGCACCTCGCCGCGGCCGGAGAGGACGGGCCAGCCGGGGTGGACGCAGGAGATGGGGGTGGCGCCGTCGTCGAGCCAGAGGTCGGTGATGCCGTCGAAGTCGCCTTGTTCGAGTGCTTCGTAGAAGGCGGTGTTGGCGGCTTCGACGGCGGCGCGGTCGGCCTCGCGGGCGCGGCTCACCGGGCGCCCTCGACGGCTCTGGCGACGCGTACGGCGTCGGCGGTGGCGCGGACCTCGTGGACGCGGACGGCCCAGGCGCCCTCGTGGGCGGCGATGGCGGAGACGGCGGCGGTGGCGGCGTCGCGTTCGCGGGCGGGCGGCGGGGCGGCGCCGTCGTGGGCGAGGACGTGGCCGAGGAAGCGTTTGCGGGAGGCGGCGACGAGGAGGGGGCGGCCGAGGGCGCGCAGGCGGGGGAGGTGGGCGACGAGGGCGAGGTCGTGGGGGGCGAGTTTGGCGAAGCCGAGGCCGGGGTCGAGGACGATGCGTTCGGGGGCGACGCCGCCGTCGATGACGGCCTCCATGCGGGTGCGGAGTTCGGTGACGACCTCGTCGACGACGTCGTCGTAGACGGCGAGGCTGTTCATGTTGTCGCTGAAGCCGCGCCAGTGCATGACGACGAAGGGGACTTCGGCGGCGGCGACGGCGGCGATCATGCCGGGGTCGGCGAGGCCGCCGCTGACGTCGTTGACGAGGGCGGCGCCGGCTTCGACGGCGCGGGCGGCGACGGTGGCGCGCATGGTGTCTACGGAGACGGTGACGCCTTCGGAGGCGAGGCCGCGGACGACGGGGACGACGCGGCGGAGTTCTTCCTCGGCGTCGACGCGGCTGGCGCCGGGGCGGGTGGACTCGCCGCCGACGTCGATGAGGTCGGCGCCCTGGGCGGCGAGGTCGAGGCCGTGTTTGACGGCGGCCGTGGTGTCGAACCAGCGGCCGCCGTCGGAGAAGGAGTCGGGGGTCACGTTGACCACGCCCATGACCGCGCAGCGGTCCCACTCCGGCAGGCCGAGTGCCGTGCCCCGGTCGATCGTCGTACTCATGCGTCCAGCCTAGGGGGTGTCCTGGCGATGGGGCCGGGCCGGCGGCGTCGGGTGCTCCCTGGGCGTGGTGGGCAGGTCAGGCGGCGTGGGCCTCGTGCTCGGTCGGGGAGGGGACGATGTGGGCGCAGGGCCGGGGGGCCGGGGTGTGGGAGCGGCGGCGGAAGGGGCGGGGGAGGGCGACGTTCACGAAGCCTTCGGCCTGCATGGCGGCGAAGCCGATGCGGGGGAGGTCGCGGCTCTTGCGGTAGACGACGAAGCGGGGTTCCCAGCGGGGCTGGAACTTGGCGTTGAACTTGTAGAGCGATTCGATCTGGAACCAGCGGGAGAGGAAGACGAGGAGGCCGCGCCAGAGGCGCAGGACGGGTCCGGCGCCGATCTTCTCGCCGCGGGCGAGGGCGGCGCGGAACATGGCGAAGTTGAGGGAGACCTGCTTGATGCCGAGGCGGGGGGCGTCCTGGAGGGAGGCGACGATGAGGAGCTCGTTCATGCCGGGGTCGGCGGCGCGGTCGCGGCGCATGAGTTCGAGGGACATGCCGTCCTTGCCCCAGGGGACGAAGTGGATGATCGCCTTCAGGTCGCCGTAGGGGGAGTCGGTGCCTTCGGGGTCGTCTTTGTGGGCGGTCGCTATGACGGCGTCGCCGTCGCCGGCGTCGCCGATGCGGCCGAGGGCCATGGAGAAGCCGCGTTCGGTGTCGGTGCCGCGCCAGTCCTCGGCGGCGCGGCGGACGCGGGCGAGTTCGCCGTCGCTGAGGTCGGCGACGCGGCGGACCTTGGTGGTGTAGCCGTTGCGTTCGATGCGCTTGACCATCTGGCGGACGTTGCGCATGGCGCGGCCGGAGAGGGAGAAGTCGGCGACGTCGACGACGGCTTCGTCGCCGAGTTCGAGGGCGTCGAGGCCGGTTTCGCGGGTCCAGACCTGGCCGCCGGTCTCGGAGCAGCCCATGACGGCGGGGGTCCAGGAGTGGGCCTTGGCCTCGTCCATGAAGCGTTCGATGGCGCCGGGCCAGGCTTCGACGTCGCCGATGGGGTCGCCGCTGGCGAGCATGACGCCGGAGACGACGCGGTAGCAGACGGCGGCCTTGCCGCTGGGGGAGAAGACGACGCCCTTGTCGCGGCGGAGGGCGAAGTGGCCGAGGGAGTCGCGGGCGCCATGCTTGGCGAGGAGGGCCCGCAGGCGGGTCTCGTCGTCCTCGGTGAGGCGGGCGGCGGGGTGCTCGGGCCGGAAGGCGAGGTAGATGGTGGTGAGGGCGGTGAGCATGCCGAGGGCGCCGAGGGAGTAGCCGACGGTCCAGTCGACGTTGCCGGTGTAGGCGACGGGGCCTTCGACGCCGAAGAGGCCGTACAGGACGTGTTCGAGGCGGTCGGTGAGGCTGGGGCTGCCGACGACGCGGCGCGGGTGGGCGCTGACGATCACGAGGCCGAGGGCGAGGGAGCCGGCGCCCATGAGGACGAAGTTGGCGAGCGCGCGCCAGCGGCTGCGGGGGTCGGGGAGGGCCGCGAACTGGTCCCGGTGGCGTACGAGGAGGGTGAGGAGCGCGAGGGAGAGCAGCGCTCCGGTGATCGAGTGGCGCCAGACGAACTGGGCGAGGGCGCCGAGCGGCAGCAGGACCACGGCGGCGCGCCAGGCGCGGCGCTTGTTGCGCTTGAGGCCGTGGGCGAGCAGCAGCAGGAGGACGCCGGCGCTGAGTGAGAGGGCCGCGGAGAGCGGTCCCAGGGTGCCGGGCAGGATCTCCGCGACGGCGTGCATGCGGCTGGCCCGGAACCGGGGGAAGACTCCCGCGGCGACGTCGATCAGGCCGATCAGTGTGCAGGCCGTGCCGATCAGCGCCGGGACCCTTTCGGGTCGGGGTCCGCGCAGAATCCGGCGTACGTGATCCGGAACCGATCCGGATTTGTCCCCATCTACCGTGACAGACATCGCTTCCCGTGCTTCCCGTGGCTCCGCGAGAGATCGTTGATCCGGTAGGCCGCGCGGATCGTGGGCGTACCGGAGGTTTGCGCCTTCTAGGACGGAGCAGCGATGGGGCGGGTTCACTCGCCGTCAGGGAAATCTCAGGGAAAAATCAGTCAGAAAGCTCGGACGTCTCATGGGTCTCACCAGCAACAAAGTTCTCGCGTTGGCGGTCGCGCTGGCCGTGGTGCTCTTCGTCGCCACGATCTGGCTGTGGCCGAGGCTGGCGCGCGGCGGCTGGCGCGCGGTCCTGGGGCGGGTCGGGCTGCTGCTCGCCACCCAGCTGGCCCTGTTCGCCTCGGTCGGTCTGGCCGCGAACAACTCCTTCCTCTTCTACGGCTCCTGGGCTGACCTGTTCGGCCAGGAGCAGGACATGGGCGTGGTGGTCGACCACTCGGCCGGCTCCAAGGACGTGAAGGTGATCGGTACGCAGGCGGTGGACGTGCCGGGCGGCGGGCGTCCCTCGGTCGGCGGACAGATACAGAAGGTCGTCATAGCGGGCGAGAAGTCGAGGATCGATTCGCAGGCGTACGTGTACCTGCCACCGGAGTACTTCCAGGGGCGGTACGCGAAGTCGACCTTTCCGGTGTCCGTGGTGCTGACCGGCTACCCGGGCACGGCGGAGAACCTGCTGAAGGGGCTGAAGTACCCGAAGACGGCCTTCCAGCAGGCCAAGGACAAGAAGATGCAGCCGATGATCCTGGTGATGCTGCGGCCGACGGTCGCGCCGCCCCGGGACACCGAGTGCGTGGACGTGCCGGGCGGGCCGCAGACGGAGACCTTCTTCGCCGAGGACCTGCCGCAGGCGATCGCGCAGACCTACCGGGTGGGCACGAAGCCGCGGAACTGGGGCTTCATGGGGAACTCGACCGGTGGCTACTGCGCGCTGAAGATCGTGCTGCACCACCCGGACCGGTTCTCCGCGGGCGCGGGCTTCTCGGCGTACTACCGGGCGGCGGACGACGTGACGACCGGTGATCTGTTCCAGGGCGACCAGGCCGAGAAGAAGCGGGCCGACCTGCTGTGGAGCCTGGACCACGTGCCGCAGGGCCGGTCGTCCTTCCTGGTGACCACGTCGAAGCACGGCGAGGGCAACCTGAAGGGGACGCTGGCCTTCATCAAGAAGGTGAAGGCCCCGGCGAGCGTCTCCTCGATCACGCTGGAGAGCGGCGGCCACAACTTCAACACGTGGAACCGGGAGATCCCGCCGGGCCTGGTGTGGATGAGCGGGAAGCTCAGCGCGAGCTGAGTTCCGGCCGGGCCCGGCGCAGGGCCCGGTGCACTCCGGCCGTGGTGAGCGAGCCGAGGACCCGGGAGGGGTCACCGGGGGCGTGCACGGCGATCCGGCCGGCGTCGTGCTGGAGGAGCAGGGCGAGGGCCTCCTTGAGGGAGCCGCCCAGGGCGAGCGCCGGGACCGCGCCGCCGGGACCCGCCGCCGCGCCGTCCGGACCGTTCGCCGTACCGTCCGCCGCGCCGGCGCCGGCGGGTTCCAGGTCGGTCTCGGTGACCGGGGTGACGGCGAGCCGCTTGAGGCCGCGGTCCGCGCCGACGAAGTCGGCGACGTACGGGGTGGCGGGGGCGCCGAGCACGGTGGCCGGGGTGTCGAACTGCTCGATGCGGCCCTGCCCGTAGACGGCGATGCGGTCGCCGAGCCGGACGGCCTCCTCCAGGTCGTGGGTGACCAGCAGCACCGTCTTGCGGACGGTCGCCTGGAGGTTCAGGAACTCGGTCTGGAGCCGCTCGCGGACCACCGGGTCGACGGCGCCGAACGGCTCGTCCATCAGCAGGACGGGCGGGTCGGCGGCGAGCGCGCGGGCCACCCCGACCCGCTGGCGCTGGCCGCCGGAGAGCTGCTCGGGGTAGCGGTGCCCGTGGACGGCGGGGTCGAGGCCGACCAGGTCGAGGAGCTCAGCGGCGCGCTCGCGGGCCTTGGCCTTCTTCCAGCCGAGCAGCGCGGGCACGGTGGCGGTGTTGTCGAGGACGGTCCGGTGCGGGAAGAGGCCGACCTGCTGGATGACGTACCCGATGGTGCGGCGCAGTCGTACGGGGTCGACGGCGGCGACGTCCTCACCGCCGAGCAGGATCCGGCCCTCGGTGGGCTCGACGAGCCGGTTGACCATCTTCATGGTGGTCGTCTTGCCGCAGCCGGACGGGCCGACGAGGGTCACCAGCTCCCCCTCGGCGACCTCGAAGGAGAGGCCGTCGACGGCGGTGGTGCCGTCCGGGTACCGCTTGGTCACCTGCTCGAACCGGATCATGGTTCCCCATTCTGACCCTTCGCGGCCCGCATTGTGTGAAGGAAGTATTTCCACATTGTGGCGCCCTCGGTGATTGTCAGTGACCGGGGTTAGGGTCGCGGACAGATGTTCGTGAGGCGTGGGGGAAGGGGGTGCGCATGGCCACGGCGAACTGCCTGGTGACGAACGACTGGATCTGCGGGGAGTATCTGCGCACCCGTTCCCAGGAGCTGACCGACGCCACCGTCCAGCATGTGGGAATCACCGTGGTGTCGGTGCTCCTCGGGATCGCGGTCGCCTTCCCGCTCGCCCTGCTCGTGCGGGCCCGGCCCCGGCTGGCCGGCGCCGTCCTCGGTCTGACCACCCTGCTCTACACGGTCCCCTCGCTCGCGATGTTCTCGCTGCTGCTGCCCCTGCTCGGGCTGTCCTCGGCGCTGGTCGTCACGGGCCTGGTGCTCTACTCGCTGACCATCCTGGTGCGCGGCGTCCTGGCCGGCCTCGCGGCCGTGCCCGCCGACACCAAGGAGGCCGCGCGCGGCATGGGGTACGGCACGGGCAGGCTGCTGTGGGAGGTCGAACTCCCGCTCGCGCTGCCCGCGTTGATGGCCGGTGTCCGGATGGCGACGGTCTCCACGATCGCGCTCACCACGGTCGGCTCCATCGTCGGCCGCGGCGGCCTCGGCAATCTGATCGAGGACGCGCTGCCCACCTTCTTCAAGGCCCAGGTGCTCACCGCCTCCGTGCTGTGCGTGCTGCTCGCCGTCGCCGCCGACCTGCTGCTCCTCGGCCTCCAGCGGCTCCTGACGCCCTGGAGCCGGATACGGGCCGAGCAGGCGGGGGGTGCCTGAGATGGGGATCGTCGCGGACACCTGGTCCTGGCTGACCACCGGCGCCCACTGGGCGGGTGAGGGCGGCGTCTGGCACCGGCTCGCCGAGCACCTGTACGTGAGCGGGGCCGCGCTGCTCCTCGCCTGCGCCGTGGCGCTGCCCCTGGGCCTGTGGCTCGGGCACCTCGGCAAGGGCGGCACGCTCGCCGTCAACCTCTCCAACGTGGGCCGGGCGATCCCCGTCTTCGCCGTCCTGGCCCTCTTCATGGTCTCGCCGCTGCGCAACGCCGGCTACGTGCCGACGGTCGTCGCGCTCGTGCTCTTCGCGATACCGCCGCTGCTCACCCACGCCTACGTGGGCATGCGCGAGGTGGACCGCGCGGTCGTCGAGGCCGCGCGCGGAATGGGCATGTCCGGCGGGCAGCTCTTCCGCGGGGTCGAACTGCCCTTGGCCCGCCCGATGCTGATGACGGGTCTGCGCTCGGCCGCCGTGCAGGTGGTCGCGACCGCGACCATCGCCGCGATGGTCGGCCAGGGCGGCCTCGGGCGGATCATCACCGCCGGATTCAACACGTACGACACGCCGCAGGTGGTCGCCGGCGCCGTGCTCGTGGCCCTGCTCGCGCTCCTGGTGGAGGCGCTGCTGGTGGCCGCGGACCGGCTGCTGCGCCGGTGACGGACGCGCGGGGGACCGAAGCGCCGGTGACGGACGCGTCGGTGACGGACAAACGACTGGGATGGGTGATCTTGTGAGCAGGACCTCGCGTATCGCGGGTGCGGTACTCGGCACGGCGGCGCTGACGGTCTCGCTGGCCGCGTGCGGCGGCGACAGCCTGGAGAAGTCCCAGGCCGGCGGCGGCGCCTCCGCGGGCGGCGGCGGGGCCAAGGGCTCCCTGGTCGTGGGCGCGGCCGCGTTCACCGAGGCGAAGGTCCTCGGCGAGCTGTACGCCCAGGTGCTCGACGCCGCCGGATACGACGCGAGCGTCACCACGGTGAAGAACCGCGAGCTGTACGAGCCGTCCCTGGAGAAGGGCGAGATCGACGTCGTACCGGAATACGCGGCGACGCTCGCGGAATTCCTCAACGCCAAGGTGAACGGGCCGAAGGCGCCCGACGACAAGCCGGTCGCCTCCGGTGACCCGGCCGCCACCACGGAGGCGCTGCGGAAGCTGGCCGAGCCGCGCGGACTGAAGGTGCTCGCCGTCGGCGGGGCCGTCGACCAGAACGCCTTCGCGGTGAGCCGGGAATTCGCCGAGAAGAACAAGCTGAAGACCCTTTCCGACCTCGGCCGCGCCAAGCTGAAGGTGAAGATCGCGGCCGGTGACGAATGCGAGATCCGCCCGTTCTGCGCGCCGGGTCTGAAGAAGACGTACGGGATCGACGTCACCGGCGTCGACCCCAAGGGCGTCGGGACCCCGCAGGCCAAGCAGGCGGTCAAGGACGGGGTGGACCAGCTGGTCCTCACCACCACGACGGACGCCACCGTCGAATCCTTCGGACTCGTCTTCCTTGAGGACGACAAGAAGCTGCAGAACGCGGACAACGTACTGCCCGTGGTCAATGCCAAGGACGCCGGATCTCCCGAGATCGCCGCCGCTCTCGACAAGCTGACCAAGGTGCTGACGACGGCGGATCTCGCCGAACTCAACCGCAAGGTCGACGCCGAACGTGCGAAGCCGGAGGACGTGGCGAAGGCCTATCTGGAGTCGAAGGGGCTGCTCAAGAAGTAGGCACGGCACGAGGGGAATCGGAGCGATTCACTCCGGAATCGCTCCGGTCCGCCCCGCGGCGGCGAGAACTCGCCAAGAGATTGCCGGGCCGGGGCCCCATACGGCGCCTACGCACGGTAAATTTCAGGCCATGCCACGTGGACGCCACCGCCATTCCCAGCCCCTGCACAAGCTCCTGCCGCCCTCGGCGGTCGCCGGGGCGTCGGTCGTCTGTGCCGCGGGCGCCTGGCTGCTCGGTGACCCACTGGTGCTGCGGCTGCTGGTGGCCGCCGCGGCAGCCGCCGCCGTCACCGGCGCCGTCCTCATGCGCAGTTGGGACCAGAGCGCCGGCCGCACGGTCGCCGAGCTGAACCGCGCCCGCACGGCGGACCAGTGGAAGCACGACGAGCGCGTCGCCGAGCTGGAGTCCGACCTGGACGAGTCGCGCGAGCTGCGCACCCGCCTCGACGCCAAGCTGCGCGCCAAGCGCGTCGAGCTCGCCGGCCTCCGCACCGAGCACGCCGACCTCCTGCGCCGCTACGCCACCGCCGAGACCGAGCGCGCCAGCGCCCTGGAAGGCCGCCGCGTGCTCGCCCTGGAGGCGACCGCCCCGGAGACCAAGGCCCTGCCCCCCGGCGGCTCCACCCCGACCCCGGAGGCGTACCGCAAGGCGGCCGAGGCGCTGCGCAACCTCGAAGCACGGGGCGAGCACACGGACGAGACCGAGCCCGAGACGGGGACGGAGACGGACACAGCGGCCGAGACGGGGACGGAGCCCGAGGTCGAGGACACGACCGAGGACGCCACCGAGACCCCTGACGAGACCGTCGCCCACACGGAGCCCGGCGCGGAACTCCACCCGGAGCCGGTCACGGAGCCCGAGACGGCACCCGAGGCCCACACCGCCCTCGCCCCCATCCCCGCCCCCGCCGCGTCGGACGAGCACACCAAGGCGCCCGCGATGCGGCACGTGCCCGCCGCCGCCGCGATCGTCCCGTACGCCGCCCGTCGGCCGGTCCAGCGCCCCGCGGGCGGCTTCGACTACTTCGGCACCCAGAAGGCCGCCGCCGCGATCGAGGCCGTGCAGCACGCCGACCTCGCCGACGTCGTGGGCGAGGAGGTCCTCGCGGCCGTCGCGCAGCGCACCCCGGAGCAGCGGGCCATCGGCCAGGTCATCGACCTGACCGCGCACGACGAGACCGAGCAGCTCGACGTGGCGGAGCTGCGCGGAGCGGTCAACTCCTGACGGAGCCCGCCCCGCGCGCCCTACTTGTCGATGTCGCCGACGACGAAGAAGAGCGAGCCCAGGATCGCCACCATGTCGGCGACCAGCGTCCCCGGCAGCAGCTCGGCCAGCGCCTGGATGTTGTTGTACGACGCCGAGCGCAGCTTCAGCCGGTACGGGGTCTTCTCGCCCTTGGAGACCAGGTAGTAGCCGTTGATGCCCAGCGGGTTCTCGGTCCAGGCGTACGTGTGTCCCTCCGGCGCCTTGAGGACCTTCGGCAGCCGCTGGTTGATCGGCCCCCGCGGCAGGTCCTCGATCCGGTCGAGGCAGGCGTCGGCGAGCTCCAGCGCGTTGTGCGTCTGGTCGAGCAGGCACTCGAAGCGGGCCAGGCAGTCGCCCTCCGTGCGGGTCACCACCCGCAGGACGTCCTGGAGTTCCCCGTACGCGAGGTACGGCTCGTCCCGGCGCAGGTCGAAGTCGACGCCCGAGGCGCGGGCGATCGGCCCGGACACCCCGTACCCGTGCACGGCCTCCTGGGAGAGCACCCCGACGCCGCGGGTCCGGCCCCGGAAGATCTCGTTGCCGAGGACCAGCCGGTCGTAGACGTCCATCCGCGACCGCACGTCCGCGACCGCCTGCCGCGCCCGGCCCAGCCAGCCGGCCGGGAGGTCCTCCTTGAGGCCGCCGACCCGGTTGAACATGTAGTGCATCCGGCCGCCGGAGACCTCCTCCATGACGGCCTGGAGCTCCTCGCGCTCGCGGAAGGCGTGGAAGACGGGGGTGATGCCGCCCAGTTCGAGCGGGTACGAGCCGAGGAACATCAGGTGGTTCAGGACCCGGTTCAGCTCGGCGAGCAGGGTGCGGGTCCAGACGGCCCGCTCCGGGACCTCCATGCCCAGCATCCGCTCCACGGCCATGACGACGCCGAGCTCGTTGGAGAACGCGGACAGCCAGTCGTGCCGGTTGGCCAGCATGATGATCTGCCGGTAGTCGCGGGCCTCGAACAGCTTCTCCGCGCCGCGGTGCATGTACCCGATCACGGGCTCGGCCTCGCGCACCACCTCGCCGTCGAGCACGAGCCGCAGCCGGAGCACGCCGTGGGTGGAGGGATGCTGCGGCCCGATGTTCAGCACCATGTCGGTGCTCTCCGCCGCGCCCCCGATACCGACCGTCGTCTCCGTCATGCGGACCAGTATCCCCCCGAGCGGCGGGCGCCCCGGGCCGACCTCCCGCCGGGGCCGGTCACGCGCTGCCGGGCACCCGCTGGACCAGCCAGAGGAAGTCCCCGAGGCCCCCGGGCGCGGTGAGCTCCGCCGCCTCGCCCGCCGCCGCGAGGGCCCGCACGTACCCGGCCGGGTCGCTCGACGCGAGGGCCAGCGGCGGCCGTCCGCCGCTCACCCCGAGCTCCCGCAGCGCCTCCCGCTGGGTGACGACCGAGGGAGCGGGGCCCGGCACCGCCGCCGCGCACGCGTCCAGCGCCACGTGGGCCGTCAGATCGCGGCTCCCGTCCGGCACCGGCGCCACCTCGCGCCCCTGACGGAACGCGGCGAGCGTCCCGAAGGGCGGCCGGGCGTCCCGCAGGTGCGCGTAGTCGACGGCCACCGCCGTCCCCGCGGCGAGCGCCCCCACCGCCGCCGCCCACGCCGCGTCGCGCGGGCGCCCGATCTCCGCCCGCTCGCCGGGCTCCCGCAGCGGCCACCACCGCTCCAGCCACTCCGCGTCCGGACCGGTCACCACCGCGCCCAGCCGCTCCGTGCCGTCCGCCCGCACCTCGACGCGGCGGACGGCGCCGTCCGCGTCGGCCTGCGCCACGTCCACCGGCACGTTGTCCAGCCACTCGTTGGCGAAGAGCAGCCCCCGCTCCCCGTCCGGCACCCGGTCCGTCCACACGATCCGCGGGTCCAGGCCCGCCGGCCGGGCCGCGCGCTCCACCCCGTACGGGCGGACCCGCAGCCCCGGCGGGAGCGCGGCCAGCACCCCCGTCAGCAGCTCGCCCCGCCCCGCGCCCACGTCCACGAACGCGGGCTCGTCCGTGCCGAGCTCCTCCGCCACACGGGCGAGGAGCCGGGCCACGGCACCCGCGAACAGCGGCGAGGCGTGCACCGACGTGCGGAAGTGCCCGGCCGGTCCCTCCGGGCGCAGGAAGAAGCCCCCCGGGCCGTACAGCGCCCGTTCCGACGCCTCGCGCCACCCCTGCCACTGACACGTCTCATCCGTCACGTGCCCCAGTCTCCACCTTGGGGAGTACGGGCCTCACGGGAAGGATCGCCCCCACGGCTGACCCGTGCACCTGTCGGCTTTACCTACGCTGGGGCACGTGCAGCGCCTCTACGACTTCATCCGCAGACACCCGACGGGCGTCGACACCTTCTGGGCCGTCGTCCTCTTCGGGTTCTCCTTGCTGTGGGTGGGCTCCGGCTCCCCGGCGGGCACCAACGTCCCCGGGTATCTCGCCGTCGGCGCGCTCTACTCGCTCGTGATCGCGCTGCGCCGGCGCGCCCCCGAGAAGATGCTGGTCCTCACCGTCCTCCTCGGCCTCGTCCAGCTCGCCTTCGGGATCGTCCCGTTCATGGCCGACTTCGCCATGCTCGTGATCATCTACACGGTCGCCGCGCACGACGGGCCCCGCTGGGCGTCCCGGCTCGCCCTGGCCGGCGGCCTCTCCGCCGCCACGCTCTCCCAGCTGCGCTGGCCGCTGGAGCATTCCAGTTCCTCCGCCGCCACCGTCTTCTTCACGATCATCATGACCGTGCCGTTCGCCCTCGCCTGGGTGCTCGGCGACTCGCTGCGCACCCGCCGCGCCTACTTCGCGCAGCTGGAGGAACGGGCCTCCCGCCTGGAGAAGGAGCGCGAGGCCCAGGCGAAGGTCGCCGTCGCCGCCGAGCGGGCCCGGATCGCCCGCGAGCTGCACGACGTCGTCGCCCACAACGTGTCCGTCATGGTCGTCCAGGCCGACGGCGCCGCGTACGTCATGGACTCCTCGCCCGAGACCGCCAAGCAGGCCCTGGAGACGATCGCCGGCACCGGCCGGCAGGCCCTCGCCGAGATGCGGCGGCTGCTGGGCATCCTGCGCACGGGAGAGCACCAGGAGGCCGGGGAGTACGTCCCCCAGCCGGACGTCCAGCAGATCGAGGACCTCGTCGAGCAGGTCCGCGGGGCCGGCCTCGCCGTCGACTTCAAGATCGAGGGCACCCCGCGCCCGCTGCCCAGCGGCGTCGAGCTCACCGCGTACCGGATCGTCCAGGAAGCGCTCACCAACAGCCGCAAGCACGGCGGCCCCGACGTCGGTGCCAGCGTCCGCCTGGTCTACTTCGACGACGGGCTCGGACTGCTCGTCGAGGACGACGGGCGGGGCGCCCCGCAGGAGATGTACGAGGACGGCGGCGCCGACGGGCGCGGCCACGGCCTCATCGGCATGCGGGAGCGGGTCGGCATGGTCGGCGGCACCCTGGACGCGGGGCCGCGCCCCGGCGGAGGCTTCCGCATCAGTGCCCTGCTTCCGCTCAAGCCCGCTCACTGACCCGAAGGAACAGCATGTCCATCCGCGTGATGCTCGTCGACGACCAGGTGCTGCTGCGCACCGGCTTCCGCATGGTGCTCGCCGCCCAGCCGGACATGGAGGTCGTGGCCGAGGCGGGCGACGGCGTGGAGGCCCTGGAGGTGCTGCGGGGCGCCGAGGTCGACGTCGTCCTGATGGACGTCCGCATGCCCAAGCTGGACGGGGTGGAGGCCACCCGGCGGATCTGCTCCCGGCCCGACGCGCCGAAGGTGCTGATCCTCACCACCTTCGACCTGGACGAGTACGCCTTCTCCGGGCTGAAGGCGGGCGCCAGCGGCTTCATGCTGAAGGACGTGCCGCCGGCCGAGCTGCTGGCCGCGATCCGCTCCGTGCACAGCGGCGACGCGGTCGTCGCCCCGTCCACCACCCGGCGGCTCCTGGACCGCTTCTCGCCGATGCTGCCGTCCACGGGTCGGGAGTCCCGCGCCGCCGAGAGCGGCCTCGACCGGCTCACCGACCGCGAGCGCGAGGTCATGCTCCTGGTCGCCCAGGGGCTGTCCAACGGCGAGATCGCGGCGCGGCTCGTGCTGTCCGAGGCGACCGTGAAGACCCACGTGGGGCGGATCCTCACCAAGCTGGACCTGCGCGACCGGGTGCAGGTCGTCGTCCTCGCGTACGAGACGGGTCTGGTCAGGGCCGGCGGCGGGGCTCTCTGAGGCGCCTCGCGCCGCTCAGCGCAGGACCGACTCCAGGAAGTCGCTGCCCAGCCTCGCCACCACGGAGAAGTCCAGCTGGTGCAGGACGTAGCGGCCCCGGCGCTGGGTCGTCAGGAGGCCCGCCTTCTTCAGGACGGACAGGTGCCGGGAGACCTCCGGCGCCGTGATGCCGTACGCGTCGGCCAGCTCGCTCGTCGAGTACGGGCCGCGCGCCAGGTTCCGGCACAGGCGCATCCGCATCGGGTGGGCGATCGCCTCCAGGCGGGCCTTGACCGTCTCGGTGGGCTCGGCGCCGCCGACGTCCCGGGCGGCGGCCGGGTACTGGATGACCGGCTGCCAGCCGGGCGCGCTCGTCGCGAACAGGTGCGGCCAGCCGAAGGCCGTCGGCACCAGCGTCACCCCGGTGCCCCGGGCCTCCGCCCGGCCGTGCACCAGCTTGTCCACGACGATCCTGCTGCCGTGCGGGCCCTCCTCCAGGGCGAGCGCCGGGGAGGCCGCCGTCAGGGCCTCCGCGAGGCCCTTGCGGCGCAGCAGCTCCGTCTTGTGGCGGGCGTCGGCGGCGAGCTGCACGCGGACGCGGCGCCAGGTGTCGGCGAAGAACGCCTCGTCGCAGTCCTCCAGGAGGCGGCGTATCCAGGCGCGGACGGCGGTGGGCTCGGCCAGCATCCGTTCCACGAACGCGGCCTGGCGCGGGCCCCGCGCGGCGGCCAGGTCGAGGGCGCGGCGGCGGCTCTGCTCGTCGACCAGCGGGGACGGGATGCCCTCGGTGTAGCGGCTGCTGCACGAGATCTCCAGGGCGGCGCCCACGAACTTCTCGTCGTCCAGCCGGTCGAGGTCGTCCAGCTCCTCCTCCAGCGTCTCGCGCGGCTGGGCGGGCAGCAGGAAGTCGGACCGGGTGGACCGCCACATGAAGTCGGCCTCGTGGAGCCGGTCGGCCAGCTCGGGCCGCAGTCCGGCGGAGGTCGTGGTCGTCCAGGCGTGCAGCCGGGCGTGGTGGCCCGGCTCGGCCAGGGCGTGCAGGGCGTTGCCCAGCTCGGCCAGGGGCGAGGGGCAGAAGGCGATCCGCTCGTGCGGCAGTCCGGTGATGTCGATCGTCACGCTCACCCCCCTATGGTGCGGGGGCGGGCGGGGGTGCTGTCGCGCCATTTGACCAGGGGCGTCAATCGGCGGGCGGCGGCGGGCGGCCCGGGCGCACGGTGGGCCCATGAACGCCCTTCACCAGTACCTCTTCGACAGCTACCGGGCCGCCCAGCGCTGCGAGCCGCCGCCGCCCCGGCCCGGGACCCACGACGTGGCCGTGCTGCGCGCGGTGCTGCGGCGGCTGCTGCGGCGGGGGTAGCCCCGGCCGCGGCGGCCGCCGTCCCCTACCGCGCCAGCTTCCCCAGGAAGGCGCGGGCCGCCGTCCGTACGTCGTCCGCCGTCCACTCCAGGCCGGGCGCGCTGATCGTCACCTCGGTCGTCGCCACCCCGGGCGGGCCGCCCGCCGGGGCGGGGAACCAGCGCCGGAACAGGGCCGTGCCCTCCTCGGCGAGGGCCAGGGAGGCCGCCGTGAGGGCTTCGGGCGGGTACGGGAGCCAGACCTGGAACTGGTGGGTGTGCGGCTGCTCCGGGTGGACGCGGAACCAGCCGACGCCGGCCTCCTCGAACACCTCCCGCAGCACGGTCGCCGCCATCCGGGCGTGGGCCACGTACGCGGGCAGCCGGGGGAGCTCCGTCTCCAGGCCGCGCAGCGCCGACAGGGCGGCCGGGTACTGCTGGAACACGTCTCCGCCGTAGCGGTGGCGCCACAGGCGGGCCTCGGCGACCAGGTCCTCGGGGCCGGCGAGCGCGGCGCCCGACATGCCGCCGAGCGACTTGTAGAACGACACGTAGACGCTGTCGGCCAGGCCCGCGATCTCGGGGAGCTCGCGGCCGAAGCGGGTCGGCGTCTCCCAGAGCCGGGCGCCGTCGAAGTGGACCACGGCGTCCCGCTCGCGGGCCGCGTCGACCACGTCGACCAGTTCGTCCCAGGTGGGCAGCACGAAGCCGGCGTCGCGCAGCGGGAGCTCCAGCATCAGCGTCCCGAAGGGCTCCGGGTGGTCCCGCACCTCGTCCGCCGTCGGCAGCCGGGGGGCGTTCGTGGGGTGGGTCGTCCGCAGCCCGGAGACCGTCGGGAGGGCCTGGTCCTCGTGGACCTCCGGGTGGGCGAGCGGGTGGAGGGCGACGACCGGGTTCCCGGTCCGTCCGGCCCAGCAGCGCAGCGCCACCTGCTGGGCCATCGTCCCGGTGGGGAAGAAGGCCGCCGCGGGGAAGCCCAGCGCGCCGGCGACCCGCTCCTCGACCTCGGCGACGACGCCGTCGCCGTAGACGTCCAGCGGGGCGTCCGCGTGCGGGCTGCTCTCCGCCCAGTCGGCCAGCTCGCGCAGGCGCGCGGCGACCGTGCCGTCCGGGGAGGCGTCCCACAGCTTGCGCGGGGCCTCGCGCAGGGCCCGGCGCAGGGCGGTCGTCTCGTCCTCGGTCGCGTCCGGGGTCGTGTCCGGAACGCCGGTGTCGGTCTCGCGGTCTGTCTCCATGAGCAGATCATCACACCGTCGCCCACACCCTGTGGACAGCCACGGGTCCGCGCGAAACGCTGGCGTAGCATGACCAGAAATCGTCCGGTACCCCCCGCGGACTGGAACGGAAGGCCGACCCGATCGTGAACGCACCACCAGAGCGCGCAGCAGAAGCCAGGCAGCCCGGCCCCCACGCCGACCGGGCCGAGGACCGGCCCGCCCGGCTGACCGTCGGAGTCGTGGGCGCGGGACGGGTGGGACCCGTCCTCGCCTCCGCGCTGCAACTCGCCGGACACCGCCCGGTCGCCGTCTCGGCGGTCTCCGAGGCGTCCCGCCGCCGGGCCTCCATCCTGCTGCCCGACGTGCCCGTCATGGAGCCCGCCCGGGTCCTCGCCCGGTCGGACCTGGTGCTGCTCACCGTCCCCGACGACGCCCTGCCGGGGCTCGTCGAGGGGCTCGCCGACACCGGGGCGATCCGGCCGGGACAGCTGATCGTGCACACCTCCGGGCGGTACGGCGTGCGCGTGCTCGACCCCGCCCGCCGGGCCGGCGCGCTGCCGCTCGCCCTGCACCCCGCCATGACCTTCACCGGCACCTCCGTGGACGTCCAGCGGCTGGCCGGCTGCTCGTTCGGCGTCACCGCCCCCGACGAGCTGCGGCTCGCCGCCGAGGCGCTCGTCATCGAGATGGGCGGCGAGCCCGAGTGGATCGCCGAGGAGAGCCGCCCGCTCTACCACGCGGCCCTCGCCCTCGGCGCGAACCACCTGGTCACCCTGGTCGCCCAGGCCATGGAGCTGCTCCGCGCGGCCGGTGTCGGCGCGCCCGACCGGATGCTCGGCCCGCTGCTCGGCGCCGCCCTGGACAACGCGCTGCGGTCCGGCGACGCCGCCCTGACCGGGCCGGTCGCCCGCGGCGACGCCGGGACGGTCGCGGCGCACGTCGCCGAGCTGCACAAGCACGCGCCCGGCACCGTCGCCGGCTATCTCGCGATGGCCCGCGCCACCGCCGACCGGGCGCTCGCGCACGGACTGCTCAAGCCCGAGCTGGCCGAGGACCTGCTGGGCGTGCTCGCCGAGGGGGACGACCACCGATGACCATCACCCTGGTGCGTACGGGCGAGGAGCTGCGGGCGCTGGAAGGCGCCGGGCAGCGGGCCGTCGTCATGACCATGGGCGCCCTCCACGAGGGCCACGCGAGCCTGGTGCGGGCCGCCCGGGAGCGGGTCGGGGCCGACGGCACCGTCGTCGTCACCGTCTTCGTCAACCCGCTCCAGTTCGGCGCGGGCGAGGACCTGGAGCGCTACCCGCGCACCCTCGACGCCGACCTGGCGCTCGCCGCGGCGGCCGGCGCCGACGCCGTGTTCGCCCCGGCGGTCGACGAGGTCTACCCGGGCGGGGAGCCGCAGGTCCGGATCACCGCCGGGCCCATGGGCGAGCGCCTCGAAGGCGCGTCCCGGCCCGGCCACTTCGACGGCATGCTCACCGTCGTCGCCAAGCTGCTCCACCTCACCGGCCCCGACCTGGCCTTCTTCGGCCAGAAGGACGCCCAGCAGCTCGCCCTGATCCGCCGCATGGTCCGCGACCTGAACTTCCCGGTCGAGATCGTCGGCGTGCCGACCGTCCGCGAGGCCGACGGCCTCGCCCTGTCCAGCCGCAACCGCTTCCTGTCGGCCGAGGAGCGGCACACCGCCCTGGCGCTGTCCCGCGCGCTGTTCGCCGCCCGGGACCGGCTGGCCGCCCAGGCGGCGCTGCGCGCCCGCGCGCAGGCGCTGCCGGGGGCGCAGGGCCGGGGCGACGCCCGTGCGGAGGCGCTGTCCCGGATCGGCGAGGCCCGGGCGGCCGCCGACGCCCACGCGGTCGCCCAGGCGGCCGAGAGCGGGGGCGCGGAGGCCGTGCGGTGTGCCGCCCAGGGCTTCCTGGAGGACGCGGCGCGGGCCGAGCCGCCGCTCACCCTGGACTATCTGGCCCTGGTCGACCCGGCCGACTTCACCGAGGTCGAGGACGGCCACGACGGGGAGGCGATCCTCGCCGTCGCCGCGCGCGTGGGCACCACGCGCCTCATCGACAACATCCCCCTCACCTTCGGAGCCGTGAAGTGACCGGAATACGGCTGCAGGCGCCCGCCCCGGGCTGGTCCATCGACGCCGACGTCGTCGTGGTCGGCTCCGGTGTCGCGGGTCTGACCGCGGCCCTGCGCTGCACCGCCGCGGGACTGCGCACGGTCGTCGTCACCAAGGCCCACCTCGACGACGGCTCGACCCGCTGGGCCCAGGGCGGCGTCGCCGCCGCGCTCGGCGACGGCGACACCCCCGAGCAGCACCTGGACGACACCCTCGTGGCGGGCGCCGGGCTCTGCGACGCGCAGGCCGTGCGGGCCCTGGTCACCGAGGGCCCCGGCGCGGTGCGCCGGCTGATCGAGACGGGCGCCGACTTCGACCGCACGGAGGCCGGCGAGATCGCGCTGACCCGGGAGGGCGGCCACCACCGCCGCCGGATCGCGCACGCCGGCGGCGACGCGACCGGCGCCGAGATCTCCCGGGCCCTGGTCGAGGCGATCCGCGACCGGGGCGTCCGCACCATCGAGCACGCGCTCGTCCTGGACCTCCTGAAGGACGCCGAGGGCCGGACGGCGGGCGTGACCCTGCACGTTATGGGCGAGGGGCAGCACGACGGCGTCGGCGCCGTCCGCGCCCCCGCCGTGGTGCTCGCCACCGGCGGCATGGGCCAGGTCTTCTCCGCCACCACCAACCCGCCGGTCTCCACCGGCGACGGCGTCGCGCTGGCGCTGCGCGCGGGCGCGGAGATCTCCGACCTGGAGTTCGTGCAGTTCCACCCGACGGTGCTGTTCCTGGGCGTCGGCTCGGAGGGCCAGCAGCCGCTGGTCTCCGAGGCGGTGCGCGGCGAGGGCGCCCATCTCGTCGACGCCGACGGGGTGCGCTTCATGCTGGGGCAGCACGAGCTGGCCGAGCTGGCGCCCCGGGACATCGTCGCCAAGGCGATCACCCGGCGGATGCTGGAGCGGGGCACCACGCACATGTTCCTCGACGGCCGCCACTTCGGCGCCGAGATGTGGGAGCAGCGCTTCCCGACGATCCTGGCCGCCTGCCGGGCGCACGGCATCGACCCGGTCACCGAGCCGGTCCCGGTCGCCCCGGCCGCCCACTACGCCTCCGGCGGCGTCCGCACCGACCTGCACGGCCGGACGACGGTGCCCGGCCTGTACGCGTGCGGCGAGGTCGCCTGCACGGGCGTGCACGGCGCCAACCGGCTCGCCTCGAACTCGCTCCTGGAGGGCCTGGTCTTCGCCGAGCGGATCGCCGACGACGTCATCGCGCACGGCCCGCACCGCGAGGGTCTGCCGATCGTCGACGATCCGGCCGCGCCCGCCGGGGGCCGTACGGTGCTGACCCTGCTCGGCCCCGAGGTCCGGCGGGACATCCAGCGGACCATGAGCGAGGGCGCGGGCGTGCTGCGGTCCGCCGGCAGCCTCTCCGACGCCGCCGACGCCCTCGAAGCGCTGCGGCTGGACGCCGAGGGCGACCGCAAGGCGGCCGAGCCCGGCGTCGACTCCTGGGAGACCACCAACCTGCTGTGCGTCGCCCGGGTCCTGGTGGCCGCCGCGCAGGAGCGCGAGGAGACCCGCGGCTGCCACTGGCGCGAGGACCGGCCCGACCGGGACGACGCGCACTGGGGCCGCCATCTGGTGGTCCGCCTGACGTCCGACCGCCGACTGGTGGTCCGTCGCACCGCCACCGCAGACTTTCCGCCCGTAACCCCCGACGCATCCAGGGAGCCGCAGTCGTGAGCACGCCCGAAGAAGCACGTCCGCAGCCCGTGGACGTCCCCCTCATCCAGATCAACGCGCCCGCCGAGAGCGGCGGCTGCGGCGACGGCTGCGGCTGTGGCGACGCGGAGGAGTTCGAGTGCGGGCTCGACCCGGCGCTCGCCGAGCTGCTCGCCGAGGCGGGGCTCGACCCGGTCCAGGTCGAGGACATCGCGCACCTGGCCATCGCCGAGGACCTCGACGGCGGCGTGGACGTGACGACCGTGGCGACCGTCCCCGAGGAGGCCGTCGCGACCGGCGACTTCACCGCCCGGGAGGCCGGCGTGGTGGCCGGTCTGCGGGTGGCCGAGGCGGTGCTGTCCATCGTGTGCACCGACGAGTTCGAGGTCGAGCGGCACGTCGAGGACGGCGAGCGGGTCGAGGCCGGCGACAAGCTGCTGAGCGTCACCGCCCGCACCCGTGACCTGCTCACCGGCGAGCGCAGCGCGCTGAACATCCTGTGCCGCCTGTCCGGCATCGCCACCGCGACCCGCGCCTGGGCGGACGCCCTGGAGGGCACCCGGGCCAAGGTCCGCGACACCCGCAAGACCACCCCGGGCCTGCGCGCCCTGGAGAAGTACGCGGTGCGCTGCGGTGGCGGCGTCAACCACCGCATGTCGCTGTCGGACGCGGCCCTGGTGAAGGACAACCACGTGGTGGCGGCCGGTGGCGTCGCGGAGGCGTTCAAGGCCGTGCGCGAGCTGTTCCCGGAGCTGCCGATCGAGGTCGAGGTCGACACGATGCACCAGGTCCGCGAGGTCCTGGACGCGGGCGCCGACCTGATCCTGCTGGACAACTTCACCCCGGGCGAGACCGAGGAGGCCGTCGCGCTGGTCGCCGGGCGGGCCGTCCTGGAGTCCTCGGGCCGGCTGACCCTGGAGAACGCGGCGGCGTACGCGGCCACCGGCGTGGACTACCTGGCGGTGGGCGGCCTCACCCACTCGTCCCCGATCCTCGACATCGGGCTCGACCTGCGTGAGACGGGCGTCTGATGCTGCTCACGATCGACGTCGGCAACACCCAGACGGTCCTCGGCCTCTTCGACGGCGACGAGATCGTGGAGCACTGGCGCATCTCCACGGACCCGCGGCGCACCGCCGACGAGTGGGCGGTCCTGCTGCAGGGCCTGATGGGCATGCATCCGCTGCTCGGCGTCGAGCTGAGCGACGGCATCGGGGGGATCGCGATCTGCGCGACCGTCCCCTCGGTGCTGCACGAGCTGCGCGAGGTGACCCGCCGCTACTACGGCGACGTCCCCGCGGTCCTGGTGGAGCCGGGCGTCAAGACGGGCGTCCCGGTCCTCACGGACAACCCCAAGGAGGTCGGCGCCGACCGGGTCATCAACGCCGTCGCGGCCGTCGAGCTGTACGGCGGCCCCGCGATCGTCGTCGACTTCGGCACGGCGACGACGTACGACGCGGTCACGGCGCGCGGCGAGTACGCGGGCGGCGCCATCGCGCCGGGCATAGAGATCTCGGTGGAGGCGCTGGGCATCAAGGGCGCCATGCTCCGCAAGATCGAGCTGGCCCGGCCGCGCAGCGTGATCGGCAAGAACACCGTCGAGGCCATGCAGTCGGGCATCGTCTTCGGTTACGCGGGCCAGGTCGACGGCGTCGTCGGGCGGATGCGGCGCGAGCTGGCCGGCCCGAACGGGGACCCCTCGAAGGTCACCGTGATCGCCACCGGCGGTCTGGCGCCGATGGTGCTCGCCGACTCCAAGGAGATCGCCGCCCACGAGCCGTGGCTGACCCTGATCGGCCTGCGGCTGGTGTATGAGCGCAACGTCTCGCGGCTCTGATCCTCCCGGCGGGACCGACCCGCCGGGAAGATCGAAAAGCGGGAGATTTGTCCGATTAGCGCGTATCGTCGGTCCATGCCCACGCCCTACGGATCCCGCGGCGGCATGGCGTTCAGCGCGGACGAGCTGCGTGTCCTCCGCCGCGCCCTCGCCACCGCCCTCAACCCCGCCCCCCTTCACGACGACGACGTCCAGGACTGCCTGCGCCTGGCCGAGTCCGTGGACGAGTCGGTGGCCGAGGCCGGCCGGCTGCGCGCCTTCCTCCTCGCCGACCTGGTCCGCTACCGCCAGGCCCTCCCCGGCTCCCTGACGGGCTACCTGCAGCTCCTCCAGGACGCCCTGGCGGCCGGCTACGACCCCGGCGCCGACGACCTCGCGGCCCTGCGGGCGCTGCGCCACCACCCCGCCGCGGGCGCGCTGCTGGCCCGCTGCCAGGTGCTGGCGGAACGATCCGTCCGCGCCCGGCTGGCCCGCGTCGCCCAGGCCCAGGCCCCGGCCCGCGCCGTCACCGCCCCCCGCGCCCGCCTGCTGGCCCTGCCCGGCGGCCGTGCCGCGGGCGACGGCGGCTCCGGTCCGGGGGCGCCGGGGAAGCCCGCGCCCAAGCCGCCGGCGCCCGGCGAGCGCCCGGTGCCCAAGCCCTCCGAGGTCTTCCCGCCACGCCGACGGCCGGTACCCCCGCCCCCGCCCGAGGAACGCGTCGCGGGCTAGCTAGTCTGGACGCCATGGACTACGTATCCGCGCTCCTGCCCCCCGTGGTGATGGCCGTCTTCTTCATCGGCCTGGTCGTCACGATCGTGAAGAGCCAGGGAGGCCCGAACAAGGCCAAGGAGGACGCGATCGTGGACGCCGCCCTGGCCCGCGCCGAGTCCACCCGGCAGCAGGGCGGCACCGCCCCGTAAGGGGCCCGCAGCACCCGAGGACGTACGACCGCCGTCAGGCCGTACGTCCTTTTTGCGCTCTTACCGGGCGTTTTCTCCGTGAATGTGCGGCAATGGGGCAATATTCGGGCGCCGCGCACTAGGGTGGCGCTGTGCCCCGCCAATTGGGAGAGCTGGAAGACGCCGTCATGACCCGCGTCTGGCAATGGAACCGCCCGGTGACCGTCCGGGAAGTCCTGGAGGATCTCCAGCAGGAACGGTCCATCGCCTACACCACCGTCATGACCGTATTGGACAATCTCCATCAGAAGGGCTGGGTCCGCAGGGAAGTCGAAGGCCGCGCCTATCGATATACGGCGGTCTCGACCCGCGCCGCCTACTCGGCCGCACTGATGAACGAAGCCTGGGCGCAGAGCGACAACCCCGCCGCCGCGCTGGTCGCCTTCTTCGGCATGATGTCGCCCGAACAGCGCGAAGCCCTGAACGACGCCGTGCGTATGGTCCAGCGGGACAGTCCCGAGCCGAGTACGGCCCCTGAGCAGGGCGGCGCCGAACCGGGGGACCAGGGGCGATAACGTCCCCCCATGCCTTCCGCCAATGCCGTCACCGTACGCCGGGCCCGCACCTCCGATGTCGCCGCCGTGCGCCGTCTCGTCGACCCCTTCGTACGCCGCGGCATCCTGCTCGACAAAGCGACCGTGACGCTTTACGAGTCGATCCAGGAGTTCTGGGTCGCCGAACGCGACGACGACGCCACGGTCGTCGGCTGCGGAGCGCTCCACGTGATGTGGGAAGACCTCGCCGAAGTCCGTACTCTCGCCGTCGATCCCGACTTCAAGGGCGCCGGAGTGGGACATCAGGTGCTGGACAAGTTGCTGCACACCGCCCGATGGCTCGGTGTCCGCAGGGTTTTCTGCCTCACCTTCGAAGTGGACTTCTTCGCGAAGCACGGCTTCGTCGAGATCGGCGAGACTCCGGTCGACGGAGATGTCTACAGCGAGCTCCTGCGTTCCTATGACGAGGGCGTCGCCGAGTTCCTCGGTCTCGAACGAGTGAAGCCGAACACCTTGGGCAACAGCCGGATGCTTCTGCACCTGTGAGCCGGTGCCTATGTCCGAATCGCGCACGTTTCCCGCGTTGCCGGGGTTCTGAACCTCTCCCAGGGGTTTGTGTTTTTCCGGGAAAAGCGGTTTCCTTTCCGCGTACTGCATTTTCGATGAAAGGAAATCCGGTGGCACAGAAGGTTCAGGTCCTTCTTGTCGATGACCTCGACGGCGGCGAGGCGGACGAGACCGTGACGTTCGCGCTGGACGGCAAGTCCTACGAGATCGACCTCACCACCGCCAACGCGGACAAGCTCCGCGACCTGCTCGAGCCGTACGCCAAGAGCGGTCGTCGTACCGGCGGCCGCAGCGCCGGCGCCCGGGGCAAGGGCCGTGTCGTCGCCTCCGGCGGCAGCCCGGACACGGCGAAGATCCGCGCGTGGGCCAAGGAGAACGGGTACAACGTGAACGACCGCGGCCGCGTGCCGGCCGAGATCAAGGCGGCCTACGAGGACGCGAACCGCTGAGGCGCCGGCTGCCGGGCCGCCGGGCCCGCCCCTCGCGGGTGGTTCCGGACGGCACCCAGCAGCCGCACCCGGTGGCACTCCGCGGCGACCGCGGCCACCAGCCGGGCGAGACAGGGGGCGCCCGCACCGTCCCGCACCGCAGAGGGCCGCAGGGCCGGCAGCGAGGACTCCACCTCGCGACCGGGCTCCGGGGCCCTCAGCCACACCGGGGACCCCGGGGTGCCGGAACGGCTCCACCCAGGGGGAACGGGCGCGGCCATCCGGCCGTCGGCGCCCAGCGCGGCGAGATCCAGTGAGATCCCGCCCCACTCCAGCCACTCCAGCAGCCCGGGCAGCTCCTCCGCGCTCCCCGCTGCCACGAGCAGGCGCATCCTCCGCCCCATGAGGGCCACCGGTCCGGTGCCCGCGCCCACCCGGCGCAGCACTCCGCGACCGGCCGCGGCGGGCAGGTCGAGGACGTCGAAACGCAGTCCCGTCACCAGCTGCACCGGAGGCCCGGCCACCGCCGCCCAGCCGAGCTCGTGCTCGTACCATCGCGCCGAACCGCCGTCGAACGGCGAGCGGGGGAACGGGACGGTGAAGGGCATACCGGGGGAACGCCTCCGGGCGCTCCTTGGTTACGTGCCACGACCGCACCGGTGACGGAAGGTCCTCGTTCCGGTGCGCGGTGTGTCCATGATGGGGGCGTACGGGTGCATTCGAGAGCGCAAGGGTGTTCGCCCGTAGCGGAGGGAACCGGGGTGCGCCGCATGGAGTGTCCGTCCTTACGGGTAAGACATTCCATGTGAGGAGGGGTGACTCGCGGGCTTCCGCGTCTCACGTTCGCCATGGGCGTACTGGAGGTGTGGGTAAGTGCTTGGCCTGCGGGAACATCGTCTCGCACCATCGAGTTGGAGCATTTGTCGGCTGTTCGGCAGCAGGTCCCCCCAAGAAGTAAGGGGGTGATCCGGACGGATGTCGGCAGTTGGAATGAGCGGTCCCCGCTTGCGGGACTAAGCTGCGGAAGGACAGGGAGGGGATCGACCCCTAACTGACTGACCGCTCTGAGGAGCGATTAACGATGTTCGAGAGGTTCACCGACCGCGCGCGGCGGGTTGTCGTCCTGGCTCAGGAAGAAGCCCGGATGCTCAACCACAACTACATCGGCACCGAGCACATCCTCCTGGGCCTTATCCACGAGGGTGAGGGTGTCGCCGCTAAGGCCCTGGAGAGCCTCGGGATTTCGCTCGAGGCGGTCCGCCAGCAGGTGGAGGAGATCATCGGCCAGGGCCAGCAGGCCCCGTCCGGTCACATCCCCTTCACCCCTCGTGCCAAGAAGGTCCTGGAGCTGTCGCTCCGGGAGGCCCTCCAGCTCGGCCACAACTACATCGGCACCGAGCACATCCTGCTCGGCCTGATCCGCGAGGGCGAGGGCGTCGCCGCCCAGGTCCTCGTGAAGCTGGGCGCCGACCTCAACCGGGTGCGGCAGCAGGTCATCCAGCTGCTCTCCGGCTACCAGGGCAAGGAAGCCGCCACGGCCGGCGGTCCTGCCGAGGGCACCCCCTCGACGTCCCTGGTCCTCGACCAGTTCGGCCGCAACCTCACCCAGGCGGCCCGCGAATCCAAGCTCGACCCGGTCATCGGGCGCGAGAAGGAGATCGAGCGGGTCATGCAGGTGCTGTCCCGCCGCACCAAGAACAACCCGGTCCTCATCGGCGAGCCCGGCGTCGGCAAGACCGCCGTCGTCGAGGGCCTGGCGCAGGCCATCGTCAAGGGCGAGGTGCCCGAGACCCTCAAGGACAAGCACCTCTACACCCTGGACCTCGGCGCGCTGGTCGCCGGCTCCCGCTACCGCGGTGACTTCGAGGAGCGCCTGAAGAAGGTGCTCAAGGAGATCCGCACCCGCGGCGACATCATCCTGTTCATCGACGAGCTCCACACCCTGGTGGGTGCGGGCGCCGCCGAGGGCGCGATCGACGCCGCGAGCATCCTCAAGCCGATGCTGGCCCGTGGTGAGCTCCAGACCATCGGTGCCACCACGCTCGACGAGTACCGCAAGTACCTGGAGAAGGACGCGGCCCTCGAGCGCCGCTTCCAGCCCATCCAGGTCGCCGAGCCGTCGCTGCCGCACACGATCGAGATCCTCAAGGGTCTGCGCGACCGGTACGAGGCCCACCACCGCGTCTCCATCACCGACGAGGCGCTGGTCCAGGCCGCCACGCTGGCCGACCGGTACATCTCGGACCGCTTCCTCCCGGACAAGGCGATCGACCTGATCGACGAGGCCGGCTCCCGGATGCGCATCCGCCGGATGACCGCGCCGCCGGACCTCCGCGAGTTCGACGAGAAGATCGCCTCCGTCCGCCGGGACAAGGAGTCCGCGATCGACTCGCAGGACTTCGAGAAGGCCGCCTCCCTGCGCGACAAGGAGAAGCAGCTCCTCGCCGCGAAGACCAAGCGGGAGAAGGAGTGGAAGGCCGGCGACATGGACGTCGTCGCCGAGGTCGACGGCGAGCTGATCGCCGAGGTCCTCGCGACCGCCACCGGCATCCCGGTCTTCAAGCTGACCGAGGAGGAGTCCTCGCGCCTGCTCCGCATGGAGGACGAGCTCCACAAGCGCGTCATCGGCCAGAAGGACGCCGTCAAGGGTCTCTCGCGGGCGATCCGCCGTACGCGGGCCGGTCTGAAGGACCCGAAGCGCCCCGGTGGCTCGTTCATCTTCGCCGGCCCGTCCGGTGTCGGTAAGACCGAGCTGTCCAAGGCGCTCGCCGAATTCCTCTTCGGCGACGAGGACGCGATGATCTCCCTCGACATGTCGGAGTTCAGCGAGAAGCACACGGTTTCCCGTCTCTTCGGTTCTCCGCCCGGATACGTCGGCTACGAAGAGGGCGGCCAGCTCACCGAGAAGGTGCGTCGCAAGCCGTTCTCCGTGGTCCTCTTCGACGAGGTCGAGAAGGCCCACCCCGATATCTTCAATTCCCTTCTCCAGATCCTGGAGGACGGTCGTCTGACCGACTCCCAGGGCCGGGTCGTGGACTTCAAGAACACGGTCATCATCATGACGACCAACCTCGGGACCAGGGACATCTCGAAGGGCTTCAACCTGGGCTTCGCCGCCCAGGGCGACACGAAGTCCAACTACGAGCGGATGAAGGCGAAGGTCAGCGACGAGCTGAAGCAGCACTTCCGCCCGGAGTTCCTCAACCGTGTGGACGACATCATCGTCTTCCCGCAGCTGACCCCGGAGGACATCCTCCAGATCGTCGACCTGATGATCGGCCGCGTGGACGAGCGCCTGAAGGACCGGGACATGGGCATCGAGCTCTCCCAGTCCGCGAAGGAGCTGCTCTCCAAGAAGGGCTACGACCCCGTGATGGGCGCCCGGCCGCTGCGCCGGACGATCCAGCGCGAGATCGAGGACACGCTCTCGGAGAAGATCCTCTTCGGCGAGCTGCGCCCCGGTCACATCGTGGTCGTGGACACGGAGGGCGAGGGCGAGGAGCGCACCTTCACCTTCCGCGGCGAGGAGAAGTCGGCCCTGCCGGACGTGCCTCCGATCGAGGCGGCGGGCGGGGCGGGCCCGAACCTGTCCAAGGAGGCGTGACGCCGCGCTGAGCGGCTGAAGCTCTGAAGGGGCGGCCCCGGAACCTGTGGGTTCCGGGGCCGCCCCTTTTCGTCATGCGACGGTGAGCCGGTCGCCGAGGGCGGCGGCGCCGACGAGGTTCTTGCGGGGGACGCCGAAGAGGGTGACGCGGAGCTGGGGGAGCTCGCGGAGCGGCGTGAGGTCCAGCTGTTCCGTGGCCGTGTCCGTGTCCACGAGCTCCAGATCGCGCAGGGAGCGGATGTCGGCGAGGCTGTCGAGCCGGGGCAGCGGTCCGCCCATGACGTAGATCTTCCTGAGCTCCGAGTGGTTGATCGAGCGCAGGAGCTCCAGGTCGGTCAGGTGGCTGTTCAGCCCGATGGCCAGGTAGACGAGCGGACGCGCGTCGAGCGCCTCGGCCATGTCGGTCACGGCGAAGTCGCCCGCGAACATCACGCCGTTGACCTGGGGGAGCTCAGGGAGCAGCCGGAGCTGTTCGTACGTCCAGACGGCGACCGCGAAGGAGGGCTCCAGGTGGGTGAGGACCTCACCCGCGAAGGCCCTCGCGGGGAAGGACGACCAGTCGCTGGCGAACCGGGACGCCTCGCCGGCCTCGGCGAACACCCGGGCGTAGGGGAGTGCGGCCGTGCCGCCGATCGCGGAGATGAGCCGGGTGACGCCGTCGAGGGCCTCCTTCGAGACGTCCTGGGGCCCGGGCAGGAGCGGCAGCACGTACGCGCCGAGCCGGGTCAGCTGGGTCATCTGCTCCGTGTTCCGCGGCGGCACCACCGAGGTCACCGCCTTCTGCACCCGCCGCCGCAGCGTCTCGTCCAGCCAGGCCGCGTGCTGGGAGGCCAGCGCCGCCAGGACGTACAGCGTCGTCTTCAGGTCCCGTTTGCGGGTCGCGGAGCCCGCTTCGAGGAGGCCGGTCACCAGGACCGGCAGGTCGCGGCGTTTGCAGTGCCCGGCGGCGAGCAGCAGGACGTCGTGCCACTGCTGGTCGTGGGCGTGGCGGAGGCCCTCCGGGAGGGCGTCGTCCTCGACGAGCTCCTTCGCGGCCAGGAAGTCCTGGAAGGTGCGGTGGGCGAACTGGAAGACCTCGGCCGTGCGCTCCTGGAGGAGGCCGCTGCGGTTGATCAGATGGGTGAGGATCTGCTCCGTCGTGCCCTGGGCCTGGACGCGCGGCATCCCGGGCAGGGTCCGCTCCAGGCGGTCGAGGGCCTGCTCGCGGGTGAACTCGGTCTGGCCGACGCGGACCAGCCAGGCGGCGAAGCGCTGGAGGAGCTGGGTGTGCTCCTCGACCGTCATCCGGATGCCGTCGGGAGCGTCGATCCGGCGCCGTTCGTCGCGGGCGCCGAGGAGCATGGTGAGGGCGGAGTCGTACAGGGCCCAGCGGGTCTCGGGGAGGAAGCCCTCCCGTTGGCGGTGGAGGGCGCAGATCACCGCGCAGAGCAGCGGGGTACGGGCCAGTTCGGCGAGGTTCGGGTTGTGGCGGAACTGCTGGGCCAGGTCCTGTTCCAGGTCGGCCAGGTTCTCGCCGGGGGCCGCGTCGAAGCGGGCGGCCGCGTGCCAGGCGGCGACGAAGGCCTGGATGTCGTCGCCCCGCAGGGGGAGGAGGGTCAGCTCCTCGAAGCCCTCGGCGCCCAGCCAGTCGGCGGCCACGGCGTGCGGCCGTACGGTCGCCACGCAGCGGGTGCCGGGGTAGCGGGCCAGGAGGCCGCTGAGCCAGGTGTGGGCGTCCTCCCGGTCGGACTGGGTGACCTCGTCCAGGCCGTCGACGAGGAGCAGCCCCCGTCCGGCGGCCAGCACCCGGCCCGCCCAGCCCTCGGGGGCCGCGTCGATCATCAGTCCGGCGACCGTCGGCAGCTCCGCCGGGCCGGGAAAGCCGTTGCCTCGGGCCCGCAGGGAGCGCAGGGGGACGACGAAGGGGACGAGGCCGTTGAGCTCGGCGAGCTCCGGGCCGAGGGTGCCGACGGCGGCGTGGGCGGCCAGCCACCACATGAGCGTGGTCTTCCCGGCGCCCGCGTCGCCGCGCAGCAGGACGCGGGGGCGGGCGGCGAGCAGGTCGTCGATGCGGCGGGGGACGGGCACGGCCTCCTGGTCCCGGGAGGTGGCCTCCAGGGAGAGGTAGGCGGTGTCGAGATCCCACTCGGAGGCCCGCTTGCCGAGCTCGTCGAGCCCGAAGATCTTGGTGCGGCGGTAGGCGGCGCCGAGGGCGTCCCCGTACTCCTCCTCGTAGAAGCCGTCCCGGGGGTGGGCGCCGGTGGTCGCCACGGAGACGGCGGGGAGCCACTGGCGGGCCTCCTCGTCGGCGAGGACGGCGGCGAGGGAGACGCATTCCAGGCGCCGGTGGCCCCGGCCGCGCGGGACGGCGCGGACGATGCCGAGGAGCCTCCCGTCGGCGAAGACGGGGGCGCCGGAGAGGCCCGCCAGCGGGGAGGGCCCGTCCTCGTCGGTGACGGTGACGGGCGGGTGGTCCAGCTCGACGGTCAGGGCCCGGCGGAGGAGGCCGGCCATGGGCAGGACGGTGCCGGTGTACTGGTCGAGGTCCAGCTTCTGCCCGTCGTACCGCTGGATCCGGGGGTAGCCGAGGATCTCGCAGCCGGGTATCGGGCGGGCGGTGACGACCGTGCTGAGGGGCGGGGGAGGCACGACCCCCGTGGGGCCCTGGAGGAGTGCGGCGTCGAGGCGGTCGTCCGACCAGACCACCCGTAAGCGGGTCGGGCCCTGCCGCGGGGTCACGACCTGGGCACTGTGGGCGCCGTCGAGGACGTGGGCGCTGGTCAGGACCGTGCCCGGGGCCACCAGGACCCCGCTGCCCTGCTGTCGTCCGAGGACCGCGAAGACGACGTCCGCCGTCACCGGCCCTCAGCCCCGTCCCCCGCGCTCCCGAAGCCGGAGAGGTCCGCCGCCTCGTCGTTGCCCACGAGCCACGCCCCGCCCGTCGCCGCGTTCCGCGGCTTCAGGGTGAAGGCGACGCGGTGGGTCTCGCCCCGGGTGCGGGACGCGTCGGCGCCGGCTTCGACGACCCAGGCCTTGACCTTCGTGCCGCCCTTGAGCTCCTTGCGGAGTTCGATCGTGAACTCCATCTGGATGTCGCCGACCTCGAAGCCGACGGGTTGGCCGGTGGCGCGGGCGGCGGCGTCGACGAGCTGGTCGCGTACGGCGGCGATGGCGTCGGCGAGTTCGATCGTGGAGATGTCCTGGGTCATGTCTCGGAAGTTAGTGCCGCTCGGAGGGTGGCGGAGGGGGTTCCGGAGGGTTCGGTCGCGTGACCCAGGTCGCATCGGGGGCGTCGCCGTGGTGACAAGCCGCACAGGCGTTTCGGACGGTACTAAGCGGAATAGTCTTTCGTTCTCGCCGGAAAGAGGGACGTTTCGGGATCAACCTCCGGGACTTTGGTCCCGGAGGCCCCGAAGGGGACATCGTGCGGCCTTTCGGGCGGTTCGGGACGCTCTCGACGTGGGGTTAAACCGATCGATCAGGGAGGGTATGTCCGATTTCGCGTGCCTGATTCCCGGGCGTCAAGGTTCGATCTTCTCCGGAGATCGCTACGACGTGATGTCGTAGATGGGGTGTTTTGGGATGGCTGGGGGTCCGGGTTACCAAGGATGAGCAAGCCCGGCGCAGACCGCTGTCGCGTCGGGTCCCGTTCTGTCCGGAGGTTCTCCCCCGTATGTCGAAGCGCGTCATGAAGCCCAGCATCCGTCTCGCCGCCGTCGCCACCCTCGCCACCGCCGGCCTGGGAGCGTCGCTGGTGGCCGGAGCCGGGTCCGCCTTCGCCGCCGAGGGCACGGCCGCCGTCGCGTCCACCGCGACCGCCACGTCCGCCGCGATCGCGAACCAGGCCGCCGTCCAGGCCAAGGCCGCCACCCAGGTCAAGGCCGCGCAGGTGAAGGCCGCCGCCGCCAAGGCGCAGGTCAACACCGTGGCCGCCAAGAAGGCCGTCTCCTGGGTCAAGCCCGTCAGCGCCTACACCCTGAGCGCCAGCTTCAACCAGGGCGGCGCCATGTGGGCCCACAAGCACTCCGGCCAGGACTTCGCCGTCCCGGTCGGCACCCCGGTCAAGGCCGCCGCGGCCGGCACCGTCGTGAAGGCCGGCCCCAACGGTGGCGGCGACGGCCCGGCGTACGGCAACGCGATCGTCCTGAAGCACGCCAACGGCACGTACTCGCAGTACGCCCACCTGTCGAAGATCAAGGTGAACATCGGCCAGCAGGTCGCCGCCGGTCAGCAGATCGCCCTCTCGGGCAACACCGGCAACTCCTCCGGCCCCCACCTGCACTTCGAGATCCGCACCACCCCGAACTACGGCTCCGCCGTGAACCCGGCCGCCTTCCTGCGGTCCCACGGCGTCTCCATCTGACGCTGAGGTGAGAGCGGTCAGGCCCCCTGGTGGGTCTGACCGATGAGATCGAGGGCGACCTCGAGGACGGCTTCGTGCTTCTCCTCGGAGTCGCCCTCGATGTTTTCCATGAAGAAGGTCCCGGCGTGCATCGTGAAGATCGCGCTGACCGAGCGGACCTTGTCGGTCATGGAGAACTCCGGCTCCTGGATGAGGCCGACCATCGCGATCATGCGCTCCTTGAAGGTGAGGCCGATGCTCAGCTCGCGCACGGTGGCCTGGTTCTCCTGCATGAAGCGGAAGAGGGGGGCCGCGGCGAGCAGCGCCACCTGGTAGCGGCGCAGGATCTCCCGCTTGGTCTCCAGGGTGCGGGGCTGCTCGTTCCCCCAGGCGATCAGCTCGTCCATGGGACGGGTGAGGTCCTCGAAGATGCTGATCAGGATGTCTTCCTTGGTCTTGAAGTGGTAGTACAGCGCGGCCTTGGTGACGTCGAGGCGTTCCGCGATCTCCCGCAGCGAGGTCTTCTCGTATCCCTGCTCGGCGAAGAGTTCGAGGGCCACGTCCTGGATGCGCTGGCGGGTGTTTCCTCGGGCCTGGGCCATGGTCTCTCGCTTCCACATGAACTTACTTGACGACCGGCTAGTTGGGGGTCTACCTTCCCCAGTGTAGTAACTAGCCGGGCGGCAAGTAAGGAAACGGGGAACGCGACATGGCGACGAAACAGACTGGTCAGGAAGCAGCGGTGGACGAGGTCAAGCAACCTCGCAGTGTCCGCGTCGTCCTGCTCGCCCTCATGATCGCGATGTTGCTCGCGATGCTGGACAACATGATCGTCGGCACCGCGATGCCGACCATCGTCGGTGAGCTCGGCGGCCTGGAGCACCTCTCCTGGGTCGTCACCGCCTACACCCTGGCCACCGCCGCCTCGACCCCGATCTGGGGCAAGCTGGGCGACATGTTCGGGCGCAAGGGCGTCTTCCTCACCTCGATCGTCATCTTCCTGATCGGCTCCGCGCTCAGCGGCATGGCGCAGGACATGGGCCAGCTCATCGGCTTCCGCGCCGTCCAGGGCCTGGGCGCCGGCGGTCTGATGGTCGGCGTGATGGCGATCATCGGCGACCTGATCCCGCCCCGCGAGCGCGGCAAGTACCAGGGCATGATGGCCGGCGTGATGGCCCTCGCCATGATCGGCGGACCGCTGGTCGGCGGCTCCATCACCGACCACTGGGGCTGGCGCTGGTCCTTCTACATCAACCTGCCGCTCGGCGTCGTGGCCCTCGCGATGATCACCACCGTGCTGCACCTGCCGAAGAAGCAGCGCGACAGCGGCACCCGGATCGACTTCCTCGGCGCGGGCCTGCTGACCCTCGGCATCACCGCGATCGTGCTGGTCACCACCTGGGGCGGCACGGAGTACGCCTGGGGCTCGGCCACCATCGTCGGCCTCGCGGTCGGCGGCGTCCTGGCCCTCGCGGCCTTCCTCTTCGTCGAGACCCGCGCGAGCGACCCGATCATGCCGCTGCACATCTTCCGCAGCCGCAACTTCACCCTGATGTCCCTGATCGGCTTCATCACCGGCTTCGTCATGTTCGGCGCGGTGCTCTTCCTGCCGCTGTTCCAGCAGTCCGTCCAGGGCGCCTCGGCCACCAACTCGGGCCTGCTGCTCCTGCCGATGCTGCTGTCGATGATGGTCGTCTCGCTGGTCGTCGGCCGGGTCACCACCAACAGCGGCAAGTACAAGATCTTCCCGATCGTCGGCGGCGCGCTGATGGTCACCGGCCTCTACCTGCTCTCGACGATGGACACCGACACCACCCGGTTCGTCTCCGGCGTGTACATGGCCCTCCTCGGCGCCGGCATGGGCTTCCTGATGCAGATCACGATGCTCGTCGCGCAGAACAGCGTCGAGATGAAGGACATGGGCGTCGCGTCCTCCTCGACCACCCTGTTCCGTACCCTCGGCTCCTCCTTCGGCGTCGCCATCATGGGCGCCCTGTTCACCAACAAGGTCCAGGACGAGATGGCCGCCAGCGGCGGCGGCGCGGCGACCGCGCACTCGGCGCAGCTCGACGCGGCGAGCCTGGCGCGGCTGCCGGAGGCGGTGCGCGAGGCGTACCAGCACGCGGTGGCGTCCGGCACCCACTCCGCCTTCCTGGTCGGCGCGACCGTCGCCGTCCTCGGCTTCGCCCTCGCCTTCTTCGTCAAGGAGGTCGCCCTGCGCGGCACCGGCCCGGCCAAGCCGGAGAACGCCGAGACCGCCGAGTCGGCCGGGGCGGCCAAGGCCGCCGGGGTCTCCGAGACCGTCTGACCCGCTCGCCCCACGGCCCCCGTCGTCCCGCACCCGCGGACGGCGGGGGCCGTTGTCGTGGGCTCGGCGCAGGTGGCGCAGGTGGCGCAACGGGCCCGGCGCAAGCCACTCGGCGCAGGTGGCGCAACGGGCCCGGTGCAAGCCCCGGCCCGGCCCGGCCCCGCGCCCGCTCCTAGTCCGGCAGCCGCAGGATCGGGAAGCTGCCCGTGGCCGTCGGGGCGTGTTCCGGGAGCCACAGCACCGCGATCGCGCCGCCGGCGCCCTCCGGGGTGCCCTCGGGGGCCGCGTTGCGGAAGGTCAGCCGGGCGCCGAGGACCCGGGCCTGGCCGGCCGCGATGGTGAGGCCCAGGCCGTGGCCCTGGCCCGCGCGGTCGCTGCTGCCCGTACGGAAGCGGCTCGGGCCGTCCTGGAGCAGGGCCTCCGGGAAGCCGGGGCCGTGGTCCCTGACCCGGACCACGCGGCCCTCGACGGTGACCTCGACCGGGCCCTTGCCGTGCTTGGCCGCGTTGGCGAGGAGGTTGCCCAGGATGCGTTCCAGGCGGCGCGGATCGGTGCTCACCCAGGACTCGTGGACGACCCGTACGACCGCCTCCGGGTCGAGCACCCGCACCCGCCGCTCCACGAACTCGCCGAGCGCGACCTCCTGGAGTTCGGCCCGCTCGGACGCGCTGTCGAGCCGGGCCACCTCCAGCACGTCCTCGACCAGCGTCCGCATGGCCTGCGCCCGGTCCCGCACGAGCTCGCTGGGCCGTCCGGGCGGCAGCAGCTCGGCGGCCGTGAGCAGCCCGGTGACGGGGGTGCGCAGCTCGTGCGCGATGTCCGCGGTGACCCGCCGCTCGGCCTCGATCCGCTCGTTCAGGGCGTCGGTGAGGGCGTCGACGGCCCGGGCCAGTTCGTCGGTCTCGTCCCGTACGACACCGCCGATGGCGTCCCGCACCCGCACGTCGGTGTTGCCCTGGGCGACCCGGCCGGCCGCCGCCGCGGCCTTGCGCAGCCGCCGGGAGAGCTGGCCGCCGATGAGGACGCCGAGCGCGCAGCCGCCGAAGACCACCGACACCGAGCCGATGATCAGGGCCCGGTCCAGGTCCTTCATGATCGTGGCGCTGCGGTCGGCGAAGGGGACGTGCAGCGAGAGGACGTCGCCGTTGGCGAGCGGCACGGCCGCCCACACGTCGGGCGGGCCCTCGTGGTGTTCCTGGACGTAGGTGCCGCGCCGCTTGTCGCGCATCAGCTGGTCGAGCTGCGGCGGCAGCGCCGGGTCGTTGATCTTGGTGCCGAAGCGCGGTTCCTTCGGCTTGGACGTCTCGTACACCCGCTGGGCGAACAGCAGCCGCCACATCTGGACGTCGCGCGCGTTGTCGAGCATGGAGACGCGGGCCGCGTTGTGGACGACGAGGCTGAGGGTGACCGCGATGAGCGCACCGACCGCCGCGATGGCGACGGCGATCTTCCAGCGGACCCCCGTACGGAGGGCGAGCCCCTTCACCACCTGCTGACCTGCTTCATCCTGTTCCTCGACGACCCTGCCGGGTCAGCCCTTGAGCTTGTAGCCGAAACCGCGGACCGTCTCGATCCGGTCCTGGCCGATCTTCGTGCGCAGCCGCTGCACATGGACGTCCACCACGCGGGTGTCGCCGCCCCAGCCGTAGTCCCAGACGCGCTCCAGGAGCTTGTCGCGGGAGAGCACGGTGCCGGGCGCCGTGGAGAACTCCAGGAGCAGCCGCATCTCGGTCGGGGTGAGCGCGACCGGCACCCCGGCCCTGCGCACCTCCATGCCCTCGGTGTCGACCTCCAGGTCGCCGAAGGCGAGCAGCCCGCCCTCGGCGGCCTCCTCGCGCCCGCCGTCCCCGGCGCCCGGGCCGCCCGCGTGGCCGAAGCGGCGCAGCACGGCCCGGATCCGGGCCATCAGCACGGAGCCGTCGAAGGGCTTGGTCACGTAGTCGTCGGCCCCGGCCTCCAGGCCGAGGACCACGTCGATGGAGTCGGCCCGCGCCGACAGCATGATGACCGGCACCGTCGACTCGTCCCGGATCCGCCGGCACAGGCTGACGCCGTCCATCCCCGGCAGCATGACGTCCAGGAGCGCGATGTCGGGGCGGTTCGCCCGGAAGGCCTCCAGACCCGACAGTCCGTCGGGCATGGCGGTCACCGTGAAGCCGTCCCGCTCCAGCGCGAGCTGGGTGGCCTCACGGATGACGTCGTCGTCCTCGACGAACAGGACATGGGTCTCGGCCATGGTGCGCCTCGCCGCCCCTCAGTTCGCGCCGGGCTCGCTGGGCGCGGGCACCGTACCGTCGATACCGCCGTCGCCGACGGCCTTGCTGTAGTCGTTGTGCACCCAGTCGTGCTGGCTGAACTTGTTTCCCGACCAGCGGTACGTGATGACGTCCTCGCCCGAGGGATACGCCACCGGGTCGCCCTTCGCGTACACCTGCTTGGTGACGATCAGGTCGCCGCGGTCGATCGTGCCGTAGACGGCTGCGTCCTCGGCCATGAAGACGTTCGTGTACCGGTTGTTCTCCTCGCGGTACACGTACGTGCCGATGCCGACGGCGTCACCGCAGGTCATCACGTTGACGACGACGTCGGGTCCGGTCGAGTTCGTCAGGTTCCCGTACGAGGTGTCCACCGGGTACGCGTTCGCGGTGCACGGCTTCAGGTCCGCCTTCAGCCGCTCGCCGATCTTCGGGTCGGACTTCAGCAGCGCGATCGGGTCCACCCGCTCGGTGGTCGGCACGGCGCTCTCCACGGAGGCGGCGGGCGGCGAGGTCGTCGGGGCCGTCGAGGCGACCTCGTCGGACCGGGCCGCGCCCTCGTCGCGCGAGCCCGTCCCGCCGGTCGAGCAGCCGGCGGCGAGCACGCCGATGGCGGCGAGCCCGGCCACCGCCGTGAAGCCCGCCGCCCGATCTCTGGCACCTAGGCCGCGCACCGCTCCTGCTCCCGTTCGCCTCGTCCGGTCGTCGTCCGCTCCAGCACCCCCGCGGCGAGGGCGCGGGTGTCGCCCTCGGCGGCCCGGCTCTCCAGTTCCTGCCGCAGCCGGGCCAGCGCGCGGTGGAGCGTGCTCTTCACCGTACCGGTCGACATGCCGAGCGCGGCCGCGGTCTCCTCGGTGCTCATCTGCTCCCAGTGGCGCAGCACGACCACGCTGCGCTGCTTGGGCGCGAGCAACTTCAGGATGTCCATGAGCAGGGCCCGGTCGGCGTGCTGCTCGGTGGCGTCCTCGACGCGGGCGTCGGGCAGCTGCTCGGTGGGCACTTCCTCCAGCTTGCGGGCGCGCCACCACTCGGTCCGGGTGTTGATCATGACCCGTCGGAGGTAGGCGTCGGCCAGCGACTTGTCCGCGATGCCGTCCCAGCGGCCGAACGTCCGGACCAGCGCGGTCTGGAGGAGGTCCTGGGCGTCCACCGGATCGGGCACGAGACGACGTGCGCTGCGCAGCAGCGCGTCCTGTCGCGTGCGTACGTACTCCTCGAAATCGAGCACCTCGCCGTGCGCCATGCCGAACCGCCTCCGATCCCCGTGACCAGCCCTGTCTGCTTACGTCGAAGACGCTACGGAGCGCGTGTCACGGGGTTGTGCGTGGCAGCCGTCGGCGGACGCACGGCTGCCCATCGGTTGTGTAACAGCGGCGGTACGAGGATCCGGTACGAGGTTTAGGACGCCTGAAGGGGCGTACGGGGCGCGAGGGGTACGGGCCGCCCGCCGGCCCCGGGGCACGGCCCGGCCCCGAGGTGCGGGGCCGGGCCCGGGCCGGAAAGGGGCCGGACGGGGGCGGACGGGGCCAGACGGGGGCGGCGGCGGGGCCGTCAGGTGAGGGGCAGCCGGTAGCGGCCGTCGTCCAGGGGCTCGACCAGGCCGTCGGCGACCAGGCCGTCCAGGGCGCGGGCCCGCTGCACCGGCTCGTCCCAGACCGCGTCCAGCGCGGCCTGTTCCACCGGGTCAGCGGCCTCCCGCAGGACGGCGAGCAGCTTGCCCCGGACCTGCCGGTCGGTGCCCGCGTACGTCTGGCCGCGCCGCGGCGGACCGGTGTGGGCGGGCTTGCCGGACAGCAGCCAGGAACAGCGGTCGGCCAGCGGGCAGCGCCCGCAGTCCTCGTTCTTCGCGGTGCAGACGAGCGCGCCCAGCTCCATGGAGGCCGCCGCCCAGCGGGCCGCCGTCGCCTCGTCCTCGGGCAGCAGGGCACGGGCCAGCCGGCGCTCGGCGGCGGTGGTGGCGTTCGGCGGGTACTGCACGCCGGTCGCCGCCCGCGCGAAGACCCGGCGCACGTTGGTGTCGAGGACCGCGTGCCGCTGCCCGTACGCGAACGAGGCCACCGCGGCGGCCGTGTACTCCCCGATCCCGGGGAGCGCGAGCAGCTGCCCGTGGTCGGTCGGCACGTCACCGCCGTGCCGCTCCGTTATGGCCACGGCCGCCGCGTGCAGCCGCAGCGCGCGCCGCGGGTAGCCGAGCCGGCCCCAGGCGCGGACGGCCTCGCCGGGCGCGTCCGCGGCCAGGTCGGCGGGGCGCGGCCAGCGCGCCAGCCAGTGCTCGTAGACGGGCAGCACCCGCACCACGGGCGTCTGCTGGAGCATGAACTCGCTGACCATCACCCCCCACGCCCCGGCCTCGGGGCGGCGCCAGGGCAGGTCGCGGGCGTGCCGGTCGAACCAGGCGAGGACGGGCCCGTGCAGCTCGGCGGGGGCTGCGGGGGCGACGGCGGGGGTCTCGGGGGAACCGGGGAGAGTCGAAGTCATGGCACCCCCGATCCTGGCACGTCCGCCGGACGATCAGTACGCGCCGTGGCGCACGCCCCCGGGGCGTGCGGAGGCGTGTGCGGGGAGCCCGCGCCCCACACACCACACGACTGCGCCGTTGCGGCTGGAGCGGGCCGCCTGGACGACGGAGCCGACGGGCCGCTTCGCGGCCTTCACGACGACGAACGCGACCACCGCGCCGACCAGCAGGCCGACCGTCACGTCGTGCGGGTAGTGGACCCCGACGAACACCCGCGAGAAGGCCATCAGCAGCGCCATCGGCGCGGTCAGCCAGACGATGCCGCGCCAGGACAGGGCGAGCGCCACGGCCGCGGCGCCCGCGATGGCCGAGTGGTTGGAGGGGAAGGACCAGTCGCCGTGCGGCGGGCAGGCGACCAGCGAGGCGGGCGCCCCGGCGACCGCCCGGCACGGACGCTCCTCGTCCACCAGCGACTTCAGGCCCTCGCTCACCACATAGCCGAAGGCCGTCGCGAGCGGCGCGAGCAGCGCCAGCGCCATCGCCCCGTCCGATCCCCGGCGGGCCCGCCACCAGCCGGCCGCGAACAGCACCCCGAAGAGCAGCAGCCCGAGTTCCGTCCACACCTCCGCCAGTTGCTGGAACCAGTGCGGGGTGGCGTGGGCGAAGTCCGCGATGTCGAGATACAGGCCGTCGGAGAGGGCAGGGAGGTTGTCCATGGTCGTCGACGTTAACCGGCATCCGGAGCGCTCTGCTCCACACGAAGGGCCAGGACCGCCCTCGACGAAAGTAGGGGGTGCGCGGGGGCCCGAGGGGAACGGACGGCGCGGCCCGGGGGTTCCCCTCGGGCCGGGATGTGACACGGATGTGATCAGGGACGCGATCCGGGACGGATCCGGGATGTGATCATCGGCAAAACTTGGTGCCCGGGGCGGCGGGTGGGGCGGGAGTCGGCCGTGATCTCTCGTAAGGTTCGTGGCGTGGGATCTCTGCGCAATCCGGTCGGGCCGCTTCCCTCCTCCATCTACTGGCGTCGGAGGGCCGTGGCGCTGTGCCTGGTTGCCCTCCTCGCGCTGATCGCCCTATGGGCCGTCACCTCCGGTGGCGGGCAAGGGAAGAAGCCGAGCGACTCCGCCAACGGCTCTTCTCCCGCGCCCTCGATCACCCCCGGGCCCTCCGGCACCGGTCCGGCGATCAGCCAACGGCCGGGCGGGCGCGACGAGTCGGACGGCGGCGCCGGCACCGCGGGCGGTGACGGCACGGGCGGCGACGCGGGTACGGACCCGGGCACGGGCGCGGACGCGGGGGCCGCGACCGGCGGCAAGAACGGCGACACCGACGGGGCCGGCGGCGACGGCGGCGCGGGCACCGGCGCGGGACAGCAGGTTCCGGCCGGTTCGCCGCTGCCGAACTGCGCCCCGGGAGCACTCCAGTTGACGCTGCGCAGCGCCGAGGTCAGCTACGGGCCCGGCGAGAAGCCCCGCTTCCACCTGGTCGTCAAGAACACCTCGGCGGCGGCCTGCAAGGCCGATCTCGGTCCGGCGAACGCGGTGTTGACGATCAGTGACACCAAGAGCGCCGAGATCTGGTCCTCGAAGGACTGCCCGCGCCCGGCCGGTCCGCTGCTCCTGAAGGTCCCCGCGCGGACCACGATCACGCACACCGTGGAGTGGGACCGCAAGCAGAGCGCCCCGCGCTGCGCGACCGCCCCGGCGGGCCAGGTCGGCCCGGGCACCTACCTGGTGGAGGCCGCGATGCCGGGCGTGAAGGTGCTGCCGGCGTCGTTCACGCTGGCCAAGGACTGACCGGCGTCGTTCACGCCGGCCAAGGACTGAGCGGTACGGAGCCCGGCGGGACCGCCAGGGCCTGTCCGGCCCTAGACGTACCTAGACGTACCGCTCCAGGATCGAGGACTCCGCGAGCCGGGACAGTCCCTCGCGGACGCTGCGGGCGCGGGCCTCGCCGACGCCGTCCACGGTCTGGAGGTCGTCCACGCTCGCCGCGAGCAGCTTCTGCAGTCCGCCGAAGTGCTCGACGAGCCGCTCGATGATCGCGCCCGGCAGCCGCGGCACCTTGGCGAGCAGCCGGTAGCCGCGCGGCGAGACCGCCGAGTCCAGCGTCTCGGGGGAGCCGGTGTAGCCGAGGGCCCGCGCCACTATGGGCAGTTCGAGGAGCTCGGGGTGGGTCAGCGCGTCCAGCTCGGTCAGCGCCTCGGCGACCGTGCGCGAACGCTTGGCCGTGGGCTCGGGCACGTAGTCGCGGACGACCAGCTCGCGCTCCGGCTCGACGCCCGCGATCAGCTCGTCGAGCTGGAGGGAGAGCAGCCGGCCGTCGGTGCCGAGCTCGACCACGTACTCGGCGATCTCGGTGGCGATCCGGCGGACCATCTCCAGACGCTGGGCGACGGCGGTGACGTCCCGGACGGTCACCAGGTCCTCGATCTCCAGCGCGGAGAGCGTGCCGGCCACCTCGTCGAGGCGCAGCTTGTACCGCTCCAGGGTGGCGAGCGCCTGGTTCGCGCGGGACAGGATCGCCGACGACTCCTCCAGGACGCGCCGCTCGCCGTTGACGTACAGGGCGATCAGGCGCATCGACTGGGAGACCGAGACCACCGGGAAGCCGCACTGCTTGGAGACCCGGTCCGCGGTGCGGTGCCGGGTGCCGGTCTCCTCGGTGTGGATGGACGCGTCGGGCACCAGCTGCACGCCGGCCCGCAGGATCTTGGAGATGTCCTTGTCGAGGACGATCGCCCCGTCCAGCTTGCACAGCTCGCGCAGCCGGGTGGCCGTGAAGTCGACGTCGATGACGAATCCGCCGGTGCACATCGACTCGACGGTCTTGTCCATGCCGAGGACGATCAGGCCGCCGGTGTTGCCGCGCAGGATGCGTTCGAGACCGTCGCGGAGCGCGGTGCCGGGGGCGACGGCGCTGAGCGACGCACGCATCAGTGCCTCGTTGTCCTTGGCTGCCACTGCACTCCTCCGGCTCGTACGGATGGGCGAGACCAGGGCAAAGTCTAGCGACACCACCCCGCCGCCCTCCGCCGCGCGCCGGGGAGGCGACCCGGGACGGCCCCCGCACCGCCCCGCGCCGGGTCCGCTACCCGGCTCCCTGCCCCTCCTCGGGCGTCCGGGCGCGGCGCCCGCGCGGCAGGACCTGGAGGGCTTCGCCCACGTTGGCGACCTCGGTCACCTTCATGCCGGCCGGGACCTTGCCCGGGTCGGTCGGGACCAGGGCGTGGGTGAAGCCCAGCCGGTGCGCCTCGGCGAGCCGGCGCTGCACGCCGGTGACCCGGCGGACCTCGCCCGCGAGCCCGACCTCGCCGATCGCGACCAGGTTCTTCGGCAGCGGAGAGTCGCTGGCGGCCGAGGCCAGCGCGAGGGCGATGGCCAGGTCGGCGGCGGGCTCGGACAGCTTCACGCCGCCCACGGTCGCGCTGTAGATGTCCCGCTTGCCGAGGGCGCTGATCCGGCCCCGCTGCTCCAGGACCGCCAGCATCATCGAGACGCGGGAGGTCTCCAGGCCCGAGGTGGTGCGGCGGGGCGAGGGGATCTGGGAGTCCACGGTCAGCGCCTGCACCTCGGCGACCAGCGGCCTGCGGCCCTCCAGGGTGACGGTCAGGCAGGTGCCGGGGACGGCGACGTCACGGCGGGTCAGGAAGAGGCCCGAGGGGTCGGCGAGGCCGGTGATGCCCTCGTCGTGCAGTTCGAAGCAGCCGACCTCGTCGGTCGTCCCGTACCGGTTCTTCACACCGCGGACCAGGCGGAGCCGGGCGTGCCGGTCGCCCTCGAAGTGCAGCACCACGTCGACCAGGTGCTCCAGGAGGCGGGGTCCCGCGATGGCGCCGTCCTTGGTGACGTGGCCGACGAGCAGGGTGGACATGCCCCGCTCCTTGGACGCCCGGATCAGGGCTCCGGCGACCTCGCGGACCTGCGCCATGCCGCCGGGGGCGCCGTCGATCTCGGGGGAGGCGACGGTCTGCACCGAGTCGAGGATCAGCAGCGAGGGCTTGACCTCGTCCAGGTGGCCCAGGACGGCGGAGAGGTCGGTCTCGGCCGCCAGGTACAGATGGTCGCTGAGGGCGTGGATCCGGTCCGCGCGGAGCCGGACCTGGCTCGCCGACTCCTCGCCCGTCACGTACAGCGTGCGGTGCTGGTCGCTGGCGGCCTTGGCGGCGACGTCGAGCAGCAGCGTGGACTTGCCGACGCCCGGCTCCCCGGCGAGCAGCACGACCGCTCCGGGCACGAGCCCGCCGCCGAGCACCCGGTCCAGCTCGTCGACGCCGGTGGTGCGGGCGGTGGCCTGCCGGGCGTCGACCTGGCCGATGGGCAGCGCGGAGGTGGACACCCGCCCGGCGGCGGTGGTCCGCACGGCGGGCGCGCCGTACTCCTCGACCGTGCCCCATGCCTGGCATTCGGGGCAGCGGCCGAGCCACTTGGCCGTCTGCCAGCCGCACTCGGTGCAGCGGTAGGACGGCCGGTCCTTGGCGGTTTTCGTACGGGCAGCCATGCGCCCCACCGTATCGGCCACCACTGACAGGCCCCCCATGCCGGCGCCGTCCGGCTGCGGTCCGGCCCCGCGCGCCGCCGAGCGAGCCGAAGGGCGCGCCGGGGGAACGGTCCCGAGCGCGCGGAGGCCCGTGAGGAACGAGCGGGTCGAGCACGGTCGGGACCGTTCCCCCGGCTGAAAGCGCCCGGAGGCGAGCGAGGCCTAAAAAAAGGGGAGGCGGCCGGGTTCCTGTACCCCTTCGAGCGAAAGCTTCACCCGTACGGGTTAAAAGTGTGCAAGCGGTACGAAGAGTCCCCAGCCCCCTGCCTACGGTCGGCCCGTGACGAGCAGCAGGCTGGATTCCCCCGACCGAACCACCGACGGCGCACGCACCCTCGGCCAGCGCCCGCCCGCGCGCTACGAGGAATACCTCGACGGGCTGTTCACCTACTGCCTCTCGGTGCTGTGCGACCACGACACGGCCACTGCCGTCCTCGGCGACGTCCTCGCCATCGCCGAGCGCCACCACGGCCGCTGCCCCTCCGACGAGGGCGGGCGCCGGGCCTGGCTGTACGCCCTGGCCCGCTGGGCCTGTCTGCGCAGCCTCGGCGAGCAGCGGCGCCGGCGGCAGGGCGCCCACACCGGACGGCCCGCGGTCGCCGCGCCCGCGCCGCCCCGGGTCTCCCCGGAGGTCGCCGAGCGCCGCCGGCTCGAACTGGCCGCGCTCGCCTGGCCCGAGGCCGCCGGCACCACCCCGGAGCAGCGCGAGGCCCTGGAGCTGGCGGTCCGGCACGGGCTCGGACACCGGGAGCTGGCCGCCGTCCTCACGCTCGACCCGTCCGCCGCCCGCGACCTGCTCTCCTCGGCCGCCTGCGAGGTGGAGCGCACCCGGGCCGCCCTCGCCGTCGTCGAGACGGGCGACTGCCCGACGGTCGCCGGGCTGACCGGCGACCATCAGGTGCTGCTCTCGGCGGCGCTGCGCGCTGAGCTGGTGCGGCACGTCGACGACTGTCCGCGCTGCCGCCGGGCGGCCGAGCGGGCGGGCGCGGGCGGGGCGTGGCCCGGTGCGGTGGCGGGTCCGGCGGGCCGGCTGCCGCTGGTGGAGGCGCCGCGGGCCGCCGCCTACGTGGCGATGCTGCACGTGCCGCGCGCCCGGGCCGGCGCCCCGCGCTTCGGGCCGACGGGCTTCCCCATGGACCCCAAGGACCACGTGGCCCGCCGCGACCGGATGCGCGCCCGCGCCGTCACCACCACCGTGGTCGCCGCGGTCGTCGCCGCCCCGGTGCTCGCCCTGTGGGCGTCGTACCGGGGCACGCCCGAGATGGGGGAGGGGCAGGACGGGGCCAGGATCAGCGCCCGCGAGGCGGACGAGCCGGAGGGTGCGCAGGGCGCGGGCACCGGCGGCCGCCCGTACGAGCGGTACGAGAACGCGGGCAACGCCCGCACCACCCCCGACCCCCGCTTCACCCGCGGCAGCCGCTCCCCGGACGTCTCCGTCGAGGTGATCAGCCCCGGCGCGCCCGCCACCCCGACGCTGCCCGGGCGGCCGGCGCCCGCGCGGATCACGGTGGCCGCGCGCGGCAGCGGGGCGACGACCCTGCTCACCCTCACCAACGAGGGCGGCTCGCCCGCCGTCTGGTCGCTGTGGTCGGACGCCCCCTGGCTGTACGTGAGCCAGGGCTCCGGCACCCTGCGCCCGGGCGAGTCGGTCACGGTCCGGATCTCCGTGGACCGCTCCCGCGAACCGTCCGGCGCCTGGAGCGCCCGGGTCGGCGTCGACCCCTCGGGCGCGGTGCTGCGCATCGACGGCTACGGGGCGACCCGGCCGCCCGCCACGACCGGACCCGGCACCCCGGCCACGCCCGAGCCGACCACGCCGACGTCGGAGCCGACGACCACGCCCCCGACGACGGAGCCGACGACGGAGCCGAGCACCCAGCCCCCGACCACGGAGCCGACGACGGAGCCCACGCCCGAACCCACCGCCTCGGACGGCGGGACCCCGAGCCAGGACCCGGGCCCCGGCCCGTCCTGAGCGCCTTCCGGCCGCGGGCTAGCCGACCGGGTCGGCGGGGTGCGGTGCCACCAGCGGCAGCTGGGAGGCCAGCCGCGCCTCGCACAGGCCGACGAGGACCTCGTACGCCGCCTTGCCCATCATCTCGACGAGCTCGGGCCGGTACGAGACGTAGACCGGCTCGCCGCCGACGTGCGCGGAGCTGGCCGTCGTGCAGTACCAGTGCAGGTCGTGGCCGCCGGGGCCCCAGCCGCGCCGGTCGTACTCGCCGATCGACACCTGGAGGACCTTGGTGTCGTCGGGGCGCTCGATCCAGTCGTAGGTCCGCCGTACGGGCAGCTGCCAGCACACGTCCGGCTTGGTCTCCAGCGGCTCCCGGCCCTCCTTCACGGCCAGGATGTGCAGCGAGCAGCCGGCGCCGCCGGCGAAGCCGGGACGGTTCTGGAAGATGCAGGAGCCCTGCCAGCGGCGGGTCTGCCGGTCGCCGTCCTCGTCGAGCTGCACCCAGCCCGTCTCCGATCCGACGCCGTGGAACTGCCACAGCTCGGGCGTCAGCCGGTCCACGTACCCGGCGACCCGCTTCTCGTCGTCCTCGTCGGAGAAGTGCGCGCCGAGCGTGCAGCAGCCGTCGTCCGCCCGGCCTTCCTGGATGCCCTGGCAGCCGTTGCCGAAGATGCAGGTCCAGCGGGAGGTGAGCCAGGTCAGGTCGCAGCGGTAGACCTGCTCCTCGTCGTCCGGGTCGGCGAACTCCACCCAGGCGCGCGGGAAGTCGAGGCCCTTCTCGTCGGGCTCGTCGGCCTTGCCGCCCTTCTTGCCGGACTTCCCGGCCTTCACTGCTTTCACGGCCTTGGCCGCGTGCGCGGTCCTGGCCGACTTCACGGCGTCGTCGCCCCGGCTGGCGTGGTCCCCGGTGCTGTCTTTGCCCGGCTTCGCCTTTTTCGTCTTTGGCACAACGACAAGCGTATGCGGGTGCGCGCAGTAGCGTTCCGTCCATGAGACTCGGAGTCCTCGACGTCGGTTCGAACACAGTGCACCTGCTGGTGGTGGACGCCCACCCCGGCGCCCGCCCGCTGCCCGCCCACTCCCACAAGGCGGAGCTGCGCCTGGCCGAGCTCCTCGACGAGCGCGGCGCGATCGCGGACGCGGGGGTCGAGCGGCTCGTCGCCACCGTCCGCGACGCGCTCGTGGCCGCGGAGGACAAGGGCTGCGAGGAGGTGCTGCCGTTCGCGACCTCGGCGGTGCGCGAGGCCAGCAACGCCGACGAGGTCCTCGCCCGCGTCGAGGCGGAGACCGGGATCGCGCTGCAGGTCCTCACCGGCGAGGAGGAGGCCCGGCTCACCTTCCTGGCGGCCCGCCGCTGGTTCGGCTGGTCCGCGGGCAAGCTGTTCCTCCTGGACATCGGCGGCGGCTCGCTGGAGGTCGCCTTCGGCATCGACGAGGAGCCCGACACGGCGGTGTCCCTGCCGCTCGGCGCGGGCCGCCTCACCTCGGGCTGGCTGCCGGGCGACCCGGCGGACGCGGCCGACGTGAAGGCGCTGCGCCGCCACGTGCGGGCGCAGATCGCCCGGACGGTCGGCGAGTTCAGCCGCTTCGGCCGCCCCGACCACGTGGTCGCCACCTCGAAGACCTTCAAGCAGCTGGCCCGGATCGCCGGCGCCCCCGGCTCGGGCTTCGGCCTGTACGTGCAGCGGACGCTGTCCCGCAAGGCCCTGGAGGAGTGGGTGCCGCGGCTGGCCGCCATGACCGTCGGCGAGCGCTCCGCCCTGCCCGGCGTCTCCGAGGGCCGCGCCGCCCAGCTCCTGGCGGGCGCCCTGGTCGCCGAGGGCGCGATGGACCTGTTCGGCGTCGAGGAGCTGGAGATCTGCCCCTGGGCGCTGCGCGAGGGCGTCATCCTGCGCCGCCTGGACCACCTGCCGGACGAGCTGTAGGACCGCGGGCGGGCGGGAGGGTCCCGCTCCCGGGGGGTGACCGGAACCACCCCCCGGCGCCGCGGCCCGCCCCGTACCCTGTCCCCGTGGCAGAACCAGCGGTGCGCGTCCCGGATGCGAAGGTCGCCCTGTCGACGGCCTCGGTGTATCCGGAGTCGACGGCGACGGCCTTCGAGGTCGCCGCGCGCCTCGGTTACGACGGGGTCGAGGTCATGGTGTGGACCGATCCGGTCAGCCAGGACATCGAGGCGCTGCGGCGCCTGTCGGACTATCACCAGGTCCCGATCCTCGCCGTCCACGCGCCCTGTCTGCTGATCACCCAGCGGGTCTGGTCCACCGACCCGTGGGTGAAGCTGCAGCGCGCCCGCGCCGCCGCGGAGAAGCTGGGCGCCTCGACGGTCGTCGTCCACCCGCCGTTCCGCTGGCAGCGCCAGTACGCGCGCGACTTCGTGACCGGCATCTGGCGCATGGCCGACGAGACGGACGTCCGCTTCGCCGTCGAGAACATGTACCCGTGGCGGTACAAGGACCGCGAGATGCTCGCGTACGCCCCCGAGTGGGACGTCACCAAGGACGACTACCGGCACTTCACCGTCGACCTCTCGCACACGGCGACCGCCCGCGCGGACGCCCTCGCCATGGTCGACCGCATGGGCGACCGGCTGGGCCACGTCCACCTCGCCGACGGGCGCGGATCGGCCAAGGACGAGCACCTGGTGCCGGGCCGCGGCACCCAGCCGTGCGCGGAGCTCCTGGAGGGCCTGGCGCGCGGCGGCTACGACGGGCACGTCGTCATCGAGGTCAACACCCGCCGCGCGATGTCCTCCGCCGAACGCGAGGCCGACCTCGCCGAGGCGCTGGCCTTCACCCGGCTCCACCTAGCCGCCGCCCGGAACGGCAAGGCCCCCGGCCCGTGACCGAGCCGTCCCCCCGGCGGCGCGGCCGGCCGTCCCGTACCGCCGCCGACTCCGCGCCGGGCGCGCGCGAGCGGATCCTGGAGGCGGCCCGGAGCCAGTTCGCCGAGCGGGGCTACGACAAGACGTCCGTGCGCGGGATCGCGAAGGACGCGGGGGTCGACCCGGCGCTCGTGCACCACTACTTCGGTACGAAGGACGAGGTCTTCGCGGCGGCGATCGAGGTCTCCTTCGAACCGGCGACGGCGATCCCGCTGATCGTCGGCGGCCCGCGCGAGGCGATCGGCGAGCGGCTCGCCCGCTTCTTCCTCTCGGTGTGGGAGAACCCGGCGACCCGCGCCCCGCTGCTCGCCGTGGTGCGCTCCGCGCTGACCCACGAGGCGGCGGCGAAGGTGCTGCGGGGCTTCGTGCTGCGGCGGCTCCTGGAACGGATCGCCGCCGACCTGGACGTGCCGGACCCGAAGCTGCGGGCGGAGCTGGCCGCCTCGCACATGATCGGGATCGCGATCCTGCGGTACGTGATCCAGGTCGAGCCGCTGGCCTCGGCGGACCCGGAGGAGATCGTGGCCCAGGTGGCCCCGACGCTCCAGCGCTACCTGACCCAGGCGTGACCCGGGCAGGTCCCGGGTGCCGGGCCGGGGCACCCACAACGCGGGAAGCGGCGCGGCACCGGCCCGAAGACCGAACACCCGTCTCGAATGACGGACCCCGTGTCCAGATCTTGGAGGCGGGGCGTACGCTCGACTGCAAGCACACCCGTCACCGGAGGAGCGAGCGACGATGCCCGAGCTGAGGTCCCGCACAGTCACCCACGGCCGCAACATGGCGGGCGCCCGCGCCCTTATGCGGGCCTCCGGTGTACCGGGCGCCGACATCGGCCGGAAGCCGATCATCGCCGTCGCCAACTCGTTCACCGAGTTCGTCCCCGGCCACACCCACCTCCAGCCGGTCGGCCGGATCGTCTCCGAGGCCATCACCGCCGCCGGCGGCATCGCCCGCGAGTTCAACACGATCGCCGTCGACGACGGCATCGCCATGGGTCACGGCGGCATGCTCTACAGCCTGCCCTCCCGCGACCTCATCGCCGACAGCGTGGAGTACATGGTCGAGGCGCACTGCGCCGACGCCCTGATCTGCATCTCCAACTGCGACAAGATCACCCCGGGCATGCTGATGGCCGCCCTGCGCCTCAACATCCCGACCGTCTTCGTCTCCGGCGGCCCCATGGAGTCCGGCCGGGCGACCCTCGTCGACGGCACGGTCCGCACCCTCGACCTGGTCGACGCGATCTCCGAGGCCGTCAACGACAAGGTCTCCGACGAGGACATCCTCCGCATCGAGGAGAACGCCTGCCCGACCTGCGGGTCCTGTTCCGGCATGTTCACCGCCAACTCGATGAACTGCCTGACCGAGGCCATCGGCCTCTCCCTCCCCGGCAACGGCTCCGTCCTCGCCACCCACACCGCCCGCCGCGCCCTCTACGAGAACGCGGCCCGCACGGTCGTCGACATCACCCGTCGCTACTACGACGAGGACGACGCGTCCGTCCTGCCGCGCAACATCGCCACCCGCGCGGCCTTCGAGAACGCCATGGCCCTCGACATCGCCATGGGCGGCTCCACCAACACGATCCTGCACCTGCTCGCCGCCGCCCAGGAGGCCGAGCTGGAGTACGGCCTGAGCGACATGAACGAGGTGTCGCGCCGGGTGCCCTGCCTGGCCAAGGTCGCCCCGAACGTCGCCCCGGGCGGCACGTACTACATGGAGGACGTGCACCGGGCCGGCGGCATCCCCGCGATCCTCGGCGAGCTGTACCGCGCCGGGCTGCTCGACGAGGACGTCCACTCGGTCCACTCCCGCTCCATCAAGGAGTGGCTGGACACCTGGGACGTGCGCGGCGGCTCCGCCTCCGAGGAGGCCGTCGAGCTGTTCCACGCGGCCCCCGGCTGCGTGCGCTCCGCCGAGGCGTTCTCGCAGTCCGAGCGCTGGGACACCCTCGACGTGGACGCCGCCGGCGGCTGCATCCGCGACGCGGCCCACGCGTACTCGAAGGACGGCGGCCTCGCGGTGCTGCGCGGCAACATCGCCGTCGACGGCTGTGTCGTGAAGACGGCCGGCGTCGACGAGTCGATCTGGACCTTCGAGGGCCCGGCGGTCGTCTGCGAGTCGCAGGAGGAGGCCGTCGAGAAGATCCTCAACAAGCGGGTGAAGGACGGCGACGTCGTCGTCATCCGCTACGAGGGCCCCAAGGGCGGCCCCGGCATGCAGGAGATGCTCTACCCGACCTCCTTCCTCAAGGGCCGCGGCCTGGGCAAGACCTGCGCCCTGGTGACGGACGGGCGCTTCTCCGGCGGCACCTCGGGCCTGTCCATCGGCCACGCCTCCCCGGAGGCGGCCTCGGGCGGCACGATCGCCCTCGTCGAGGACGGCGACCGGATCCGCATCGACATCCCGAACCGCACGATCGACCTGCTCGTCGACGAGGCCACCCTCGCCGCCCGTCGCGAGGCGATGAACGGCGTGTACGCGCCGAAGAACCGCGAGCGCAAGGTCACGGCGGCGCTGCGCGCGTACGCGGCGATGGCGACGAGCGCGGACAAGGGCGCGGTCCGGGACGTGTCGAAGCTCGGCTGAACGGCCGGCTCGGTCTGAACGGCCACGTGCGGAAGGGCGGGACCCGAGGGGGTCCCGCCCTTCCGGCGTCTCCGGCCGCTGCCCGGCTGGTGCCCGGCCGCTGCCCCGGCCCGCTGCCCGGCCGTACGTCACCAGGCCCGCGGGTCCTTCGCGTCGACCGCGAAGACCGACCCGTCGGGCGCCGTCCCGAAGACCCGGCCGTCGGCGGGGACCGGGGCCGGGACCGACGGCGCGTAGGTGAGCCGTCCGTTCCGCAGCCGGGGCGCGGTCGTGCCGAGCAGCGCGCCGCGCACGGTGTCGACGGCGAGCAGCCGCCCGTCGGAGGAGGACAGGTACAGCCGGTTCCCGTCGGCGTCGACGACGGGCGGGGAGACGTTGGAGGTGCCCGTCTCCAGCTCCCACAGCACCCGTCCGCGCGCGGCGGAGGTGTCGACGGCGGTGAGCCGCCCGGCGGGGGTCAGCAGGTAGGCGACGTCGCCGTGCAGGACGAGGAAGGGCTCGTTGAAGACGTACTCCAGGGGCACCCGCCGTACGGCCTGCCGCGCCGGTTCGTAGCGGACCAGGGCGTCGGCGCGCCCGGCCCGGTCGGTGGAGAGCAGGACGACGGTGCCGCCGGGGGCGGTGCCGACCGGGGTGAGCACGCCGGTCAGCCGCTTCTGCCAGACGACCTCGCCGGTGCGCGGCCGGAGAGCGGTGACGCGGGTGTGGCCGCCGTCGGTGAGCGTCTCGGAGACGGTGAGCAGATCGGTGGCGGCGTCGTACGGACCCGGTACGGGGAAGGTGTGGCCGGGCAGCGCGCGGTGCCACAGCTCCCGGCCGCCGGCGCCGTCGAGGCCGCGCAGGGTGGGGCTGCCGTCGGAGAGCACCAGGGCGTCGCCGGCGGCGGTGAAGCGTTCGGGGCGGGCGGCGGCCTTGCGGTGCCAGCCCGGGGTGCCGTCGGCGGGCGCGTAGGTGCGCAGTTCGCCGGTGGCGGTGGCGGCGGCGAGCGGGCCGCCGGTGAGCGGCGCCGGGGCCTGCGGGCCGATCATGTCGGCCGGGCCGGGACGCGACCAGGCGACCTTGCCGGTGGCCGGGTCGAGCCGGGCGGCGGCGACCCCGCGGCCCGCGCAGTACAGGGCGCCCGCGCTGTGGGTGCAGGACGGCGCCGAGGGGTCGGTGCCCTTCCACAGGACGGTCTGCCAGCCGCTGAAGGTCTGGGCGGCCTCGGCCGGGTGGCGGGGCGTGGCCGGCCCGCCCTGCGAGAGCGCGGCGACGGTGCCGCCCGCGGCGAGCAGCAGGGCGACCCCGAGGGCGACCGGCAGCCGCTTGCGCCGGCGGCGCGGGGGAGCGGGGACCCGTACGGGGGTCGCGGCGTCCCAGGAGGGGGCCGGGCCGGGCGGCAGGGGCGGTGCGGCGGCGCGGCGCTGGGCCGGTATGAAGGCGGTGGCGTCGTACGAGGGGGGCTTGAGCGCCGCCATGATCTCGGCGGGGGTGGGCCGCTCGGCCGGCTCCTTGGCGAGGCAGCGCGCCACCAGCGGGGCGAGCTCCTCGGGGACGCCGGTCAGGTCGGGCTCGTCGTGGACGACCTGGTACGCCACGATGTACGGGCTGTCCGAGTCGAACGGGCCGTGGCCGGTCGCCGCGTGCACGAGCACCGAGCCGAGGGCGAAGACGTCCGCGGCGTGCCCGACCTCCCGGGGGCGCTGGAACTGCTCGGGCGCCATGAAGGGCGGCGAGCCGATCAGCTTCCCGGTCTCGGTGTGCAGATCGCTGTCGACGGGCCGCGAGATGCCGAAGTCGATGACCTTGGGCCCGGTGTCGGTGAGCAGGACGTTGCTCGGCTTCAGGTCCCGGTGCACCACCCCGGCGCGGTGGATGTCGCGGAGCGCCTCGGCGAGCCCGGCGGTCAGGCGCCGCAGTTCGGCGGGGGACAGCGGGCCGCTCCGCTTCACCTGGTCGGCGAGGGTGGGCCCGGGGACGTAGAGGGTCGCCATCCAGGGGCGTACGGCATCGGGGTCGGCGTCCACGACGGGCGCGGTGAACGCGCCACTGACCCGCCGCGCGGCGGCGACCTCCTGGCGGAAACGCGCCCTGAACTCGGGGTCCTCCGCGTACTGTGCGTGCACCACCTTGACCGCGAGCCGCAGCCCGGAGGCGGAGGTGGCGAGGTGGACCACGCCCATGCCGCCGGCGCCGAGACAGGCCTGGAGCCGGTACTCGCCCGCGTACTCGGGCCCTTCCGCTTCCCGGTCCGCACCGGTACTGCGCAACGGCGGCATCGCCGACCCCCGTGGGTTGCCCGTCCGAATCGCGCGCGTGCGCGACGCACGGAGCCTAGTCGATGGTGCGGCCGAAGTCGGTGGGGCTTGCTAGCCTGCGCGTCGCGGAGAGTGAATCTCGGCGGAGCGCTTTCGCGTCAACGGGGGAGTTTGCGATGAGCACCGAATCGGCCACGACGGCCACCACCCGCTACTCGGTCGCCCCGGGCACCCGGCTCAACGTCCGTTCGGGCCCGGGCACCCAGTATCCGGTCGTCCGCTCGCTCGCGGCGGGCAGCACGGTGGCGATCTACTGCCAGATGCCGGGCACCTGGGTCACCGGCCCGTACGGCACCACCAACATCTGGGACAACATCGCGCCGGGCGAGTATGCCTCCGACGCGTACGTCCACACCGGCAGCGACGGCTACGTGGCCCGCCGCTGCGGCTAGTCCCGGGCTTCCGGGGCCGGGCCCCGGGGCTTTCCCGGGGCCTTCAGGGGCCTAAGGCCTCACCGGTTTTCGTCGCCCACCGGGGATAATCGATCCCGTGAGCGACGAGAACCGCACCCCCGCAGGACCGCAGCCCGAAGAGATCCGCTTCTTCGGAACGAGCTGGGTCGACCACACCGACCAGTACGCGCTGCGCCGCGTCGGCGTGGCCGCCGGCTCGCTGCTGGCCGCCGTGGCGGGCTGCTTCGTGCTGCGCTTCGCGTACCAGGGCCTGGAGATCGCGCAGGTCGGCGGCTTCGTCAACACGCTGGTGGTCGTGATGTTCGCGGTCTGCAGCGCCATCGCCTTCCGCAAGACCTGGGAGGGCTTCGGCAGCCGCCCCGCCGACCCGGCCCGCGAGCAGTCGCTGCGCACCCTGAAGCTCATCGGCTTCATCGGCTCCCTCCTCGCGTACTTCGCCCGCTCCTTCACGGAGGCCCCCGGCGAGAAGCTGCGCCGCACGGAGTACGAGACGGCCCTCGCCCGCTTCGAGAAGCGCCGCGCGCGGAGCGCGGGCAACCCCTCCGCGCGCAAGAAGAAGAAGGGCTAGCCGCCCGGGGACTAGCCACGGGGCCCGACCCGGCCCATTATTCATCACATGATGAATAAGACGGGTGGTGCCGGCGACCCCACCGGCACCGGTGCCGTCGTCGCCTCCGGCCTCACCGTCGTACGCGGCGACCGCACCGTCCTGCGCGGACTCGACTTCACCGTCCCGGCCGGCCGCATCACCGGCCTCCTCGGCCCCTCCGGCTGCGGCAAGACCACCCTGATGCGCGCCGTCGTCGGCACCCAGGCCAAGGTCACCGGCACCCTCGACGTCCTCGGCCATCCGGCCGGCGACCCCGCCCTGCGCCCCCGCATCGGCTACGTCACCCAGGCCCCCTCCGTCTACGACGACCTCACCGTCCGGCAGAACCTCGACTACTTCGCCGCCGTCCTCACCCCCGGCCGCGCCCACCGCGCCGACCGCCGCACCGCCGTCGACCGGGCCCTCGCCGACGTCGCCCTCACCGGCCACGCCGACGCCCTCGCCGGCCGCCTCTCCGGCGGCCAGCGCAGCCGCGTCTCGCTCGCCGTCGCCCTCCTCGGCACGCCCGACCTGCTCGTCCTCGACGAACCCACCGTCGGCCTCGACCCCGTCCTGCGCCGCGACCTGTGGGAGCTCTTCCACCACATCGCCGCCGACCGGGGCACCACGATCCTGGTCTCCTCCCACGTCATGGACGAGGCCGAACGCTGCCACCGGCTCCTCCTGCTCCGCGAGGGCGCACTGCTCGCCGAGGACACCCCCGAGGCCCTGCGCCACCGCAACGACACCGCGACCGTGGAGGAGGCGTTCCTCCACCTCGTCGACGCGGCCGCCGCCCGCGCCACCGCCGCCGAGCACCCCGCCCCCGCAGCCGCGGGAACCGTCACCGCCTCCGCCTCCGCCTCCGCCGAGGAGCCCCGCCCATGAGCAGCGCCCGCACCCTCGCCACCGCCGCCCGCGTCCTGCGCCAGCTGCGGCACGACCCGCGCTCGATCGCGCTGATGCTCCTCGTGCCCTGCGTGATGCTCTTCCTGCTCCGCTACGTCTTCGACGCCTCCCCTACCTGCGGTGGGGAGACCCCATGCCCTTCGACGTTCGACGGCATCGGCGCCTCGCTGCTCGGCATCTTCCCGCTCATCACCATGTTCCTGGTGACCTCCATCGCCACGCTGCGCGAACGCACCTCCGGCACCCTCGAACGCCTCCTCGCCATGCCCCTCGGCAAGGGCGACCTCATCGCCGGCTACGCGCTCGCCTTCGGCCTCGTCGCCGTCGCCCAGTCCGTCCTCGCCACCGGCCTCGCCGTCTGGTTCCTCGGCCTCGACGTCGTCGGCTCCCCCTGGCTGCTGCTCCTGGTCGCCCTCCTCGACGCCCTCCTCGGCACCGCCCTCGGCCTCTTCGTCTCGGCCTTCGCCGCCTCCGAGTTCCAGGCCGTCCAGTTCATGCCGGCGGTGATCTTCCCCCAGCTGCTGCTCTGCGGCCTGTTCACCCCGCGCGACCGCATGGCCCCCGCCCTCGAAGCCATCTCGGACGTGCTGCCCATGTCGTACGCCGTCGACGGCATGAACCAGGTCCTGCGCCACACCGACGTCACCGGCACCTTCGTCCGCGACGCCCTGGTCGTCGCGGGCTGCGCCGTCCTCGTCCTCGGACTCGGCGCCGCCACCCTCCGCCGCCGCACCGCGTGACCGCCCGACGCGACCGTCCGACGCGACCGCCCGACGCGACCGCCCCATCCGACCGCCCCATCCGACCGCCCCCGCGTGACCGCCCCTCGGACAGCCGCCGCACCACCCGCCGCCCCGGTGCGAGGATGTCCCGCAGACGCACGCACAGGCCCCTCCGGCGAGGTGAAAGACCCATGACCCAGACCGTCGCAGTCCTCGGCACCGGCAAGATCGGCGAGGCACTCCTCAGCGGGATGATCCGCGCCGGCTGGCGCCCCGCGAACCTCCTCGTCACCGCCCGCCGCACCGAACGCGCCGAGGAGCTCCACGCCCGCTACGGCGTCGAGGCCGTCACCAACGCCGACGCCGCCAAGCGCGCCGACATCCTCATCCTCGCCGTGAAGCCCCAGGACATGGGCCGCCTCCTCGACGAACTCGCCCCCCACGTCGCCAACGACCGCCTGGTCATCAGCGCCGCGGCCGGCATCCCCACCGCCTTCATCGAGGAGCGCCTCGCCACGGGCACCCCGGTCGTCCGGGTCATGCCCAACACGCCCGTCCTCGTCGACGAGGGCATGTCGGTGATCTCCGCCGGCAGCCACGCCACCCACACGCACCTCGTCCACACCGAGGAGATCTTCGGCGGCGTCGGCAAGACCCTGCGCGTCCCCGAGTCCCAGCAGGACGCCGCCACCGCGCTCTCCGGCTCCGGCCCGGCGTACTTCTACTACCTCGTCGAGGCCATGACCGACGCCGGCATCCTCCTCGGCCTGCCCCGCGCCCAGGCCCACGACCTCATCGTCCAGGCCGCCATCGGCGCCGCCGTGATGCTCCGCGACAGCGGCGAGCACCCGGTCAAACTGCGCGAGGCCGTCACCTCCCCGGCCGGCACCACCATCAGCGCCATCCGCGAACTGGAGAACCACGGCGTACGCGCCGCCCTCATCGCCGCCCTGGAAGCCGCCCGCGACCGCAGCCGCGAGCTCGCCTCCGGCAACGGCTGACCGGCTCCCGGAAGCCGCTCCGGGCACCGCCCTAGGAGCGGCCCGCGCGCGCCGCGCCCTTCAGCACGTCCTGAGTGGTCACGACCCGGGCGAACTGCCCGCCGTGCAGCGACACCGCCGTCGCCCGGGTCAGCTCCTCCGCCGTCGCCGTCCACCCGAACGGCCCGGCCAGGTCGAAGGTGTGCATCGCGTCCAGCGCGAACACCACGTCGTACCCCAGGTTGCCGCCCATCCGCGCGGTCGTCTCGTTGCACATGTTCGTCTGGATCCCGACGACCACGATCTGCGCGACGTCTTCCCCGGTCAGCCAGACGTCGAGGGACGGCTGCCCGTAGAACGCCGAGTTCACCTGCTTCGTCACCAGCAGCTCGGGCCCCCGCCCCTTCCCCCGCCGCTCCTCGACGAAGTCCTTGAACGCGTTGCCCTCGCTCCCCGCCTCCAGCGGCGAACCCTCCCGCACCGAGTCGTGCCGCACGAACACCACCGGCCGCCCCGACTCCTGCCACCGGTCGATCAGGGCCGCGATGTTCCCCTCCGCGTCCGGGTTGTCCCGCCGCCCCCAGAACCCCGCGTCGTCGAACCCCTTCTGTACGTCGATGACGACCAGCGCCGCGTTCGCTTCGATCTCCAAGCTCTCCATGTTCTCCATGCCCACGATCCTGGCCCGCCCCCGCTCCCCGCCCCAGAGGGAGAAAAGCCAGCGACCGATGGTTAACTGCCAGCCATGGTTCCCCAGCGCATCGCCCTCCTCTCCTTCCCCGGCATCCGCGCCTTCGACGTCTCCGTCATCACCGAGGTCTGGGGCACCGACCGCACCACCCGAGGCGTCCCGCCGTTCGCCCTCCACCGCGCCGCCGCCGACCCGGCCACCCCCGTCCCCCTGCGCGGCGGCCTCACCCTCACCCCCGACCGCCCGCTCCGCTGGCTGACCGAGCTCACCCCCACGGACCTCGTCGTCGTCCCGGGCATCGAGGACCCGCACGCCGAGCTCCCCGCCGCCGTCCTGGAAGCCCTGCGCCAGGCCCACACCGCCGGCATCCCCGTCGCCGCGCTCTGCGCCGGCGCCTTCGTCCTCGCCCGCGCCGGCCTCCTCGACGGCCGCCGGGCCGTCACCCACTGGCAGCTCGCCCCGGAGCTGGCCGCCCGCCACCCCCGGGTCCGCGTCGAACCCGAGGCCCTCTACGTGGAGGACACCGGCATCTGGACCTCCGCGGGCACCGCCGCCGGCATCGACCTCTGCCTCCACCTCGTCCGCACCGCCCACGGGGCCGAGACCGCCGCCACCATCGCCCGCTCCATGGTCACCGCCCCCTTCCGCACCGGAACCCAGGCCCAGTTCATCGAGCACCCCACCCCGCGCGCCGACCGCGACGCCGACGCCCTCGCCGCCGTCCGCGCCCACGCGCTCGCCCACCTCGACCAGCCGCACACCGTCGCGAGCCTCGCCGCCCGCGCCGGCATGTCCCCCCGCTCCTTCGCCCGCCACTTCCAGGCCACCACCGGCACCACCCCGCTGCACTGGCTCATCGGCCGCCGGGTGGCCGCCGCGCAGAAGCTCCTCGAACGCACCGACCACCCCCTCCCCGAGGTGGCCCGCCGCGCGGGCTTCGGCAGCGAGGTCACCATGCGCCAGCACTTCGCCTCGCACCTCGGCACCAGCCCGCGCGACTACCGCACCGCCTTCCGTCACACGGCCGGCAGCAGCCCGACCGCCCGATAGGCCGCGTCGACCAACGGCCGCGCCATCCCGCGCGCCCGCTCCGCGCCCGCGCGCAGCACCCCGTCGACGTACCCGGGATCGGCCGCGAGCTCCGCGTGCCGCTCCCGCACCGGCCGCAGCAGTTCGACGACCGCCTCCGCCGTGTCCTTCTTCAGAGCGCCGTACGAGTCGTACGCGCCGGCCAGCCCGTCCGGACTCGCCCCCGTCGCCGCGGCCAGCAGATCCAGCAGGTTCGCCACCCCCGGGCTCGCCTCCCGGTCGTACACGACCTCGCGCCCGCTGTCCGTGACCGCCCGCACGACCTTCCGCCGCACCGTCTCCGCCTCGTCGAGCAGATAGACGATCCCGGCCCCGTTCTCGTGCGACTTCCCCATCTTCGACGTGGGGTCCTGCAGATCCATGACCCGCGCGGCCACCTCCGGGTGCGTCGCCTTCGGCACGGTGAACACCCGCCCGTACCGCTGGTTGAACCGCACCGCGAGATCCCGGGTCAGCTCCACGTGCTGCGTCTGGTCCGCACCGACCGGCACCTCGTCCGTCGCGTACGCCAGGATGTCCGCCGCCATCAGCGCCGGATACGTCAGCAGCGACAGCCGCACGCTCTGCCCGGCCGCCCGCGCCCGGACGCTCTTCTCCTTGTACTGGATCATCCGCCGCAGCTCGCCGTCGGTGGCCGTGCACTCCATCAGATAGGAGAGCCGGGCGTGCTCGTCCACATGACTCTGTACGAAGAGGGTGCACCGCTCGGGATCGAGCCCCGAGGCGAGCAGCAGCGTCGCCGCCTGCCTGCTCAGCCGCCGCACCCGCGCCGGATCGTGCTCCACGGTCAGCGCGTGCAGGTCCACCACGCTGAACAGCGCGTCGGCCTGGTGCTGGTCGACCTCGACCCACCGCCGCACGGCCCCGAGGTAGTTGCCCAGCGTCAGGTGCCCGGTCGGCTTGATCCCACTGAAGATCCGCGTCATCGCGTCCGTCTCCCTCTCTCCGAAGCGCCGCCGGCCCGTCGGCCGGCCTCCCGGAGGGGGAAACGCGAAACGGCCGCCGAGGCGGCGGCCGTTTGTGCATGCGTCAGTCAGGGCCGCCGGGTCAGGCGGCCCACCACTGGGTGGTGTGCGCATGCGTGGTCATACGGAGAGGCTACGCCCGAGGACCGGGGTTGACACGGGATTACCGGATCCGTAGTGTTCTCCGAGTTGTCCGACGTGAGCACCGACCCCGGTCGGCCCCGGACAGCCATTCCGCAAGACCCACTTGAGCACCAGACGGTGTCGATTCGTCGATGCCGTCATTGCTTTCCGTGCGTTTTTGCGAAATGAGGAATCCGCGTTCGAAGGATTGGGCGCGAGCCGCCCGATTCGCTTCGGGGGCAAGGAATCCGCTAAAGTCTCACTCGTCGGAACGGCCCAACAGCCGGGAAGACAAACCCCGCTGACTGGGAGTCAGGCCCGAAAGGATCTGATAGAGTCGGAACCGCCGGAAGGGCCCGGAGCGAAAGCGAAAGGGACCGGAAAGCACCGAGGAAATCGGATCGGAAAGATCTGATAGAGTCGGAAACGCAAGAACGAAGGAAGCGCCCGGAGGAAAGCCCGAGA